>DASYUM010000083.1:0-37024 GCA_036001225.1 Candidatus Methylomirabilota bacterium | reverse complement strand
ACGGGGAGGGAAGCGGCGGCTGACGGACGCCGGAATCGGCGGCGGGTCAGGAGGCCGTGACGGGGCGGGCCGGCGGCGGTTCCGCGGCGAGCCCGAGGGCGGCCAACAGGCGCCGCACGGCCGCCGGCTCGGTCACCCGAGCAGAAAGGTGCTTTGGATGGCCTACGTTCCGGCGGCGTAAGGCTCCGCCTGGCCGCCCTCGGTCCGGATCAGGCCGACGGTTTCCCCGGCGTGGGCGGGCTCGCGGTCCACGCACAGCACGCGGGCCCCCTCGCGGGCGAAGAGGATGGCGGTGGCCTTGCCGTTGCCCAGCCCGGGCCCCCGCGAGCCGGCCCCGGTCACGATGGCCACCTTCCCGGCCAGCCGCCCGCGCGCCCCGCCCGTCCGGGCCGAGTCCCTCAACCGCGCGACCTCCATTCTCCCGTCCCGGCTTCCTGCTCCTGGTGGCCTACGGTAGCCCGAAGCCGTCACGCCGCCAAGGGCGCGCCCATGAGCCGGCTTCGTGCTCATCGTGCGGGCATCGCGGAGCACGGTGTATCTCACCGGATACAGTCTGGGCGGTTCGTGCCCCCGATCACCACCGTTCTGAAGTTATCCCCTTGACAGTCGAGACGGGCGCGTGTTGTTCTGGGCGAGGAGCGGACTCGTCGGCCTTCGTGGAGCTCATCCCCCCAACAGAAGGACGGCATCCATGGCGTCGGAAGAGATCAGCAAGCTCGACCAACTGGACCTCAGCCGATTGACCGTCGACGACATTCGCAACCTGAAGAATACCGTCCTGCGCGAGGCCCTGCTGGAGGTCCTGCGCCGCAAACGTGACCCGCTGGCCTCCTTTCAACAGCACATCTCCCACGAAGAACACTACACGTCGCCCGAAGTGATGCGCCCGACGTTCGAAGCGCGTCGCAACCCGTAGCGCGCTCCCCAGGGCAGCCAACCGCTTCTGGCCACGCGGTAGCCCGGCCCGTCCCGGCAGGACGCCACCCCGCGTCGAGTGGAGGTTCAGCGGGGCGTGAACTCTGAACTCGCCCGGCGCACCATTCTCCCCTTCCACACGTTCCTGTGGAAGATCGCCAGTCGATGCAACCTGAACTGCACTTACTGTTACGTGTACAATTCGGCCGACTCCCGCTGGCGCGACCAGCCCTCGCTCATGTCGGAAAGGGCCGCGCGGCAGACGGCGGCGCGGATCCGAGAGCACTGCGAAGCGCACGGCAAGCGCAGCGCCAGCATCGTCTTCCACGGAGGCGAGCCGTTGCTGGGCGGCCTCGCGCATCTCGAGATGCTGACCACGGTCATCGCGGACACGCTCGGCGGCACCGGCCTCAAGCTCTCGGTGGGCATTCAGTCCAACGGTCTGCTCTTCGATCGGGAGATCGGCGACCTCATGCTGGCCCGGGGCATGTCGATTGGCGTCAGCCTCGACGGCCCGCCGGCCATCAATGACCTCCATCGGATCGACCATCGCGGGCGGCCCACCGGCGCGCGCCTCGAGGAGTGCCTGGCGCTCCTGACATCGCCTCGCTATCGGCCGATCTTCAGCGGGTTCCTGTGCGTCATCAACCCCGATACCGATCCGGTGGCCCTGACCCGGTACCTGCTCTCCTACGACCCTCCCGGCATCGATTTCCTCCTGCCCCTGGACAACCACGACCGCCGCCCGCCGGGGAAAGAGGCCGACCTTCGGGCCACGCCCTACGGAGACTGGCTGATCGCCAGCTTCGACCACTGGCTACGGCAGCCCACCACCACGCGCATCCGCTTTTTCAACTCCCTGATCGGGTTGATCTTCGGCGCGCCTTCGGGGGTCGAGGCGCTCGGACTCGACCCGGTCACGCTGATCGTCGTGGAGACCAATGGCGACATCGAGGCCGTGGACTCACTGAAGTCGGCCTTCCAGGGGGCGACCCGCCTGGGATACGACGTCTTCCATCACGATTTCGATACCGTCGCCGCCGATATGGCGGTTCGCAGCCGGCAGCTGGGGACCGAGGCGCTGTGCGAGGAATGCCGCGTCTGTCCGGTGGTACGGGTTTGCGGCGGCGGCTACCTCCCCCACCGGTATTCGGCTCGGCGGGGATTCGACAATCCCAGCGTATATTCCTCGGATCTCGAGAAGGTCATTCGCCACATCCACGCCACCCTGTCACGGGAGCTGGCGCCGCAGCTCGGCATGACGGCATGACGGAAGGCGCGGTGCTGACGCCGCCTGCGGGGACGCGGACGGCCTACCAGCGCAGCCTGGCCGTTAAGTTCGCGCTGCTCGAAGACTGCCTGGCGACGGTCGGGGCGCCGGGCCGGGCGGCGGCGCACCGGATACGAGAGCAGCTGGCCCCGCTCGACACCCTCATCGCCCAAGAGCTGGTGGAGCTGGGCACGCCGTTTTTCTGGTTGAACGTGCATCGCTGTCACGCCATTGTCGCCGACGAGGGCCAGTACCTCGACCGGACCTGTCGGCACCTGCTCACCACCGCCTTCGACGCGTACTTCGACAAGCTGCCCGACGGCACTCGCTTCACGCTCCCCGCCGTCGAGGAGGCGGAGCTGCTGCTGCCTCGCCTGGGAGTTCGCCTGCCTGCGCCAGCGTGGCCGATCGAGCTGACCCGGCTGGCGCCGGCCGCTCTCGCCGTGCAGGGGCCCGGCCGGCCGGTGGTGATCGACCTCGGAGCGGTGGACCCGGCACTGCGTGTGCCCCGCCTTCCCATCGCCGGCCGCGGGACGCCGCGGCTCCTCCTGGCTCGGGATCCTGCGTTGTTCGAGGACCAGTATCTCGACAAGGTCGCCGCCCACTCGCCGGCCGGGCCGGCTCTGGCGGCCATGATCGGAAGGTCTCTCGACCTCATCGGCCGACTGGATGGCCCCCTGGGCTCCCGCATTGCCGAGTCCGTGACCTGGTACGTGCCGATCAGCACTCCCGACGTCCGGATGACCCACAACTCCTTCACTGCGCCGAACTTACCGGGGGTCATGTTCCTCTCCGAGGCGTACAACGACCTGCGCCTGGCCGAAGCGATCGTTCACGAGTTCGGTCACTTCGAGCTGAACATGGTCATGGAGACGGTGGACCTGCTGCGAGAGGTGCCGGGGGAGCTCTTCTATTCACCCTGGCGCGACGACCCGCGGCCTCTGCGCGGTCTCTTTCACGCGCTCTACGTCTTCGCGCGGGTTGCCGACTTCTATGCCCGGGCCGCGCGCTGGTCGATGTCCGAGCCGCTGGGCGACCAGTGCCGTCGCCGGCGCCAGGAGATATGCCACCAGCTGCGACTCGGCCTGGCCCAGGTTCCCGGCAACCGTCTGGCGCCTCCCGGTCGCACCATCATCGAGGCGATCGGGCAAGAAGTGGACCGTCACGCCGCGGACTGGGCTGGCTCGACCGGCGAGCTGCCGGCGGGCGTGACGGCTCGCCTGCAGGCCTGGTGCAAGGCGCATCCCGAGCTGGCCTCGAGCGTCCGGCCGGTGACCGTGAGTCGTTGAGTGTCCAGGGGCGTCTCCGGGCCACCACTGGCGGTGCGCCCCTCACTCCAGACCCGGCCGTCGTCGCCGCCGGGGCCGGGCGGCGCGCAGCGTCCCGTCGCTCTCTTCCACAACGGGTTCGGGGACCGCTTACTGACGCTTCCCGCTCTGCGTGCCCTGGCCTCGCTCTTTCCCCACGCCCTCGGCTTGATCTGCGCGCCCGGCGACCGCCACCTCTTCTACTCCGACCTTCCGCTGGCCGCGGTCTACGAGGTGGAGTTCGTGAAGACGCCGGCGGGTTGGCGGTTCGACGCCAGCGCCCTGGCCGAAGCTGTGGGCGGCTGCGACCTCTTCCTCTCGCTCGCTCCCTGGTACTCCGCCAGCGTCGACGAACTGCTGCGATTGCTACCCGGCACCGAGACCGTGGGATTCTTTCCGGCATTCCGGCATCGGGTTTCCGTCGACGGCGTCAGCCATGCCGCCGACATGGCCTTCGGCGTCCCCCGCTGGTTCGACCGGTCCCTACGGCTGGAAGACTTCGCCCACCCCCCGCTGCTGCCGGCGGACGCCATGGCCTTCGCGCGGGAGTTTCGAGCGACGTTGCCCCGGCCGCTCCGCCTCCTGGCCGTGCACACCGAGACACTCCCCGACAAGACCTGGCCCGCGGATCGGTTCCGCCGCTGCCTCGAGCGGTTCCTCGAGTGTTGCCCGCAGTACGTCGCGCTGGCTCTGGACGAGCAGAGCCGGCTGTCGGACGCGAGCGGGGGCGCAGACTGGGTCCTGGAATGCCCGGGGCTGCCGCTTCCGTTCGCGATGGCCCTGGTCGGCTCGGCCGACCTGTTTCTCGGAGTCGATTCCTGCCTGCTCCACGCCTCTGATCTGTTCAGGGTTCCCGGCGTCGGCCTGTTCGGCCCCACCAGCTGCCGTCGATTCGGCTTTCGCCTGGCACGGCATCGCCATGTCTCGGCGAAAGGACCGATGGCCCGGATCACCGAGGAGGACGTTCTCACCGCGTTGCGGTCCCTGGCTGGTTAGGCTCGGCCTGGAGCGGAGCGCCGGTCACCTCGACCGTCCGCTATCGAGACCCATGTAGATCCGGTGCAGGCGCTCGTCGCCCAGCAGGTCCGCGCTCGGGCCGGCCAGGGCCAGCCGCCCGCTCTCCAGGACGTAGCCGCGGTGGGCGATGGCGACTGCCGGATCGCCTGCTCGGTGAAGAGCACGGTCACGCCGTCGCGGTTGATCCGCTGGATCGTCTCCGCGATCAGCTCGACCAGCCGCGGGGCCAGGCCGAGGAACGGCTCGTCCAGCATGAGGAAGCGCGGGCGCGCCATCAGGGCGCGTGCGATGGCCACCATCTGCTGCTCGCCACCGGAGAGCGTCGAGGCGAGCTGGCCGCGCTTGTCGCGGAGGACCGGGAAGAGCGCGTAGACGCGCTCGAGCGCGGCGACCCGTCCCGGGCGGAGCGGCGGCAGGTAGGCGCCGAGGAGCAGGTTCTCGAGGACGGTCATGTACGGAAAGAGCCGCCGCCGCTCGAGGACGTGAGCGAGCCCGAGCCCGAGCAGCCGGTAGGTCGGCACGCCGGTGAGCGGGACGCCGTCGAAGACGACCCGCCCGGCCGCGGGTGGCACCAGCCCGGAGACCGCGTTGAGCAGGGAGCTCTTCCCCGACCCGTTGGCACCCAGCAGACAGGCGACCTCGCCCGCCCCGACCGCCAGCGACACGCCGCTCAGCGCCAGGTAACCGCCGTACCGGACCTCGAGCCCTTCAACGGAGAGCAAGGGTCCCGCCCACGTAGATGTCCACGACCCGGGGATCGCCCACCACCGCGTCGGGCGGCCCCTCGGCCACCTTCTCGCCGAGGTGCAGCATGACCAGCCGGTCGGCGACCGCACTCACCACCCGGAGATTGTGCTCGATCACGAGCAGGGTTACGCCCTCACCCTTGATCCGCTGAATGAGGGCGATGAGGCCGGGCAGGCTCCGCTGGTCCACTCCCCCCATCACCTCGTCGAGCAGCAGCAGCCGGGGTCGGGTGGCCAGGGCCCGGGCCAGCTCGAGCCGCTTCCGCTCGCCGGTGCTGAGGCCGTCGCCGGGGACGTCGGCCCGATGCGCGAGCCCCACGAAGGCCAGGCAGCGCTCGGCCTCGCGCCGCGCCTCGGCCACCCCGCGCACCCGGGGCAGCGCGGCGACGACGACGTTGTCGCGGGCGGAGAGCCGGGCGAAGGGGCGGACGATCTGGAACGTGCGGGCGATCCCCAGCCGGTTGACGGCATCGGGCCGGAGGCCGGTCAACTCGACGCCGCCGAAGGCGATGCGACCGGCGTGCGGCGCGAGGACGCCGGTGATGAGGTTGAAGACCGTGGTCTTGCCCGCGCCGTTGGGACCGATGAGGCCGACGGCCTCCCCGGCGTGGACCTCGAGGCTCAGATCCCGGACCGCCACCGCGCCGCCGAACCGCCGGCTCAGGCCGCGGAGGACGAGGAGCGGCTGCCCGTCGCTCCCCGCGACCGCCCGTCCCGGCGGGAACAGCCGGCCTTCCGGGAGGACCACCGACGGCCCCGGAGCCACGGCCGGCGGCACCGGGCTGGGTTCGAGCCGCGCCGCCAACCGGCGGACGAGGCGGGTGACGTGGCGGCGAACCCAGCCCTCGACGCCCTGCGGAGCGTACAGGATCACGACCATGAGCAGCCCACCGTAGACGACGAGGTGGACGCCCTGCAGTCCCCCGCCCCACACCGCGCGCGTCCCCTCGGCGATGGGGACGAGGATCACCGCGCCGTACACCGGGCCGAGGACACTTCCCAGCCCGCCCAGCACGGCCATGATCACCATCTGGACCGAGAAGTCGAGGCTCATGGTCCGGGTCGGCGTGATGAAGAGGATGAACTGGGCGTAGAACGTCCCGGCCAGCGCCGTGAAGAATGCCGACAGGAGCATGGCCGCCAGCTTGGCCCGCGCCGGGTTGACGCCCAGGCTGGCCACGGCATCCTCGTCGTCGCCGATGGCGGCCAGGTAGTAGCCGAGGCGCGACCGCTTCACCCACCCGCCAACGGCCAGCACGGCCAGCAGCAGGGCCAGGATGACGTAGTAGTAGTACCGCTTGTCCACGAACTGGAACGCGGCCGGCCGGTGGCCGAGCACGGGCAGCAGGAGGCCACGGACGCCGTTGATCTCGAGCCCGAACAGACTGTCGGTCAGCTCGGTTCCCACCCGCAGCATCTCGGCAAAGGCGATCGTCACCAGCGAGAAGAACGCGCCGCGCAGCCGAAAGCAGGGGTAGCCGATCAGGCCGCCGGCGGCGGCCGCCACCAGGCCGCCGGCCAGCATGCCGAGCCAGGGGGAGAGGCCGGCGTGGATGGCGAGGAGCGAGGAGGTGTAGGCGCCGATCCCCAGGAACCCGGCATGGCCGATCGAGTACTGGCCGGCGAAGCCGCCGATCAGGTTCCAGGCCGCCGACAGATACGCGAAGAAGAGGACCCAGATGACGACCTGGAGCCAGTAGTTGTCGTCGGCCAGGAGCACCCGCATGGCGACCGGGACCAGCGCCACCGCCCCGACCAGCAGCGCGCCCAGCCCGCTCCCGATCACCCGCTCGGCGCGCGTGCTCACGACTCTGACCCATGAAGCGCGCCGAAGGACGACTCTGGGGTGTGGGTGCGGCGCGTCGCAGGACGTCGCGGGGCTGGGGTCCCCGCCGTCCGAGGCGCGCGTACCGGAAAGGAAGGAATCATGCTCGGACGGCGAGGCCGGGCGGGTGGCGCAGCGAGCTGCCCCGGAGCGCCCGCAGCGACGATGAGAATCGCGCATGTTTCAACGCGCAACGCTCCGGACGGCCTCATCAATCGCCCCGTGCAGTCACGCCATCCGACCCGCGAGGACGCGCCGGGGCAGGTCGCTGTGCCAGGACCCGCCCGTCATGTCATCGGCCCGGCGGCTCACTGGCGCTCGACTCCGAGCAACCCCGTCGGCCGCACGAACACCACCGCCACGAACAGCCCGAACAGCACGATCTGGGCGGCCGCCGCCTGCAGGTAGAGGGCCACCACGCCCTCGATGAGGCCGACCAGGAGGCCGCCCAGCGCCGCCCCCGGCATGCTGCCGAGCCCACCCAGCACCACGATGACGAACGCCTTGAGCAGGAACGACGTGCCCACCGCCGGGTGGACGTAGAAGAAGGGCACCAGCACGGCCGCCGCGATCCCCATGAGCGCGGCGCTCAACCCGAAGGCGACGTTGTAGATCCGCCGGTCGTCGATCCCCATGAGCCGCGCCACCTGGCGGTCCTGGCCGGTGGCCCGGATGGCGCGCCCGAGATCGGTCCGGGTGAAGAAGAGCCAGAGCGCGGCGCCGGTCAGGAGCATGGCCCCGAGCCCGATCAGTCGCGGCACGCTGACGATGAGCCCGGCCACCTTGAAAGTCTGGCGCCCGATCCCGCTGGGAATGGTCTTGAAGTCGGCGGCGAAGAAAAGAAGCGCCAGGTTCTCCAGGACGAGGGCGAGGCCCAGGGTGAGGAGGAGGACGCTCATCGGCTCCCGGGCCCGCTCGCGGGCCACCAGCGGACCGACGAACAGCCACTGGATCAGCCAGCCCAGCCCGAACAGGCCGGGCACGGTGGCCAGCGGTGACCAGTACGGGTGGAGGCCCAGCAGGGCCCACAGCCAGTAGGCGCCGAACATGCCGGCCATGAGGATCGTGCCCTGGGCGAAGTTGATGACCCGCATCGTCCCGAAGACGATGTTGAGGCCCAGGGCGATCAGGGCGTAGACGCCGCCGATCAGAAGGCCGCCGACGGCGCCGAGCTGGCGTATCTCCTGCAGGCCGAGAGCGTAGGGCGGTGCTAAGCATGTTTCCTGGCCCCCCGGTCCGGGCCCGCCCGCCCGCACGTCACCTCCGCTCGCACCTCGCCACGGTGCCCGGAGTGTAGCGCGCCGCCAGCCGGCCGGACCGGGCCCGGGGACACGGGGTCGGAACCCGCCTCCGCGGCTCAGCGGGCAAACGGGGAGGGAAGCGGCGGCTGACGGACGCCGGAATCGGCGGCGGGTCAGGAGGCCGTGACGGGGCGGGCCGGCGGCGGTTCCGCGGCGAGCCCGAGGGCGGCCAACAGGCGCCGCACGGCAGCCGGCTCGGTCACCCGAGCAGAAAGGTGCTTTGGATGGCCTACGTTCCTGGAAGGGGAAAAGAGAGAGCGTCGCGGCGCTCGCTTGCGAACCGATCTACGGCTTCGACGGCCGCGACGGATTTCCTCTTCCAGCTCCTCCAGGGGCACGCTGAGGGGACCGCGGGCGGATCACGTGCTCTGGCCAATGCCGCCCCGCAGGGCCCCCGGCTCGACGCTCCCCCACAGCACCTCGTGCCCCACCGGCAGCGCCCGGCTGTTCGGCATCGCGAGCCAGATCCGGTAGAGCCGCCGCACGGTCCCGCTCCGCGCGTCGTCCGCGAAGGCCGTGCGGGCGTGATAGATCACGTGGTTGTTCACGAACTGCATGTCGCCCGGCTCGAACCGCATCTCGAAGGACAGCTCGTCGGCCAGCGCCATGAGCAGCTCGATCGCCTCCCGCTGGGCGGCGCTGAGGGGCGGCACGCCGGGCACCATCTGGGCGACCTCGATGAAGGTGAGCGAGTAGTGGCTCGTGAACTTGCCGTCCCGCACGCCGAAGATGGGCAGCCGGTACACGACGTCGGGACGGTCGGCCTCCTCCCCGAAGCGGCTGCGGGGGACGTCCTGGTAGAGCGCCGCGGCCAGGTCGGGCCGTCGCATGATCATCTCGTTGTGCACGGCGACCGAGCTGGACAGCTTGCTGATCCCGCCGGTTTCCGCCTGGCCGACGCAGAGGAGGCCGACCACGTCGCAGCGATCGGTGTGGAAGCGGAGCGGTCCGTTGGAGAGCGTCCGCGCGTACGACGAGAGCACGGCGCGCTCGCCGCCGGCCGGGGCCGGGATCTGGCCGTAGCGCTCGCCCACGCCGGCCCCTTCATCGCGGATCTCGCGCATCAGCTCGCCGCGCCGGTTCTGGAACACGGGCCGGCCGAGGTGGCTGCCGAGCCCGAACCAGATCTGGCGCAGCTCGTCGGCCGAGTAGCGCTCGACCGGCAGACCGCGCAGGTTGACCACGCCGCCGCCGTCCTCGAGCTCGCCGGCGATCTCGGCCAGCGTCGCCCGGAGCGTGGGAAGCGGGAAGCTCTCGCGGGTGGTCTGGTCCCACCGGAGCCGGCGCCCCCGGGCCACCCGCAGGGCGGCGTCGATCTCGTCGAGGGCTGCCCGATCGAGCGTGCGGAGCCAGCGCGCCGAGCGGGCCATCTCCTCGCCGCGCCAGGCACAGGCGCCGGCGATCGGCGTCGGGGTCGTCATGGCGGCGGTCTCCTCCTTCATTTGGCCGGCGACCCCGATGAGGTCGGCCAGCTTGCCGGGCTCCAGCGTGCCCAGACGGTCACCGGCTCCTAGAGCCTCGCCCGCGTTGCGGGTCGCGGTCAAGAGCGCCTGCTCGGGTGCCAGGCGGCCGCGCTCGGCCCCCGAGCTTGACGCCTGACCCGGAAACGTGCTCTGTTCGGGCTACGAGCGGTGCGAGCTGGCTGATTGCGGCGGGTAGCGCCGCCGGTCCACGGTCATGCTGATCACCGAGCCTGACGTCACGCTGACCGACTACGGGCTGGCCGTCGAGTGTGCGGTGTTCACGCACCTGCTCGCCCGCGATGCCCACCGAGAGCCAATCGGGGCATGGTTCCTGCTCTTTTTCGCGGCCACCGGGCTAGCCGCCCTCACAGGTGGAACCGTCCACGGCTTCTTCGCCGACGAGCGCACGCTGGGAAGCCGGATCCTCTGGCCCGCGACGCTGCTGCTGATCGGCGGGGCCGCTTTCGCGGCCTGGGGACTCGGGGCCCACCTCCAGTTCCCGGCCCGCGTGGCCCGGTGGGTTGTGCTGGCCGCGGCGGCGGGGTTGGCCGGGTATGCGGTCGTGGTGCTTTTCGTGAGCCAGCTTTTCCTCGTGGCCGTGCTTTACTACCTCCCGGCCACGGTATTCCTGATCACCGTGTTCGCCCTTGGCTACCGGCGAGGTGGACAGCGCGCGTTCCTCCTCGGGCTGGTCGCGCTCGTGCTGACTCTCATCGCGTCGGGTATCCAGCAGGGCCGGATCGCCCTCCACCCCGCCTATTTCAACCACAATGCGCTCCAGCACCTCGTGCAGGGCATCGCCCTGTTCGTGCTCTTTCGGTCGGCGCGCCGACTGGTGTCGGGGCACGTGAGGTCCTGAAGGCGCGAAAGGGCTGACCCCATGACGGTGCTGGTGACCGGCGGGACGGGATTCATCGGGGCCAACTTGGTCCGCGAGCTGATCGCCAGCGGGGCGAAGATCCGGAGCCTCGCCCGCCCGACCAGCGACCGACGGGCGCTCGCGGGCCTGCCGGTCGAGATCATGGCCGGCGACCTCCTCGATCCCCCGTCGCTCGGGCCAGCGCTGGACGGCGTAGACGTCCTGTACCACGTCGCGGCCGACTACCGCCTGTGGGTTCCGGACCCGTCGCGCCTCTACCACACCAACGTGGACGGGACGCGCGCCCTTCTCGCGGCGGCGGAGGCGGCGGGCGTCCCCCGCGTCGTCTACACCTCGAGCGTCGGGACCCTCGGGCTGCCGCGGGACGGATCGCCCGGGGTGGAGTCGACCGCCGTCACCCTGGAGGACATGGTCGGTGATTACAACCGGTCGAAGTTCCTGGCCGAGCGGGAGGCGGAGGCCGCCGCCGCCCGCGGGCTGCCGGTCGTCATCGTGAACCCATGCGCGCCGATCGGGCCCTGGGACTGGAAGCCCACCCCGACCGGCAAGATGCTGGTGGACTACCTGCGGGGACGGATGTTCGCGTATCTCGACAGCGAGCTGAGCCTCGTGCACGTGCGCGACGTCGCGCGCGGCCACATCCTGGCCGCCGAGCGCGGCCGCGTGGGAGAGCGCTACATCCTGGGCCACGCGGCGGGGAACCTCGCCCTCCGCGAGATCTTCGAGCGGCTCGCGTCGTACACCGGGATCCCCGCGCCCCGATGGCGGCTGCCCTCCGCCGTCGCGCTCGGGATCGCGGCGATTCTCGAGGCTGTCTCCCGAGTCACCCGGCGCGAGCCCCTCGCCTCGCGCACCGCGGTACGGGTGGCCGCCAAGCGGATGCGCTTCGATCCCGCCAAGGCGATCCGCGAGCTCGGGTTGCCGCAGACGCCCGTGGACGCGGCGCTCCGGGAGGCCGTCGACTGGTTCTGGGCTCACGGCTACGCGGTGAAGCCCGCGCGGTCGTCGGGCGCGTCAGCCCCGGGCTAGCGGTCGGCGGTTCCCGGCCACCCCCCCCGCGTTGCATCGCACACGGCCCCTGGTCTACCCTTGCCGCATCCAGGGAGGAGACAACGGCTCGGCGCCCGGGGGGACGACGCGGTCGCCGGCGTTCCGTGCCGCTCCTTCGGGCCAAGAACGAGCCGACGGGCCGGGAGACGACGTCGCCGACGTTGCGCCCCTTCGCGATGGCCAAGAGAATCGTCGCGTTGTCGGTCATGCTGGTTCTCTACGCGCTGGCCATCGCCCTCGGCGCCTACGCGTTTCCGAGCTACCACAACGCCTCGGGGGTGGAGGATCTGGGCCACCTCTGGGTGCCGCCTCTGCTCCTGGTCTTCGGCCGGGAGACGGCCCAGTACATCTTCTGGCTGGGGACCCTTCCCCTCGAGCTGTTCTACGTCGTCATCACGCTCGTCATCCTGTGCACGGGCAAGGGCATCAGGCTCGGGATCTGTCTTTACGTCGTCTACTTCCTCCACTGGTTGTTCCTGCACGCGACGACGCTGCCTCCGCCGGACCACATGGTCTGGCAATTCCCGAAGGGCGTGTTCACCTTCGGCAAGCCCTACCTGAACGACTTCTGGTTCAGTGGCCACACGGCGAATGCCGTGCTCGTCGCTCTGGCGACCGCCGGCCAGCGGCCCTGGATCAGGGCGCTGGTGTGGGGGAACGTTCCCTTTCAAATCTTGCTCGTCCTGTCCACCCGGACGCACTACACCATCGACGTGCTCGGGGGGATCTTCGTCGCCTACGCGATCCACCGGGTGTCGCTCGACGTGGCCGCTGCCCTGAGCCGACGCTCGGGCCAGGCGCCAGCCATGAGGGCGTGACCCCGTCAGGTTTCGAGAGCGCCGGGGAGGTCGCGGGGAGGGGACCATGCTGACGCGACGAGAGCTGCTGATCGGAAGCGGGGCCCTCGTACTGGGGCCGGGCTGTGCCCGCCATGTCCGTACTGCCGGGCCGGCCGAGGTCAACGACATCCACTCGCAGCTGAACCGCACGCGGGTTGATGCCATCGTCAGGCCGGACTCCGTGGACGGCATCCGGCATGCGCTGCGGCGCGCCCGGCGGAAGGGGAGCGCGGTCAGCATCGCCGGAGGCCGGCACGCGATGGGCGGACAGCAGTTCGGGGCCGGCACCGTCCTCCTCGACATGACCGGGCTGCGGCGCGTGCTCCGCTTCGACCCGGCTCGGGGGGAGATCGAGATCGAGGCCGGGATCGAGTGGCCCGAGCTGATCGACTATCTGGTGGGCACGCAGGAGGGCCGGCCCCGGCAGTGGGGCATCGTCCAGAAACAGACCGGCGCCGATCGGTTGACGATCGGCGGGGCTCTCGCCGCGAATGCCCACGGTCGGGGACTGCGCTTCAAGCCGCTGATCCAGGACGTCGAGTCGTTCATCCTGGTCGACGCGGCCGGCCAGGCCATCCCCTGCGATCGGCGGAGAAACGCGGAGCTGTTCCGGCTGGCGATCGGCGGCTACGGACTCTTCGGCGTCATCGCTTCGGTGACCCTCCGGCTGGCCCCCCGCCGAAAGGTCCAGCGCGTGGTCGAGATGCTCGACGTGGACCAGGTCGCGCCCGCCTTCGCGCGGCGGATCGCCGACGGTTTTCTGTACGGCGACTTCCAGTACTCGACCGAGACCGAATCGGAGCGCTTCCTCCGGACGGGAGTGTTCTCATGCTACCGGCCGGTCGCCGACGACACGCCGATCCCGCCGGGCCAGCGGGAGCTCCAGTTCGATGACTGGCGCGAGTTGCTCTACCTGGCCCACGCGGACAAGCGGCGAGCCTTCGAAGCGTACACCGGGCACTACCTCGCCACCGACGGCCAGGTCTACTGGTCGGACACCCAGCAGCTGGGCACCTACATCGACGACTACCACCGGGAGATCGATCGTCGGCTCGGCGCCCGCGACCCCGCGACCGAGATGATCACCGAGGTCTACGTCCCCCGGCCGGCCCTCGCCGACTTCCTGGCCGAGGTCCGGGAGGACTTCCGGCGGAACCAGGTCGAGGTGATCTACGGGAGCATCCGGCTGATCGACCGCGACGACGAGAGCTTCCTGCCCTGGGCGAAGCAGCCGTACGCGTGCATCATCTTCAACCTGCACGTCGTGCACACGCCGGCGGGGCTGGAGCACTCCGCCGGCGCGTTCCGCCGCCTCATCGACATGGCGACCCGGCGCGGCGGCAGCTACTTTCTCACCTACCACCGGTGGGCGACGCGGGCCCAGCTGGAGGCCTGCTACCCACAGTTCGCGCAATTCCTGCGACTGAAGCGGGCCTACGATCCCGAGGAACGGTTCCAGTCCGACTGGTACCGCCACCACCGGGCGATGTTCGCCGACGTCCTGTCCTAGCGCCATGCCAAGGCCATCGCCACTCCCGGCCGCGCCACCAGGACGCCCTCGATCCCGGCCGGGCTCGACGGCGCCGAGGCCGTCGCTTGCCCGGACCAGCCGGCAATTCTGACGAGATCCAGGCTGCTGCGGTGAGCGGACGCGCGCACCCGCTCCGCGGATTGCTCGTCGCGCAGTTCTTCGGCGCGTTCAACGACAACGCCTGGAAGCTTCTGGTGACGTTCCTCGCGATTCGGGCGATCGCGGCCACCCTGGGCCACTCGGGACCCGCGTTCGAAGCGGCGTCACAGGCGCGCACCACGTTCGCGTTCGTCGTCTTCACGCTGCCGCTGCTCCTGTTCTCCCTGCCCGCGGGTGTCCTCGCCGACAGGGTCAGCAAGCGCTCGGTCATCCTGGTCCTGAAGGCGGCCGAGATCGTTCTCATGGCGGGCGGGGCCCTCGCGCTCTGGCTCGACCCGTCCGGCGGCGCGCTGGCGTTGGTCATCCTCGCGCTCATGGGGGTTCACAGCGCGCTGATCAGTCCCGCCAAGTACGGGATTCTCCCCGAGATCCTGCCGCGCCACCGCCTCTCCTGGGGCAACGGCCTCCTGGAGATGTGGACGTTCGTCGCCATCATCGCGGGCACCGCGGCCGGCGGCGCCCTCCTCGATGTGACGGGAGAGCGGACCTGGCTGGCCGGTCTCGTGCTCACCACTTCAGCCATCGTGGGATTCCTCGCCGCCATCGGTGTCCCCCCCGTGGCGCCGGCGCGCTCGGAGGGCGGTGTGCGCGCCACGGTGGAGGGAGCCTGGTCCGCCATTCGTGGTGAACGGATCCTCTGGCTGGCCGTCTTGGGTTCCAGCCTCTTCTGGGCCGTGGCGAGTCTCCTGGGCCAGGACATCCTGGTCTACGCCAAGGCGTTCCTCAGAATCTCGGATGTCCAGGCGAGCAGTCTGCTCGCCGTGTTCGGCCTCGGCGTGGGCGGTGGCAGTCTCCTCGCCGGCCGACTGTCAGCGTCCAAGGTCGAGTACGGTCTCATTCCCCTGGGAGCGGTCGGGGTTGGCGTCCTGACCTTGCTCTTGGGCGTCCTGGCTCCGGGATTCCTGGGGACCCTGGCCTTCATGGTCCTGACGGGCGTCGCCAGCGGCCTGCTGGTGGTTCCGCTGAATGCCCTCATCCAGTCGCGCTCGCCGGCGGACCGGCGCGGCGGCGTGATCGCGCTGGCCAACGTCTTCGTCTTCGGCGGGATCCTGGCCGGATCCCTGGGCGCGCAGGTCCTTTCCCTGGCGGAGCTGTCGGCCCGGCAGATTCTCCTCGCCGCGTCGGCCGCCACCCTCGCGGGAACGATCTGGGCGCTGTGGCTCCTTCCCGACGCGCTGCTTCGGCTCGCGCTGATCCTCCTGACGCACACCTTCTATCGGCTCACGGTCATCGGGCGGGACCACGTCCCCGAGGAGGGGGGCGGGCTGTTGGTGCCCAATCACGTGTCCTTCGCCGACGGCCTGTTCCTGATAGCGAGTCTCGACCGTCCCATCCGGTTCATCGTCGACGCGAGTTACTTCCACCACCCGCTGCTGAGACCGTTCATGCAGGCGCTGGGGGCGATTCCCATCTCCGCCGCCGGGGGGCCGCGTGTCGTTCTGCGGGCGCTCCGGGACGCCGGACGCTATCTGGACGAAGGGGAGCTGGTCTGCATCTTCGCGGAGGGCCAGATCACGCGGACCGGAATGCTGCTGCCCTTCCGTCGCGGCCTGGAGCGGATCGTCAAGGGCCGGGCGGCGCCGATCATTCCGGTGCACCTGGACCGCGTCTGGGGAAGCATCTTCAGCCGCGCGGGCGGGCGGTTTCTGACGAAGATTCCCGAGCACGTGCCCTACCCGGTGACCGTGACCTTCGGCGCGCCGCTGCCGGCCGGGACCCCCCTCCATCTGATCCGGCAGGTCGTGCAAGAGTTGGGGGGTGCGGCCTGGGCGCACCGCAAGGCCGAGTGCTGCCCGCTGCACCGCTCGTTCGTGAGGCTGGCGCGCCGCCATCCGTGGGGTCTCGCCGCTGCCGACGGCAGCCACCCGCGGGTCTCGCGCCTCGGGGTCCTGATCGGCACCATCGCCCTGGCGCGGGCGCTGCGCCCACGCTGGCGGGAGCAGGAATGCGTCGGCATCCTGCTGCCGCCGAGTGTGCCGGCCGCCCTCGTCAATCTTGCCGCCGCGCTGTCGGCCCGCACCAGCGTCAACCTCAACTACACCGCCGGCCGGGCCGGCATGGAGTCAGCGGCGCGACAGGCGGCGCTACGGACCGTCGTCACCAGCCGAGCATTTCTGGCCAAGGCCAACCTGGAGCTTCCCGGAGGCGTGGAGCCGATCTGGATCGAGGACGTCGCCGCCGGCGTGGGTCGGGCCGCGCGTCTGACCGCGACGATGCTGGCGCTCCTCGCGCCGGTCTCGATCCTCGAACGGCTCTGCGGGGCGGCGCGAGCGCCTGCCGTCGACGACACCGTGACCGTGATCTTCAGCAGCGGCAGCACCGGCGAGCCCAAGGGGGTACGGCTGTCCCACTTCAATCTGGATTCGAACGTGGCCGCGGTGACCCAGGTGTTCGGCCTCAGCCGCGACGACCGGGTCCTCGGCATCCTGCCCCTGTTCCACTCGTTCGGGTATTTCTCGCTCTGGTTCGCCGCCACTCGCCGACTGGGCATGGTGTTCCACCCGAGCCCCCTGGACGCGGCCGCCATTGGCGAGCTCGTGCAGCGTTACCGGGTGACGTTTCTCCTCGCCACGCCGACCTTCCTCCAGCTCTACATGCGGCGCTGTACCCCGGCCCAGTTCGGCTCGCTGCGCGTGGTGCTGGCCGGAGCGGAGAAGCTCTCGGGACGGGTGACCCAGGCGTTCGAGGACTACTTCGGGATCCGTCCGCTGGAAGGCTATGGAACCACCGAGTGCGCCCCCGTCGTGGCGGTGAGCACCGCCGACTATCGGGCGCCGGGGTTCTACCAGCCCGGCTCGCGCCGCGGCTGCGTGGGGCAGCCCTTGCCCGGCGTCGCGGTCCGGATCGTCGATCCGGACACCTTCGAGCCGCTGCCGCCGGCCAAGCCCGGAATGCTCCTGGTCAAGGGGCCGAACGTGATGACGGGGTACCTGGGGCGAGATGATCTGACGACAACGGTCCTGCGGGACGGCTGGTATGTCACCGGGGACATCGCGATGGTCGACGAGGAAGGGTTCGTCAGCATCACCGACCGCCTGTCCCGGTTCTCCAAGATCGGCGGCGAGATGGTCCCCCACGGGCGCGTCGAGGAGGCCCTCCACGACGCGGCGGGAGCCACCGGGCCGGTCTTCGCCGTGACGGCCATCCCTGACGAGCGCAAGGGGGAGCGGCTGGCCGTCCTCCATACGCTCGACGAGTCCGCGCTTCCGGAGATCCTGGAGCGGCTGTCGGCCAGCGGGCTGCCGAATCTCTTCATCCCGCGGCTCGACGGCTTCGTCAAGGTGGATCAGCTTCCGTTGCTCGGCTCGGGAAAGCTCGATCTCCGCGCGATCAAACGGGTCGCCGAGGAGCAAATCAAACGGCCCGGCTGAACTGTTGGCGGCACGCGCGCTCGGCTCGCGGCAACCGGCCTCGCCCCCTGGCCCGGAGGGGTCGGCTCGCCCTTCCTGGCAAGCCGTTCGAGAAAGGGACCGAGCGGTGATTCGTCGCGCCATCCAAGTTGGATGGCTCGATGACGCCTTGTGGGAGAGCCCCGCCTGAGCTACGCTCTCGACGCCTGGAGCGAGTCTCGTGAAGGCCGTTCACGGCAAGGAGGAAGAGCGCGTACGCCATCGGCGGCTCGGTGGTCGTCGAGACCGTCTTCTCGCTGCCGGGGCTGGGGTCGTGGATGGTGGAGTCCATCCTGTCGCGCGACTACATGGTGGTCCAGACCCTGACCCTGGCCTTTGCCATGGCCGCGATGCTGATCAACCTGGCCACCGACCTCGTCTATCCGCTGTTCGATCCTCGCGTTCGCATGGGGTAGATTTGAGCACGCTTGCCGGCGAACTCGCGGTTGCCTCGCCGGCCCGGGCCCGACTGCATCCGGGATTGGCGGGGGGCGGCGTGATGCTGGCCGTCCTGGTCGGCGCCGCGCTGCTGGTCCCCGTGCTGTCGCCCTACGGTCCGAACGCCCAGGACTTCGACCAGCTCCTGCAGGCGCCCAGCCTGGAGCATCCCTTCGGCACCGACAACTTCGGACGAGACGTGCTCACCCGGGTGCTGTACGGGGCCGCCATCGACCTCCGCATCGGCGTCCTGGGCGTGCTCTTCCCCTTCCTGTTCGGCTCCCTGATCGGCGCCGCGGCCGGCTATTACGGCGGCTGGGCCGACACGCTGGTCATGCGGGCGGTGGACGTGATCACCGCGGTGCCCTTCCTGGTCCTGATCATCGCCATCGTGGCGTTCCTGGGACCGGGCGAGATCAACATCTTCGTCGCCATCGGCGGCGTCGGCTGGGTGACCTACTCCCGGCTGGTGCGGGGCGAGGTGCTCCGCGAGCGGAGCCTGGAGTACGTCGCGGCCGGTCGGGCGCTGGGCTTTCGCCGGTGGCGCATCCTGCTCGGGCACATCCTGCCCAACGCCATCCCGCCCGCGGTCATCTTCCTCGCGTCGGACGTCGTGCTGGTCATCCTGACCACCGCCTCGCTCGGCTTCCTGGGCCTGGGGGTGCGGCCGCCCGCGCCGGAGTGGGGCATGATGATCTCCGAGGGGCGGGAGTTCCTCTCGAACGGCTGGTGGGTCGCCACCATGCCCGGCTTTGCCTGCATGTACACGGACCTCGCCTTCATCCTGCTCGGCGACGGGGTTGCCGACCTCCTCCGCGTGAAGGGGCAGTGAGAAGGGCCGGCTCCCGAGTACCCGTTACCCCCAGGTGGGGGGGTCCAGGGGGGGAGTGGTTGGGACTCCCCCCCTGCTGGAAATGGCAGTGACGGATCCCCTCCTGGCCGTCGAAGACCTTCACGTGGAGATCCCCACCCGGCGCGGGGTCGTGCGCGCGGTGCGCGGCGTCAGCTTCGCGGTGCAACCGGGCGAGACGTTCGCCCTCGTCGGCGAGTCGGGCTCGGGCAAGACGATGACCTGCCGGGCGATCGTCCGCCTCGTCCATCCCCCCGGGCGCATCACCGGCGGCCGGGTCCTGTTCGAGGGCCGCGACCTGCTGCGCCTGCCCGAGCGGGAACTGGAGCGGATCCGGGGCCACGGCCTGCTGATGGTCGCTGCATCCTGCGGCTCCACGACGCGGATCGCGGCGAGGTGCGCTTCGATGGCGTCGACCTGACGCGCCTCACCGAAGCGGAGCTGATTCCCTACCGGCGACGGCTCCAGGTCGTGTTTCAGGACCCCTACGGCTCGCTCAATCCCCGGCGGCGCGTGGGCCGCGCGCTGGCCGAGGTCCTCGCCGTCCACGGCATCGGGACCCCCGCCGGGCGCCGCCGTCGCGTGGACCAGCTGCTCCGCCAGGTCGGGCTGAGCCCGGCCGACGCCCACAAGTACCCGGGCGAGTTCTCCGGGGGCCAGCGGCAGCGGATCGGCATCGCGCGGGCGCTGGCCGTGGAGCCGGAGCTGCTGATCGCCGACGAGCCGCTGTCCGCGCTCGACGTCTCGATCCAGGCGCAGATCTTGAAGCTGCTGCTCGACCTCCGGACCTCGCTCGGCCTGACGATGATCTTCATCTCGCACGACCTCCGGGTCGTGCGGTATCTGAGCGACGAGGTCGCCGTGATGTACCTCGGCCGGATCGTGGAGCGGGCGCCGACGGCCGAGCTGTTCGCCCGGCCCCAGCACCCGTACACGGTCGCGCTGTTGTCGGCCGTGCCCGAGATCGGCGTCGCCGCCCGGCCGCCGATCGCGGTCGAGGGCGAGCCGCCCAGCGCCCTGCGCGTCCCGGCGGGCTGCCGGTTCCACCCCCGCTGCCCCTGGCGGGTCGATCGCTGCCTGCGGGAGTCGCCGGCGCTGCTGGAGCTCCGGTCGGGCCATTTCGGCGCCTGCCACGTCGCCGCCAGCCGCGCGGCCGGGGATCATGCCCCCGCTCCCCCGCGGGAGGAGCGGGTGGGCTGAGGCGCTAGGGGGGCGGGCCGACGGCGCCGAGGCCGGCCAGCGGCTCGCCCTCGCTCACCGGCGGCGTCGCGACCACGTAGAGCACGATGCCGGCGAACGGCGCCCGCACCTCGTGGAGCAGGGCGCCGTACGGGTCGGTGAGGCGCCCGACGAGCGTGCCGGCGGCCAGGTGCTGCATCGGCTCGACGGTCGCCTGCCAGACTCCCGTGGTCGGCGCCCGCAGCACCTCGTTCCGGCCGATCCAGACCGGCTGCTCCACCCGGACCGACGGGAAGTCCATGATCCCGAGGTGGGCGACCAGGCTCAGCGCGCCGCGCTCGTGGTTTCCCACCGCGGCGTCGTCGGTGCGCCCCATCCCGCCCGACTCCGTCGTGAGCGCGGGCTTCCCGCGCAGGATCGCGGTGTTCGAGGTATAGAGGCTCCGCGCCGGATCCTTGGGGCGTCCTTGGTCGATCACGATGTGGTCCAGCCCGTAGGCGAGGGCCAGCGCGCGGGAGCCGGCGTCCACCTCGGGGTTCCCGCTCACCACCCAGTACGAATAGGGGCGGCACGCCTCGTTCCCGTCCCCGCAGTGCATGTCGACGAGGTGGGTGCAGCGGTCGATCACCTCTCGCGTGACCGCGTGGGCGATCCGCTCGCTGACGGTTCCGTCCGCCGCGCCGGGGTAGACGCGGTTCAGGTTCTTGCCATCGGGGCCGTAGTACACCCGCCGGCCGTAGAAGCAGGGCGGGTTCGCCAGGTGGACGAGGATCACCGAGCCGGCCATCCGTCCGGGGTCGAGCCGGGTCCGGACGCGCTGGAGGGCGAGCACCGAGGTGTACTCGTAGCCGTGGGTCCCCGCCACCAGGGCGAGGATGGGCCCGGAGCGGGCCCCGTGGACGACGGTCACGGGGAGGCGCGCCCCCGGGTCCACCCCGTCGGGGACGTCGATCCAGCCGCTGGCCGCCTCGCCGGGCCGGGCGGTGGCGGTGCCGACGGTGAGGGCAACCGACTTCGACACGGTCTCGCGTGGCACGGGGTCCGCTCCTCGCCCAGCCGGAATGTCGGGCCGGCGGCGATCATAGATGACCCGTGACGGCGCGGCAAGTGTCGCGGCGCGTCCGGGGGCGGCTCCCGAGGCGACGGACCGTCGCTGCACTTGACAACCAGGTAAGCTCCCCTCTATGTTGTTTTTCCCCCGCACTTTGGCGCCGCGAGGCGAGGAGGGCACGCCGATGCGGGAAGCCCATTCCGTTTCCAGCTCTGTCGCTCCTGACCGCGGAGACTTTGTCAAGAAGGCAGCCGCGCTCATCCCGGCGCTGTTAGTGGCCGCCAACTGCGCAGCAGTGGCCCCGAAACTTACGACCCCGCAGCAGGTTGGCCTCGAAAATGTCGAGCGGTTCGTCGAAGACACCCGCCGAATCTACGGGCTCGGGCCCATACGCATTCTCGTGGGCGACCACTATCCGGGAACGGGGGCAGTCTACCGCCCGGGTCTACTCACGCTCGAACCGCGGCTACTTGACAGCCAATACCGCGACGCTCAAATCGCGCACATGATGGCGTACGCGATCATTCCTGCTCCCGATCGATCCTTCGAGCGCATCCTTACCGAAGCCGACTGGCAGAAGAGGCAAATCAGACGATCACTGGACGCATACGCGAAGGCTGTCGAAATTCTTCAGCGTGTCCGGGGATGGCCTGAACGCTCGGCGCTGGATCACGTCTCAGCTTGGCTCACACGACAACATGAGTTGGAGCAGGCGGGACGCAGCACCCCCACGCCTGGTCACCTTCGCCCCTGCGCAGAGCTTGCCGATCTATGGAAACGCTTCGCCGCCTACACGCCGCCTGACAGCGTCCCTCGTTGCTACGGATCCGATGTCCCAAAGTAAAGCTCTGGCTCGCTTAGGAGGCAGGGTAATACATGAAGGTAAAGATGTTTTGTGCGGGCTTCATTTCCTTGGCTGCTATGTTGCACGCTGGCGGACGGCAGCAGCAGAAGTACGGGGCCTAGCACAGATGTCACCGGCGAGTGGCGAGGCACGCAGCGCACACGTTGGGAGACAATCGTGCCCGGGCTCTACCCCGGGACGCACCCGGCACTTTCACGTCAACGCGGAGGACCCCACCAATCCGTGCTGACCACGCAGCTCTACTTCCCCGGGAGCCGACGAACTCGCGGGCCTTCATCTTGAACCGCACCCTGCTGATTAAGGTCCGGGACGCGGAAGGAGGCAAGCTCGCGACGTTCGACTTCGTCCTTCCGGGAAGGCGGCGCTCCCGGGGTTGACGGGCCGGCGGGCGCCCGCGTCCGGTCACGGCCAGCGGCAGGCACGAGGTAAATCTTCGGGCGCGGGATGACTCACTGCACGACGAGTACCGTCCCTGACGAGTACCAGCTGACGAGTACCATAACGAGTACTACAATGACGAATACCGTCGCTTGACGGCTTTCGCCGGGTCGACTAAATTGAATGACTACTCCTCCGTCCTCCCCGGAGGTGCGGCCACGACACGGAGATCGCCGCGGCTCCCGAGGGTCCTCGACCGCTTCAGCCGGACCGGGAAGGTGGGGACCCCTCTGCATACCGAAAGTGAGGTCGCGCGGTGACCGGAGCTCAGCTGATGATCCGCTGTCTCGAGCGCGAGGGCGTCCAGTACGTGTTCGGTGTGCCCGGGGAGGAGACGCTGGATCTCAACGACGCGCTGCTCGACTCGTCGATCCAGTTCATCTCGGTTCGCCACGAGCAGGCGGCGGCGTTCATGGCCGACGTGTGGGGCCGGCTGACCGGGCGGGCCGGCGTGTGCCTGGCGACCCTGGGGCCCGGCGCGACCAACCTGGCGACGGGGTTGGCCGACGCCGACCTCGACCGGGCGCCGGTGGTCGCCATCACCGGCCAGCTCTCGCGCGATCTCCTCCACAAGGAGTCGCACCAGTACGTGGACATCGTCGAGGCCTTCCGCCCCTTCACCAAGTGGAACACCCGGGTCGGGAGCCGCGCCGTCATTCCCGAGGTCGTCCGCAAGGCGTTCAAGGTGGCCCAGGAGGAGAAGCCGGGGACCTGTCACCTCGAATTGCCCGAGGACGTGGCCGAGGAACCCGCCGAGGGGGAGCCGCTGCGGGTGGACCGCCCGCGACGCCCGTCCCCGGACCGGCCGTCGCTGGCCCGGGCAGCCGACCTGATCAATCGGGCCGAGCGGCCGCTCATCCTGGCCGGCAACGGCGTGATCCGGGGGCACGCCTCCAAGGAGCTGCGCCTGCTGGCCGAGCGGGCCGGCATTCCCGTGGTGACGACGTTCATGGCGAAGGGAGCCATCCCGGCCGACCATCCGCTCCACGTCATGACGGTGGGCCTGGCCTCGGGGGACTACGAGCGCGCCGGCTTCGCGAAGGCCGACCTGATCATCGCCGTCGGCTACGACCCCGTCGAGTACGGCCCCGCCCGCTGGAACAAGGGCGAGGCGCAGATCGTCCACCTGGACTTCACCGCGGCCGAAGTCGACGCGCACTACCAGCCGGCGGTCGAAGTCGTCGCCGACGTGCGGGAGGCCCTCGAGCTGGCGGCGCCGCTGGTGGCGGTGCGGAACGACCGCCGGCCGCCCGAGCGCCCGGCGCCCGATCCCCGGGCCGCCGCCGATCGGTTCCCCCTGCTGCCCCAGCGCATTCTGGCCGACCTCCAGGCGGCGCTGGCGCCCGAGGATCTGGTGATCTCGGACGTGGGCGCCCACAAGCTCTGGGTCGCCAAGTCCTACGGGGCGCGCGTCCCCAACACGGTGATCATCTCCAACGGCTTCGCGGCGATGGGCATCGGTCTCCCCGGCGCGATCGCCGCGAAGCTCGCCCTCCCCGAGCGACGCGTCGTGACCGTCACCGGCGATGCCGGCCTGCTCATGAACATCCAGGAGCTGGAGACGGCGCGCCGACTCGGCCTCTCGTTCGTGGTGCTGATCTTCCGCGACGACGGCTACGGCGTGATCCGCTGGAAGCAGGAGCGGCGCTTTCACCGGACGGCGGGGGTGGACTTCGGCAATCCCGACTTCGTGATGCTGGCCGAGGCGTTCGGCTGCCGCGGCCTGCGGATCGACAAGGCGAGCGCGCTCCGGCCGGCGCTCGACACCGCCCTCCGGACCGCGGGCCCGGTGCTGATCGACTGCCCGGTGGACTACACCGAGAACGACCGGCTCGTGGAGCCCTGAGCCGCCGGAGGCGACCGTGCCTGGCCCCGCTCGCCGCCCGCGGCCCACCGGGCGCCGCCGTCCGTCGCCGCCGCCGCGCTCATGCTGACGGCCGACCCGCCGCAGCGGGCTGCCCGGCTCGCCGAGCTCACGGATCTCCTGCGCCGTCAGGCCTCGCCCGAAGACCGGGACCTCGTCCTCGCCCTGGCCCTGGTGATCTTCCCGGAGATGCCCGACCGGCTCGCCCTGAGCCTGACGCCCGCGGCCCTGGCCGCGCGCCTCCTCGATCACTTCAAGTTCCTGGCCCGCGAGATCCCCCCGGCCTTCCAGCTCTACAAGGGGCTGCCCGGGATCCACGTCTGGGCCCACAACCCCACCGAGGCGGAAGCCCGGGCGATCGGCGAGGGCGCGAACCTGCCGCTGGAGACGACCGTCGTCGAGACGCACACGACCGACACCCCGTTCATCTTCGACAGCCTCAAGAACTACTTCCGCAAGGCCGGGCTCCGGGTCTTCGCCGCGATCCATCCGATCCTAGCCGTCCGGCGCCAGTGGGGCCGGATCGTCGCGTTCGGCGGGCCCCACGACGAAGGGGCCAAGGAGTGCTACTGCCACTTCCAGGTCGAGCGGGTGGATTCCGGGGAGCGCCTCCGCCGGATCGAGCACGAAGTCTACTCGGTCCTGAAATGCGTGTTCACCGCCGTCGAGGACTACGAGGCGATGGGCGCGGCCGTCCGGGAGCTGGCCGCCCGCCTCCGAAGCCGTCGGGGCACGCCCGGCGACGTCGAGTCCGCCCGCGCCTTCCTCGATTGGCTCCTCGACGACAACTACATCTTCATGGGCACGGTCCGCTACCGCCTCGGACCCGACGGCCGGGCGGACCGCCTCCCCGAGAGCGCCGCCGGGGTCTTCACCGACCCGGCCCTCTTGCCGGTCGTGTTTCCCGGCCTCCTGGAGGAAGTGGAAGCCCACATCCGGCCCGCCGCCCCCGACGACCGGATCGTCGACATCGACTACTGCAACAACGCGTCGGCCCTCTACCACCTGGAGCCGATCGACGACATCGTGATCCGCGAGTGGGACGCCGACGGGACCCTGGCCGGGGCGACGCTGCTCCTGGGCCGCCTGGCCATGGGGGCCTTCACGCAGAAGGCCTCGGACGTCCCCCTCCTCAGGGAGAAGCACGAGTGGCTCCTGGCCGAGAGCGGCGCCTTGCCCAATTCGCACGCCTACCGGGAGATCCGGGCGCTCTTCAACCGCTTCCCCAAGCGCGAGCTGTTCTACGCCGACGTTCGGAGCCTGAAGGAGATCGCCGATCGCGTCGTCTCCATGGCGAGCGACGACGAGATCGCCGTCCACTGCCGCCGGGGGGCGGGCTACGTCAGCCTCTACGTCGCCTTCTCGCGCCTCCGCTACTCGGCCAGGACGGAGGCGGACCTGGGCCAGGCCCTGGCCGAGGCCTTCGGGCCCATCTCCTTCAGTACCTCGGCCGACTGCGGGGCGGTCACGCTCGTGATCGCGTATTTCGACGCTTCCCGGCTCGAGCGGCCCGTCGACGTGGAGACCGTCCGCCGGATCACCCGGTCCCTGGTCACGACCTGGGAGGATCGGGTCGCCGGCGCGCTCGAGGGCGCCTACGGCCAGCGGGAGGGCCGCCGGCTCTTCGATCGGTACGTCCGCCCCGAGAGCCGCAGCGGCCTCTACCGGGAGTCGACGCCGCCCGAGGAGGTGCCGGAGGATCTCCGACGGCTGGAGCGCCTCGAGGCGCGGCTCGAGCTGGCCCTGGTTCCCCGGACCGCCGAGGTCGTCACGCTCAAGCTCTACTCGCCGCGGCCCCTGGGGCTCACCGACACCCTGCGCACGCTGCAGAACCTGGGCCTCACGGTCACCGAGGAGCTGCGCATTCCGCTGGTGCTGCCCGAAGGCCGCAAGGGCTGGCTCTACCGGCTGGAGGTCGAGGCGCCGCTCGAGCGCATCGCGGCGCTCCGGGCCGGCGAGGAGCGGTTCTGGAAAGCCGTGCGGGCCCTGGACGAGCACCGCGCCACCGACGATCGCCTGAACGGGCTCATCCTCCAGGCCGGTCTGCCGTGGCGCGAGGTCGAGGTCTTGCGGACGCTCCGGAACCATCTCCTGCAGATCCGGCCCTACTACAACGCGGAGACGGTGAACGGGGTGCTGCTCCGCAACAGCGCCGTGGCCCAGGCGCTCGTCCGCGCGTTCGCGGCCCGCTTCGATCCGACGCTGGCCGGCGACCGGGCCACCGTCATGGCCGAGCGCGAGCAGGCGGTCCGGATGGCCCTGGAAACCGTCCGCAGCCTGGCCGAGGACGAGGTGCTGCGGGCGCTCGACGACCTCGTCCGCTGCTCGCTGCGCACCAACTTCTATCAGCGGCCGGAGCGGCCGGTCGTCGCCATCAAGGTCGACAGCCGCCGCGTGGAGGGGATGCCCTCGCCGCGGCCGATGGTCGAGATCTACGTCCACTCCCGGCTCCTGGAGGGGATCCACCTCCGCGGCGGTCGCGTGGCGCGGGGCGGCATCCGCGGGAGCGACCGCCACGACGATTTCCGGACGGAGATCCTGGGCCTCATGAAGACCCAGATGGTGAAGAACTCCATCATCGTGCCGGTGGGGGCCAAGGGGGGGTTCGTCCTCAAGGGGCAGATCCCGCCCCGCCCGACCCTCGACGCGTACCTGATCGACCGCTACCGGGAGTTCGTCTCCGGACTGCTCGACGTGACCGACAACGTCGTGGAGGGGCGCCTCCTCCATCCCCCCGACGTCGTCCGCCACGACGGTGACGACCCCTACCTGGTGGTGGCGGCCGACAAGGGGACCGCCCACCTCTCGGACACCGCGAACCGCGTCTCCGCCCAGTACGGCTTCTGGCTGGGGGATGCCTTCGCCTCCGGTGGCAGCGTCGGGTACGACCACAAGAAAGTCGGGATCACCGCCCGCGGGGCGTGGGAGTGCGTCAAGCACCACTTCCGGATCCTCGACCGGGACGTCCAGTGGGAGCCGGTCACGGTGTGCGGGATCGGCGACATGGCCGGCGACGTCTTCGGCAACGGCGCCCTCCAGAGTCGCCACCTGAAGCTCGTGGCCGCCTTCAACCACGTCCACATCTTCATCGATCCCGCCCCGGACCCCGAGGCGAGCTATCGGGAGCGGGAGCGGCTGTTCCGGCTCCCGCGCTCGAGCTGGAGCGACTACACGCCGTCCCTGATCAGCAAGGGAGGCGGGGTGTTCGACCGGGCGGCCAAGGCCATCCCGCTGAGCCCGGAGATGAAGGACCTCCTCGATCTCGAGGGCGAGCGCGCCAGCGGCGAGGAGGTCATTCGCCGCATCCTCCGGGCGCGGGTGGACCTGCTCTACAACGGGGGCATCGGGACGTACGTGAAGGCCGCCGGCGAGGATCACGCGGCGGTGGGGGACCGCGCCAACGACCGGGTCCGCGTGGACGGGCGCGACGTCCGGGCCCGCGTGGTGGCCGAGGGCGGAAACCTCGGCTTCACCCAGAAGGGGCGGCTCGAGTACTGGGGCCGGGGCGGGCTCCTCAACACCGATGCCGTCGACAACTCGGCCGGCGTGGACATGTCCGACCACGAGGTGAACATCAAGATCCTGCTCGACCTGCTCGTCAAGAAAGGGGTTCTCGGCGGCAAGGAGGAGCGGAACCGCCTCCTGGCCGAGATGACCGAGGAGGTCGCCGAGCTGGTCCTCGCCGACAACGCGAGCCAGGCCCGGGCCTTGACGCTGGACTCCCTCCGGAGCGCCGACCGCTACGAGGAGTTCGTGACCTTCCTCGACGAGCTGGCGGCGGCCGGAGTCCTGAGCCGCGCCGACGAGGCGGTGCCGTCGCGTGACGAGCTGCTGGCGAGTCCCGAGCGGTCGCGCGGGCTGCCACGGCCGCTGCTGGCGGTGCTCCTCGGCCACACCAAGATGCACGCCTTCCAGCACATCATGGAGACCGACTTCCCCGACGGGCCGGCGGGCCGACCCTTCCTGGACGCGTACTTTCCGCGCCGATTGCGCGAGCGCTTCGCCGACTACTTTCCCGAGCACGCGCTGCGCCGCGAGATCATCGCCACCGCCGCCGTCAACCACCTGATCAACCAGGCCGGGGTCACCTTCCTGGCCCGGACGATGGCGACCGCCAACGCGGGCATCGGCGAGGTGGTGGCCGCCTACCTCGACGCCGAGCCGGCGTCGGGTGCCCGCGAGCTGCGGGAGAGGATCCGGGCGGCCGCCATGGGGACGAAGGGGGAGCTGGACGCGCTCCTGGAGATCGAGGAGGCCCTGGAATCCCTGACCCGCGGCGCCCTGGGGGGGAAGCCGGTGGAAGCCGGCCCCGCCCTGGCGAAGCTGCGCGCCCGACTCGCCGCCGAGTGCCCCGTCGCCCAAACGAGGTGAGCCACGGATGACCGCGCCGATGATCGAGTTCAAAGCCGTCCACAAGTATTACGGCAAGCTCCACGTCCTCAACGACATCAACCTGACCGTCGCGCCCGGGGAGGTCGTGGTCGTGTGCGGGCCGTCTGGGTCCGGCAAGAGCACGCTCATCCGCTGTGTCAACGTGCTCGAGAAGATCCAGGCCGGCGACCTGGTCGTCCTCGGTCAGTCCCTCACCCAGCCCGGCGTGGACCTGCCCCGGCTCCGTACCCGGGTCGGCATGGTGTTCCAGTCGTTCAACCTCTTCCCCCACAAGACGGCGCTCGAGAACATCATGCTGGCGCCGCTCAAGGTGCGGGGCGTCGACCACGCCGAAGCCGACAAGACGGCGCGGGCGCTCCTGGAGCGGGTCGGGATCCCGGACAAGGCCGGGAACTATCCGGCCAACCTGTCCGGGGGCCAGCAGCAGCGGGTGGCGATCGCTCGGGCCCTGGCCATGCAACCCCAGATCATGCTCTTCGACGAGCCCACCTCGGCGCTCGATCCCGAGATGATCAACGAGGTCCTCGATGTGATGACGCTCCTCGCCAAGGACGGCATGACCATGATGGTCGTCACCCACGAGATGGGGTTCGCCCGCCGGGTTGCCCACCGCGTCGTCTTCATGGACGCCGGGCAGGTCGTCGAGGACGCCCACCCCGAGGCGTTCTTCGCCAACCCGAAGACCGATCGGGCCCGGCAATTCCTCTCCAAGATCCTCACGCACTGACTGGAGGCCACCATGAAGCGCGTCTATTCCATCCTCCTCGCGGTGACGGTCGTGCTGGCCCTCGCGGCGCCCGCCTTCGCCGAGACCACGCTCGAGAAGATCGGCCGGACCGGCGTGCTCGTCATCGGCACCCGCACCGGCTCCCCGCCGTTCGGGTTCATCAACAAGAACAACGAGTGGGTGGGCTTCTCGATCGATCTGGTCGACCAGGCGATTGTCCCCGCGCTCTCCAAGAAGCTCGGCAAGCCGATCAAGGTCGAGAAGAAGGAATCGGCGCCGGCCACCCGCATCCCCCTGCTCCAGGCCAACGCGGTGGACCTCATCGCCGAGACCATGACCGACACGCCGGAGCGGCGCCAGAGCGTCGACTTCAGCCTCACCTTCTTCCTGACCGGCGCCCAGTTCCTGGTCAAGAAGGGGAACCCGATCAAGGGGATCGACAACATCGCCGGGAAGCGGATCGCCGCCCAGCAAGGCTCCACGAACGCGAAGATCATCCGGGAGAAGGTGCCGACCGCCAACCTGCGGGAGTTCCCCGACCAGCCGTCGGCCTTCCAGGCGCTGGTCCAGGGTCAGGTCGACGCCTACACGAACGACGGCATCCAGCTCGCGGGGCTGAAGGCCAAGGCGCCGAAGCCCGACGACTGGGAGGTCGTCGGGGCCTTCTACTCCCGGGAGCCGTACGGCATGGCGATGCGGAAGGGGGAGGCCGACTTCAAGGGGGTCGTCGACGAGGGCCTCAAAGAGGCGCTCCGGTCGGGGAAGTACTTCGAGCTGTACGACAAGTGGTTCGGCGCCAAGGGCGAGGTGCCCTACCCGCTGACGCCGGAGGTCAAGGAGTTCCTCCTGTCCCAGGTGAAGTAGCGCCGCCATGGGTTACCAGTTCAACTGGAGCGTGCTCTGGAGCGGCCAGTCGGGCGCCTGGCTGCTCCAGGGCGTCCTGACGACGCTGGCCATCTCGGCCCTTGCCTGGCTGCTGGCGGTCGGGCTCGGCATCCTGTCGGGCGCGATGCGCACGGTGCCGCTGGCGCCGCTGCGAGCCATCGGGGCCTTCTACGTCGAGTTCTTCCGCAACGTCCCGCTCCTCGTCTGGATGTTCTTCTGGTACTTCGGCGTCCCGCCGCTCCTGCCGCAGCCCGTCCAGGACTGGGTGTTCAACCACCACCCCGAGTTCTGGGCGGGCATGGTCGCGCTGGGCGTCTACCACGGGGCCCGCTTCTCGGAGGTCATCCGCTCGGGCATCCTCGCCATCCCGCGGACTCAGTTCGAGGCGTCGGTGGCGCTCGGCTTCAACGTGTGGCGGGCCTACCGGCTCGTCATCGTGCCCATCGCGCTCCGGCTCATCGTCCCCCCGGCCACCAACGAGTCGCTGGCGCTCCTGAAGAACTCGTCGGTGGCGCTCACGATCAGCGTGGCCGAGCTGACGTTCCAGACGCGGCAGATCGAGACGTACACCGCCCGCGCGATCGAGGCGCTGACCGCGGGCACCCTCATCTACCTCGTCATGTGCGTCGCCATCGCGGCCGTCATGGCCCGCGTCGAGCGGCACTTCGCCATCCCGGGGCTGATCGCCCGTGTCCGGGTCGAGCCGGGGTGAGCCATGCTCGACTTCGGCGTGATCGCGGCGAACTACAAGTTCCTGATCGTTCAGGGCCTGCTCGGCCTCGGCGGCTTCGCCGGCGGGACCCTGCGCCTCGCCATCCCGGCCATCATCCTCGGCTTCGTGCTCGGCATCTTCATCGGGCTGGCGCGCCTCGCGCGGGCGGCGTGGCTCCGGGGCGCCGCGACGGTCTACGTCGAGTTCTTCCGCGGTGTCCCGCTGGTCATGGTGATCTTCTGGATGTGGTTCATCATCCCGCAGCTCTTGCGCCTCCCGATCCCGGAGTACGGCGTGGCCCTCACCGCGTTCGTCGTCTTCGAGGCCGCCTACTTCGGCGAGATCGTGCGGGCCGGCATCCAGTCGGTGGCGCGGGGCCAGGTGGAAGCCGCCACCGCCCTCGGCTTCAAGGGCGGGCAGAGCATGCGCTACGTGGTGCTGCCCCAGGCGCTCCGCAACATGCTACCCTCGCTGGTGACCCAGATGATCGTGCTCCTCAAGGACACGTCGCTGGCCTCGATCATCGGCTATGTCGACCTGACCAAGGCGGCGCAGATCGTCAACAATCGCGAGATCAAGCCGTTCGAGCTGTACCTCTTCATCGCGGTCGTCTACTGGGTCCTGACGTACTCCATGTCGCGGACCGCCCGGTATCTCGAACGGCGGGGCTCGCCGGCGTGAGGACGCGGGCGCCGGAGATCGAAAGGGAGGCATGATGTGACCGGAGCTCAGCTGATGATCCGCTGCCTCGAGCGCGGCCCTGATCGGCGGGGGCGCCTCCCGTGAAGACCCCGGCGGCCGTGCTGTACGAGTCGGGGAAGCCGCATCCGTATGCCGATTCCCAGCCCCTCCTCGTGGAGGAGGTCGAGCTGGAGGGGCCCGGTCCCGGGGAAGTGCTGGTGGAGATCGGGGCCGCCGGTCTCTGTCACTCCGATCTCTCGGTCATCGACGGCTCCCGCCCTCGCCCGCTGCCCATGGTCCTCGGGCACGAGGCGAGCGGGACCGTCCTCGAGGTGGGGAGCGGGGTGGCCGACCTCGCGCCCGGGACCCACGTCGTCTTCTCGTTCGTGCCGATCTGCGGGCGGTGCGCGCCCTGCGCCGTCGGCCGGGCCGCCCTCTGCGAGCGCGGGGCGCAGGCCAACGGGCGCGGCACGCTCCTGTCCGGGGCCCGGCGGTTCAGCAACGGCCACCGGCAGGCGCTCCAGCATCACCTCGGCGTCTCGGCGTTCTCCCGCTACACGGTGGCGGCCCGCGAGTCCCTCATCCCGATCGCCGCCGAGGTGCCGCTCGAGAAGGCCGCCCTCTTCGGGTGCGCGGTGCTGACCGGCGTCGGCGCCGTCGTGAACACGGCCCGGGTGGAGCCGGGCGCCCGGGTCGCCGTCTTCGGCCTCGGCGGGGTCGGGCTCAACGTCATCCTCGGCGCCCGGCTCGCCGGCGCGCTGCAGATCGTGGCGGTGGACCGCCTGGCCGACAAGCTGGAGATGGCCCGGCGCCTCGGCGCCACCCATACCGTCGACGCCGCCGGCGGGCGGGCCGAAGACGAGGTCCGGGCCGTCACCGACGGCGGCGCCGACTATGTCTTCGAGGCGGTCGGCCACGCCGGAGTCCTCGCCCAGGCCTACGCGGCGACGCGGCGCGGCGGGACCACGGTCACGATCGGCCTGCCGCACCCCGAGCAGCGGGTCTCCCTCCAGGCCCTGAGCCTGGTCGCCGAGGAGCGGACGCTGCGGGGCTCGTACATGGGCTCGGCGATCCCTCAGCGGGACGTGCCGCGCTTCCTCGATCTCTACCGGTCGGGTCAGCTGCCGGTCGATCAGCTCGTCAGCGGGGTCGTCGAGCTGAAGGCCGTGAACGCGGCCTTCGATGCGCTCCACGAGGGGAAGGTCGTCCGCCAACTCGTGCGCTTCTGACCGGAGGAGCCGCCTGCATGCGGGTCGGGGACCTGCTGGTTCGCACCACGGAGCGCGCGCCGGACCGGGAAGCGCTGGTCGAGGGCGACGTCCGGCTGACGTATCGCCAGTTCCACGACGAGGCCCGCCGGTTCGGCGCCGCGCTCCACCGACTGGGCGTCGAGCCCGGCGCCCGGGTCGGCCTGCTGCTGCCGAACGGGATCCCGTTCGCGGTGGCCCACTTCGGCTGCCTGCTGGCCGGCGCGGTCAGCCTGCCCCTCAACACGCGCCTGGCCGGCAAGGAGCTGGAGTTCATCATCAACGACGCCCAGGTCTCGGCCCTCGTCGTCCACGAGAGCTTCCACGCGGTGTGGGACGGCATCCGGGGGAGTCTGCCGATGGTCAAGCACACGATCGCGGCGGGGGGCACCCGGACCGGCTTCCACACCTTCGAGGAGTTGCTGGCGGAGCCGGCGACGGGGTGGACGCCGCCGCCCGGCCGGCCCGAGGACGTCGCCTGCATCCTCTACACCTCGGGCACCACCGGTCTCCCCAAGGGCGCCATGATGACCCACCGCAACATCCTCTTCAACAACGTCTCCTGCAAGGCCCACCTCGGCTACGTCGGGAGCGATCGCACCCTCATCGTCCTGCCGATGTTCCACGTCACCGCGCTCAACAGCCAGCTCACCGTGTTCGTCGAGCTGGGCGGCACGATGGTGATCATGGGCGCCTACAAGACCCAGGAGGTGATCCGCCAGCTCGCCGAGCACCGGATCACCTGCGCCTTCCTGGTGCCGACGATCTGCACCCTGATGCTGATCTCGCCGCACCTGGCCGCGGCCGATCTGAGCGCTCTTCGCCTCATCGCCTACGCGGGGGCGCCGATGCCGACCGAGACGATCGCCGCGCTGCAGGCCCGCTTTCCCGGGCTGGCGCTGGTCAACGCCTACGGGTTGACCGAGACCTCGTCGCTGAGCACCGTCCTGCCGCCCGCCGATGCCGCCCCCCGCGCCAGCTCGGTGGGCCTGCCGGTGGCCCGCACCATCATCCGGATCGTCGGCGAGGATGGGCGCGATCTCCCGCCCGGCACCGTCGGGGAGCTGTGGATCAAGGGCGGCCAGGTGGTGCCCGGTTACTTCAACCGGCCGGAGGCGACGGCCCAGGCGGTCACCGACGGCTGGCTCCACACCGGCGATCTCGGCAAGCTCGACGAGGACGGCTACGTCTACGTCGTCGATCGCAAGAAGGACATGATCAACCGGGGGGGCGAGAAGGTGTTCTCCATCGAGGTCGAGGAGATCCTGAACGCCCACCCCAAGGTGCTGGAGAGCGCGGTGGTGCCGCACCCGGATCGGATCTTCGGCGAGGTCGTCAAGGCGGTCTGCGTGCTGCGCCCCGGCGAGCAGGCGACCGTCGAGGAGATCATCGGGTTCTGCCGCACGCGCCTGGCCGACTACAAGGTCCCGGTCCACGTCCGGTTCGTCGAGGAGCTGCCGCGGAACCCGGGCGGCAAGGTGCTGAAGGGCGTCCTCAAGACGCTCTGACCGCGGGAGAGCCATGGCGGATACGATGGACCTGATGGCGGCCCTGCAGGCCGAGTGGCTCCGGGCCGCCCAGCGTTCGTGGAAGCTCCTGGAGCTGGTCGCCCGCCCGCCGACGCCGGTCCTCGGCGGGACGCCGAAGACCGAGATCTATCGCCGCAAGAAGGCGCGGCTCTACCGCTACATCAGCGAGCCGCGGGCCGCCATCCCGGTCCTGCTCGTCCCGAACCTGGCCATGACCCGCCCCGATATCTTCGACTTCCAGCCCGGGGCGAGCCTGGTCGAGTTCATGCTGGGGGAGGGGTTCGACTTCTACGTGCTGGATTGGGGCGTGTTCGGGGACGAGGACGCCGGCCTCACCCTCGACGAGTGCGTGGAGGAGACGCTGCCGCGGGCGATCGGGCAGGTCCTGCGCCAGTCCGGCGCCGAGCGGACCTCGATCCTCGGCTACTGCATGGGGGCGACCCTCAGCGTCTGCCATCTCGCCCTCCACGCCGATGCCCCGATCCATCGGCTGGTGAGCCTGGCCGGTCCCATCGACTTCTCGAAGGGCGGCCTGTTCACCCAGCGGCTGGACCGGCGCTACTTCGACGCCGACCGGGTGGCCGACACCCTCGGCATGATCCCGCCCGAGTTCTTCCAGCTCGCCTACGGGCTCTTGCGGCCGACCGCCAACCTGAGCGCCGCGCTGAACCTCTGGTGGAACGCCGAGGACGACGACCAGGTGTCCCGGCTCGGGGCCATGAGCCACTGGGCCAACACCTACGCGCCCATGCCGGGGGCGTTCTTCCGCCAGTGGGTGAAGGCGCTGTACCAGGAGAACCGGCTGGTCCAGGGCGAGCTCCGGCTCGGCGGCCGCGTGGTCGAGCTCGGCCGGATCCGCTGCCCGGTGCTGGCGGTGGTCGGCCAGGCCGACAACATCGTCCCGCCGGCGGCGGCCCGGCCGCTGGTGGAGCGGGTAGGGAGCCCGGTCACCGACGTGCTGGAGCTGCCCGGCGGGCACGCCTCGCTGTTCGCCGGCCGCCAGGCGTCGACGCGCCTGTGGCCGGTCCTGGCCAAGTGGTTCGGGGCGCCGCCCGATCCCGCCGGGCCGCCGGCCGGCCGGAGGTAGCCGGATGGGACACGCGGTCACCCTGATCCCCGGTGATGGCATCGGGCCCGAGGTCACCGGGGCCGCCGTCGCGGTCGTGCAGGCCGCCGGCGTGCCCATCGAGTGGGAGCGGTTCGCGGCCGGCGCCGAGGCGCTGGCCCGGTACGGCGATCCGCTGCCCCGGGACCTCCTCGACGCGATCAAGCGGAGCATGGTGGCCTTCAAGGGCCCGCTCACCACCCCGATCGGGACCGGGTTCGCCAGCGTCAACGTCCGGCTGCGGAAAGAGCTGGACCTCTATGCGAACCTGCGTCCGGTCAAGTCGCTGCCCGGCGTGCCGTCGCGTTACGAGAACGTGGACCTCGTGGTCGTGCGCGAGAACACCGAAGACCTCTATTCGGGTCTCGAGCACGAGGTGGTGCCGGGGGTGGTGGAGAGCCTCAAGATCATCAGCGACCGGGCCTCCCGGCGGATCGCCCGCTTCGCCTTCGAGTACGCCCGGCGGGAAGGGCGGCGGAAGGTCACCGTCGTCCACAAGGCGAACATCATGAAGCTGTCGGACGGGCTGTTCCTGAGCTGCTTCCGGGACGTCGCCCGGGACTACCCCGAGATCGAAGCCAACGACCTGATCGTGGACAACACGTGCATGCAGCTCGTGATGGACCCGAACCAGTTCGACGTCCTCCTGCTCGAGAACCTCTACGGCGACATCGTCTCGGATCTGGCGGCCGGGCTGGTGGGCGGTCTCGGCGTGGTGCCGGGGGCCAACCTCGGCGAGCGGATCGCCGTCTTCGAGGCCGTGCACGGCGCCGCCCCCACCATCGCCGGTCGCAACCTGGCGAACCCGACGGCGATGATCCAGACCGCGGTGCTCATGCTCGGGCATCTCGGCGAGCGCGGCGCCGCCGCCCGCATCCAGGCCGCCCTGGAACGGGTGCTCGCCGACGGCGAGGTGCGCACGCGCGACCTGGGGGGGACGGCCAGCACGACGCAGTTCACCGACGCGGTGATCCGGGCGCTGGATCAACCAACCGTGCCCAGCTAGGAGGTGTCCGAGTCGCGGAGCGCAACGCGACACCCAATCGCCGCGCGCAACTAAGTCCGCTCCGAGCGGCGGCTTTGCCGCCGCAATTCTTGGGTGCGCGCGCCTCGGACGGCGGGGCCCCCGCCCCGCGACGTCCTGCGGCGCAATCTTTGGGGTGCGCGCGCCTCGGACGGCGGGGCCCCCGCCCCGCGACGTCCTGCGGCGCAATCTTTGGGGTCGCGCGCCTCGGACGGCGGGGCCCCCGCCCCGCGACGTCCTGCGGCGCGCCCTTCTCTCCTGGGGAGGGCTCGGAGGGGTGTTCCGACACCCCTCCGAATCGACTAGCCGATGGGACACGCGGTCACCCTGATCCCCGGTGATGGC
>DASYUM010000082.1:0-9249 GCA_036001225.1 Candidatus Methylomirabilota bacterium | reverse complement strand
TGGGCGACCTCGCGGGCGAAGCCCATCTCGTGGGTCACGATGATCATGGTCATGCCTTCCCGGACGAGCTGCTTCATGGCGTCGAGCACTTCTCGGACCAGCTCGGGGTCGAGGGCCGACGTCACCTCGTCGAAGAGCATGAGCTTGGGCTGCATGGCCAGGGCGCGGGCGATGGCCACCCGCTGCTGCTGGCCGCCCGAGAGCTGGGCCGGGTAGGCCGCGATCTTGTCCCGGAGACCGACCTTGGCCAGGAGGGCCAGCGCCTCCTCGCGCACCTCCGGCTCCGGCCGCTTCCGGACCACCCGGGGCGCCAGCATGACGTTCTGGAGCGCGGTCAGGTGGGGGAAGAGGTTGAAGGATTGGAAGACGATCCCGACCTCGGCCCGGACCTGGCGGATGTTGGTGCGGTGGTGGTCGAGGCGCACGCCCTCGATCCAGATCTCGCCGGCCTGCACCGGCTCCAGGAAATTCAGGCACCGGAGCAGCGTGCTCTTGCCCGAGCCGCTGGGACCGATGACGACCAGGACCTCGCCCCGGGCGACGTCGAGCGAGACGTCGTCCAGGACGTGGAGACGGCCGAAGTACTTGTGGACGTGCAGGACCTGGACCATCACGGGTGACGGCCCTCGATCAGGAGCCGCCGCTCGGAGCGGCGGGCCAGGCGGGAGAGCGGGTAGCAGAGCAGGAAATAGAGGGCAGCCACGATGCCGAAGACCTGGAAGGAGAGAAACGTCTTCTCCATCAGAACCTGGCCGGCCCGGGTCAGCTCGATGTAGCTCAGCACCGACACGATCGAGGAGTCCTTGATGAGCCCGATCAAGAGGCCGACCCCGGGCGGGATCATGACCCGCACCGCCTGAGGGAGGACGATCCACCGCATGATCTGGCCGTAGCCCATGCCCAGGCTGCGGGCCGCGTCCCACTGCTCCCGGCCGACGGCCTGGACGCCGGCCCGGACGATCTCGGCCATGAAGGCGCTGCCGTTGACGGCCAGCGCCGTCACGCCGGCCCAGAACACGGGGACTTCGATCTTCAGCAGGATGGGCAGCGCGAAGAAGATCAGGTAGAGCTGCATGAGCAGCGGCGAGTCGCGGATCACCTCGACGTAGGCGGCGGCCGGCAGCCACAGCCACCGGCTCCGCGACGCTCGGGCCAGCCCGACCACGATCCCGACCAGGGCGGCGATGCCGAGGCCGAGCAGGCAGAGACGGACGGTGTTGACCAGGCCCTGGAAGAGGAACAGGGCGTCCCAGAGGTTCAGCTGGTCCTGGACGAAGTTGGGCACCGTGTCAGGCGTGCCGGAACACGCGACGACCGATGAGCTTGAGCGCGGCCGAGATGGCCAACGTCATCACCACGTACATCGCGGTCACCACCAGGTAGGTCTCGAAGGAGCGGAACGTCCGGGAGATGAGCATCTTCCCCTTGAGGGCGAGGTCCTCGACGGCGATGACCGAGACCAGCGACGAGAACAGGATGATCCCGATGAACTGATTGCAGAGCGGCGGGTAGATGACGCGGAAGGCTTGGGGGAAGACGACGTGGCGCATGAGCTGGAGGTAGCTCATGCCGAGCGAGCGCCCCGCGTCGTGCTGGGCCCGGGGGATGGCCTCGATCCCCGCCCGCACGATCTCGGTGAGGTAGGCGCCGTTGTTGAGCACGAGGCCGATCAGGGCGGCCAGGTAGTTCGGCACGTCGATGGCGAGCTGGCCGAGGCCGAAGTAGATGAAGAAGAGCTGGACCAGCAGCGGGGTGTTTCGCACCACTTCCACGTAACCGGTGGCGAGCCGGCGGAGCCACGCGAAGCGGGACAGGCGGCCCATGGCGCCGAAGGTCCCGACGACCAGGCTGCCCAGCAAGGTGAGCAGGGAGAGATGCAGCGTGGTGAGCGCCCCGTCCAGGAGCGTCGGGAGCTCCTGGAACACGAGGCCGAACTGGAAGACGTAGCCCGGCACGAGCGACGCGGGGCGGCTTCCGTCAGGGGTGAAGCGGGACGCCGCCGGTGATGGCGTGTTGCGGGACGGCGCCCCGTGGCGACCGGGCTACCAGCTCGGCGAGACCTTGAACGGTTCGGCGTTAAACCACTTCTTGTACAACTCCTTCATCTTGCCGCTCTGGTGGAGCTTGTAGATGTAGAAGTTGAGGAAGTTCAGCCACTCCTGATCGTTCTTGCGGGCGCCGAAGGAGTAGGGATTCAGGTCGAACGGCTTCTCGATGAATCCCAGACTCTTCTTGGGGTCGCGGCCGGCGTGGTAGACGGTGTAGGTGTAGTCCTCGATCTGGGCGTCGGCCTTTCCCTGCTGGACGGCCAGCAGCGCCGCCGAGGCCTGGTCGAAGCGCAGGATCTGGGCCTTGGGCGCCTTCTGGGTGACCAGGATCTCTCCGGTGGACCCCGTCGTCACCGCCACCTTCTTCCCGTTCAGGCCCGGCCAGTCCTTGATCCTGGCCTCCTTGCGGAAGATGACGCCGAAGCCGTCGATGACGTAGGGGTCCGTGAAGGTGATCGTCTTGGAGCGCTCGACGGTGGCGGTGAAATTGGAGATGGCCACGTCGATCTTGCCCGCGACCAGGAAGTTGATCCGGTCGGGCGCGGTCGGCACGGGCACCAGGGTGAGCTTGACCTTCATCTCCTTGGCCAGGTCGTTGGCGATGTCCACGTCCAGCCCGACCAGGTTGTTCTGGGCATCGCGGAAACCCCACGGCGGGAAGAAATCGAATGTCCCCACGATCAATTCGCTGCGCCTGATCACGGTCTGCAGGGTGTCCTGTTGGGCCGGCTGCTGCTGAGCCGTTAGCACGGGCGGCCCGAGCAGCGCGGCGGCGACCAGGCCGAGCAGCACGCCTATTCCCGCGCCCCGTCCCATGACCCTCATGCCCCTCCCCCTTTCGCGCGACTGGTTGCGATGCGACCTCCCAGCGTCCCGCGCCCCTGCGGGACCCCGCGATTCCAGCACCCCCGCCGGGGATTGTCAATCGCGCCCGCCGCTCACGAATGGAGAGGGACTCGGATCGCGTCCGCGCCGTCGGCTCCGACAACGAGCAGGTAGGCCTCGGTGACCCGATGGCCGGCGGCGGCCAGGGCCCGGCAGTAGGCGCGAAGCTGGTCCCGCGCCGCCGCGTCGGCCGGGGCCAGCTTCACCTCGACCGCGACCAGGCCGGCGGGTGTCTCGTAGACCAGGTCCACGACCCCCTCGACGAGCTGGCCGTCCACGACCGCGGCCACCGGCAGCTCGCGGAGCGCGCGCTTGGCGCCGGCCGCCTGCCGGTACGGCGCGGCGCCCAGCGCCCGCTCCACCAGCCGCCGCGCCTGGGCCACGCGCTCGCCGTGCTCGCCGAGGACCGCGGCCGCCGCGGCGACCGCCGCGTCCGCCGCCTGGGGGCCGGCGAGGTCGGCCCGGGCCAGCGCGGCGTGGACCAGGGCTCCGAGGCGGGCGCCCTCGCCGCGCATCCGGCCGGCGCCCGGATGCACCACCGCGGTCGGGCGCCGGCCGCGGGTGAGCACGGTCTCGCGGGCGGCGGCCCAGACCTCGCGCGAGGTCAGCACGGGCACGGGCGCCGGCGGGGCCGCCGCGGGCGGTGGGGCGTCGGGATCGACCAGCAGTCGCCGCGCGGCGGGCCCGCTCTCGCCCAGGAGCGGCGCGCAGAAGGCGGCAAACCCGCGCGGCTCCCCGAAGAGCAGCGGCAGGACGAGGTGATCGCGGGCCCGCGTCGTGGCCACGTAGAAGAGCCGGAGCCGCTCCGCCTCGGCCCGTCGCTCCTCGCGCTCCATCAGCTCGGCCAGGTTGGCCGTCTCGACCTTCCAGTCGCCGACCTTGCCGAGCGAGACGCCGAGGGCCGCGGCATGCGGTCGGCGATCCACCACCAGCCGCGGCGTGTCGGCCCGCCGCTCCCACTCGAGGTCGGGCAGGATCACCACCGGGAACTCGAGCCCCTTGGCGACGTGGACGGTGAGCAGGCGGACGACGTCGTCGCCTTCCTCGGCCACCGGTGATTCGCTCTCGTCGTAGCCGGCCGCGTCCTGGGCGGCCAGCCAGCGAACGAGCGCGCGGAACGTCGGCCGGCCGGCGGCTTCGAGCGCGCGGGCGGTGTCCAGGATCCGCAGGAGGTTCGCCACGCGCTGGTCGCCGTGCGGGTCGAGCGCGTAGGTCGCCAGGACCTCGGTCGCCGCGTAGAGCGCCTCGACGATGGCCGTCGCGCTCTCCCGTGTCCGGCGGGCGTGTAGCTCGCGGAGCACCGGCCACGCCGCGGCCAGCGCCGGATCGGCGCCGGCCGGGAGCGGCGCCAGATACGAGACCTCGCCCCCGGCCGCGACGTGGGCGAGGAAGGCGCCGTCGGGGACGCCGAAGAACGGGGAGCGGAGCGCCGCCACCAGCGCGACCGGATCGTAGGGATCCTCGACGGCGGTGAGCGCGGCGAGCGCCCAGCCGACTTCGGAGCGGGCGTAGTAGTGGCGCCCGCCCACCGTGCGGTACGGCACGCCGGCCGCGCGGAAGGCGTCCTCGTAGACCGCCGCGCCGCCGAGCGTGCGGAAGAGGCACACGACGTCGCCGAAGCGCGCGGGTCGGAGCGCGCGCATCGTCCGGTCGCGCACCGGCCAGGCGCCCTCGGCCACCGCGCGGGCGACCAGCCCGGCCAGGGCCGCCGCCTCGCGCGCTCGTCGCGCCTCCACGCCGGCCGGGGCGGCCTGGTCGGCCGGCCACTCCAGCAGGAGCGGCCCCTCGCCCTCGATGGTGTCGGGCGCGCGCACGATGGGGGCGTAGGCCGGCTGATAGGCCCCATCGTCGGGCGGCTGCATCTGGCCGGTGAAGGTGTGGTTCACCGCGTCGATGAGCCGGCCGACCGCCCGGAAGTTGGTGGCCAGCCTCAGGGCCTCGCCCTGGGCCGCCAGGACGGACCGCGCGCGCTCGTAGGTCTCGATGTCGGCCCGCCGGAAGCGGTAGATGGACTGCTTGGGGTCGCCGACGAGGAAGAGGCGGCCGCCGGCGAGCCGCACGACGTCCCAGGCCGCCGCGGCATCACTCGCCGGGTCCTCGGCGAGGAAGAACGCGATCTCGAGCTGCAGGGGGTCGGTGTCCTGGAACTCGTCGACGAGGAGCGTCCGGTACCGGCTCTGAAAGTCGCGGCGGACGTCGGGTCGGTCGCGGAGGAGGTCGCGGGTGAAGGCGAGCAGGTCGTGGAAGTCGAGGAGCCCGAGCCGCCGGAGTCGCTCGCGGTAGGCGGCCACGAAGCCGCTGAGCCAGCGGGCGAGCGTGGCGGCCAGATTGTGGAGGCGGACGGCGCGGGCGGCGGCGACGCGCTCGCCGAGCTCACCGAGCTCGCCGCGCGCCCGGGCCAGGAGCTCGCGGCCCCAGTTCACCTGGTTCCCTTTCTTGGCGACGCTCCGGAACGGCAGCTCGGTGAGGAGCGCGGTGAGCTGGTCGGCCTCGGCGAGCGCCTCGGTCTGACGGACCCAGGCGACCAGCTCCTCCAGGTGCTCGACCAGGCTGTCGACCGCCTGGCGGGCGCGGGCGGGCGCCGCCTCGAGCAACGCGGGCAGCCGGGTCCGCGCCTCCCGGTTCAGGTCGGCGCCGTCGGCTTCCGGGACCGGCGTCGGCAGATCCTCGAGCAGGTCCCGCTCGGCGACCAGCCGCTCGGCCAGCTCGCGGAGGACCTGGACGGGAACGCCGAGGGCCACGGCCTCCTGCAGCGCCGGCGGCGCGTCGGCGGCCGCCGCCTCCAGCCAGCGCTCCCAGGTCTCGTCGAGGAGCAGCGCCGTCTGCAGCGGCTCGGCGACGGCGAAGCCGGGATCGACGCCGGCCTCGACCGGTCGCTGCCGGAGGAGGTCCCCGCAGAAGGCGTGGATGGTGCGGATGGGCGTTAGCTCGAGGTCGTCCAGGGCCTGGGCCAGTCGCGGCCGCTCGGCGCCGCCGGCCCCCGCCAGCGCGCCCTCGATGGCCTCCCGGACGCGGAGGCGCAGCTCGGCCGCCGCCTTCTCGGTGAAGGTGATGGCCACGATCTCGGGCAGCGTGGCTCGCCCGCTCCGGATCCAGGCCAGGATGCGGGCCACCAGGAGCGTCGTCTTGCCGCTGCCGGCCGGCGCCTCGACCAGGAACGAGGTGTCGAGGTCGGTGGCCGCCCGCTCGCGCGCCGTTGCGTCGGCGAGCGGGCGTCTCATTCGACGACCCCCGGGCAAGAAACGTCGGCGCTGCCGTTCGCGGTACCGGGTCGCGGCCCGAGCAGATCAAGGACGCAGGCGCGAGGCGCGCCGAGGCGTATGCCGCATATGCGCGCCGCCGGACGTCGCGGGGCTGGGGCCCCGCCGTCCGGGGCGCGCGGTCCCGAAATGAGGCGCGCCGAGCGCCGAGGACGCCGAGAGAAGGCGCGCCGCCGGACGTCGCGGGGCTGGGGCCCCGACGTCCGAGGCGCGCGAACCCAAAGATCGGGCCCCGACCCGGGCCCTCTCATTCGATCTGCTCCAGCTCGGCGTACGCCGCGCGCACCGGATCGCCCCGCTTGCGCGCGACCCACGCGATGCGCTCTCGCTCGGGGCCGCAGGCCATCCGGTAGTCGCAGGCGCGACAGGTGTCCGGCGCGGGGTTCTGGAAGAACCGCCCGGCCGCGATCCCGTCCAGGACCGTCGCCAGCGCGCGCTCGAAGTCGTCCCGGCGAGCGGTCCAGTCGTCGGCGCGGAAGCGGAGGCGGCGGCGGCCGCCCCGGCGAGTGAGGAAGTAGTACTGCGCTTCCTCCACGCGCGCCTCGACCCCGCGCGCCCGACAGACTGCCTCGGCGGCGAGCCGGTAGATCGGGAGCTGGAGCGCCGTGCCGCGGGCGAGTCGTCCGCCGGCGCCACCGGGGTGGCGCCCGCTCTTGTAGTCGATGACGCGCGCGCGCGCCCCCTCGGGGGACAGGTCGAGGCGGTCGAGCCGGCCACGGAAGGCGAGCCGCCGTCCGCTGGCGAGCACGTGGACGACCGGGGTCGCCTCGTCGCCGAAGCCGACCTCGAACGCGGCCGGCACCCAGGCCGTCGCCTCGTCGCGGGCCTCGGCCTCGAGGGCCGCCAGCACGTCGGCCAGGAGCCGCGCGCGCTCGCCGGCCCAGAACGGGGCCAGTCCCTTCGGGCCGAAGGCGGCTTCGACGTCGGCGAAGGCCGCCTCCACCAGCGGGCGCACCCGGGGCATGGCCGCCGGCGACAGGGGGAGCAGCCCGGCCTCGGCGAAGGCGGCGTAGGCGCGGGCGAGCACGGCATGGAGGAGGAGGCCGCGATCGGGCGGCGCCATCGTCAGCGCGCGCTCGGGCTCGACCGCCGGAGCCAGGCGGAGCGCGTGGGCCAGATAGTAGCGGAAGGGACAGGCGGCGTAGGCCTCGAGCGGGGTCGCCGCGACGGGCGCGTCGGCCGGCCGATGGTGGGCGGCCAGCGTCTCTCGGAGGGCGTCGGCCAGGAGACCGTCCCACGGGCTCACGTGGTCCCCGTGCTCTCGGGCCTCGAGCGCGGCTCGCCCGCGAGCCGCGCGCGGGGCGAGGGCCAGGCAGGCCGCCCGGCCGGCCGAGCCTGCCGGGCGGGCGCCGGTGGCCTGGGCGAGGAGCCATTCGCGGGCGTCGAGCGGCGCCGCCAGGGCGTCGACCGGGGCGGGAACGAGCGCGATGCGGCGGTGGACCGGAAAGGCGTCGAGCGCCGCGAAGTCGTGGGGCTGCCCGGTCGCCGCCTCGGCCACGCGCAGCAGGAAGAAGGAGGGCACCCGGGGTCGGCCGGACGCGGGGTCGAGGCGCGGGTAGCTGAGGACGAGCCGCTCCTCGGCCGCCGCGGCGGCGAGCCGAAAGGCGAGCCGTTCCTCGGCCGGGCGCCGGACGGCCAGGCCGAGGCCGGGACGGCCGCCCGCGACCTGGGCGTGCAGGCGCCGGCGCTCGTCGTCGAGCAGGATCGGGTCCGCGCGCGGCGGCGCCGGGAACCCTTGCTCGACGAGCCCCGGAATCACCGCCAGGCGGAAGGGCAGGCCGAGCGCCTGATGCAGCTCGCCGACGAAGACCTTGCCCTCGCGCGGCTCGGGCCCCGGCTCGACCGGCGCGTCGAGCACGGCGTCCAGCAGCTCGGCGAACTCCTCGAGCGAGAGCACCGTCGCCAGCGGGGCCAGGGCCTCCAGGCTCGCCAGGTGGCCGGCGACCTGCTCGGCTTCGTCGCCGCGCCGGCACAGGCGGCGGAAGGCGCGCAGGAAGCCGCTGGCCAGCTCGGCGGCGGGCGCGGCCTCGGGAAGGCCCCCGGTCGCGTCGAGGAGCGCGCCCACGACGCGCCCGAGTGCCCGCACCGCGTCCGGTGGTGGGCCCGTTCGGATGGCGCGACCCTCCTCGTCCACCCCGGTCCCGGGCGCCGCCGCCGCCTCGATCCGGCGAGCGAGACGGGCCAGCCCGCGGCGCCAGTCCGACCGGCCGCCGACGATGCCGGCTTCGCGGGAGAGCCGATCCCACTCGGCCGGACTGCCGGCGCCCGCGCTCCCCTCGCGCAGGTCGGCGGTCGCCAGAAACTCGATCACGGCGGCGCGAGCGAAGGCCTCGGCCCGCGCGCTGACCAGCAGACGCAGGCTGCGCCCGGCCCGAGTCTCGCCGAGTCGCGGCGCGACGCCCCACGTGTACGGAATGCCGGCCGCGTCGAAGACGTCACGGATCGCGCTCCGGTACGTCTCGGGCCGCCGCACCAGGAGGCCCATGGCTTCGAACGGGATCCCGTCGGCCGCGGCGGCGAGGAGGCGCCGCGCGATCTCGCGCACCTCGCGCTCTTCGCCGGGCGCCGCCACGATCTCGAGGCCGGCGGTCCCCGGCGCGGGCGGTGGGGCGGCGGCGAAGAGCCGGGTCACGACGGCCCGGAGCCCGATGGCCGGCGCGACGCCGGGCCGCTCGATCCGGTAGCCCTGGTCGATGAGCCAGCCGAGCAGCGGTTCCACCGGCTCGAAGGCGGGCCCCCCTTCGGCAGGGACGAAGCACTCGGTGGGGACGCCGGCCGTCGCCACCCGGAGCAGCGCCCGCTCGGCGGCGTTCCACTCGGTGAAGCCGTAGACCGCGAGTCCGGCGCACTCCGCCAGCGCCGCGGTCGTCTCGGCCCGGGCGGCCTCCCACAGGACATCGGTCGGGTGCACGAAGCCAGCGGCCGCGAGGCTGGCCGCGACCTGGCGGGCGACGCGCGCGAGCTCGACCAGCTTGGCCGCGCTGGTCCGGCTCTCCGCGCCTCCGCTCGTCGCGGCGGCCTCGAGGGCGTCGGGGCCGACGCCCGCCGTCCGGAGC
>DASYUM010000081.1:0-37579 GCA_036001225.1 Candidatus Methylomirabilota bacterium | reverse complement strand
CCGGCCTCGATCCCCTCGGCGTACCGGTTCTGCCGGAAGCGCGGGGCGACCACGTCCCGGATGATCGAGGCCGCCGTCGCATCGGTGAGCTGGCCCTCCAGTCCGTAGCCCACCTCGATGCGCATCTTCCGGTCGTCCAGGAAGACCAGGAAGATGACGCCGTTGTCGAGCCCTTTCTGCCCGACCCGCCAGGCCTGGGCCAGCCGGATCGAGTAGTCCTCCAGGCTCTCGCCGCGCAGCGACCGGAAAATCGCGACCACGATCTGGTTCGTGCTCGTGCGCTCGCGGTCGATGAGCTTCTGCTCGAGTCGCGCCTGCTCGGCCGCCGAGAGGGCGCCGGCGTAGTCATTGACGCGCCGGGTGGGGGCCGGGGGCACGGCGAGCTGGGCGGCGACGGGAAGAGCGACGAGGAGAAGGAGAACGGCGGCCGAGCGCAACGGCCGAGGCTGAGCTAGAACTGAACGCGAGGGGGGACCTGGCTGCCGGGGGCGGCCTCGAAGAACGCCTTCTCCCGGAACCCGCGGAACCCGGCCACCAGGCTCCCGGGGAAGACGCGGAGGCGCGTGTTGTAGTCGCGCACCGCCTCGTTGTAGCGCATGCGCTCGACGGTGATCCGGTTCTCGGTCCCCTCGAGCTGGCTCTGGAGGGCGAGGAAGTTCTGGTTGGACTTCAAGTCGGGATACCGCTCCACCGTCACCAGCAGCCGGCTCAACGCCCCGCCGAGCTGGTTCTGGGCGTCCTGAAAGCGCCGGAGCGCCTGGGGGTCGCTCAGCATCTCCGGGCTGAGCTTGATCTGGGTGGCGCTGGCCCGGGCGCGAGTGACCTCCTCCAGCACGGTGCGTTCCTGAGTGGCGAAGCCCTTCACGGTCTCGACCAGGTTCGGGATCAGATCGGCGCGCCGCTGGTAGACGTTCTGGACCTGGGCCCACTTCTCGTTCACCGCCAGCTCGGCCCGCACCAGTTCGTTGTTGACGCCGACGGCCCACGCCCCGACGCCGACCACCAGCAGCACGACGATGATCAGCGCGATCAGCCCGATTTTCATACCGGCGCCGGATTATAGCACCAGTGAGCGGGGAGGGCGGGCGAGGACGACGGCGCCGGCGATCAGGATCAGCCCGGCCGCCCCCACCGCCAGCCGTTGCCCGGCCAGCTCGGCGAGGACGCCCAGGACCAGTGGCCCCACGATCATGCCGGCGTCCATGGAGATCCGGTAGACGGCGAGGTGCGGGGGCGGCAAGGGGGTCCCCGCCCGGTCGGCCAGCACGGTCGCCGGGATCATCCAGACCGCGAAGCCCCCGCCGACCAGGACCAGCCCGAGAACGAAGAGGAGCGGCCGCGCGCCGGCGCCGAGCAAGAGCCCGCCCGCCGCCACCGCGACCGCGCCGCCGAAGAAGAGCGGCTCGCGGCGCACCCGGTCGATGACGAGCCCGACCAGGGCGAGCCCCACCAGCTCGGCGACGTAGCCGGCGCCCATCGCCAGCCCGAGGGCCGACGTGGTGAGGGCGTAGCGGTCGTGGCCGAGCAGGGGGACCAGCGTCGCGAAGAGGCCGGCCCACGTCATCGCCATGGCCAGGCACGCCGCGTAGATGGGGGCCAGCGCGCGAAACTCGGCGGCCGAGACCCAACGGGCGGCCGGCGCGGCGTGGGCCTGGCGCCGACCCGCGTCCGGCGCCAGGCGGCGCCCGAAGACGAAGCAGAGCAGCATGACGAGCGCCGCCATCCCGAACACCGGACGCCAGCCGGCCGCCTGGGCCAGCGCGGCGGCGAGGCTCCCGCCGACGGCCAGGCTCAGGATGGCGGTGCCCTCGAAGGCGTTGGCCAGCCGCCCGCGCCAGGGCGCCGGCGCCGACTCCAGCAACTCGGCAAAGACGGCCAGGAACGCGGCGGAGGCGCCGAGGCCCATGACCAGCCGGGCGAGCAGGAAGAGCGGAAAGGTCGGGGCCAGCCCACACCCGAGCGAGCCGACGATGAGCCCGGCCAGACCGACGAACACGACGGCCCGCGTGCCCCAGTGGGCGCGGAGCTGGCTCGCTGGATAGCTGCCGGAGAGCCGGCCAATGGCATAGACGGTGTTGACCAGCCCGGCCTCGACCGGGGAGAGCACCCACTCGGCCGCCACCAGGGGGAGAAGCGGCGGCAGCATCCCGACCGTGAATGCGGTCAGGACGTCGAGGGCAAACAGCGGGACGAAAGGGGCCAGCGCTTCGCCGACCGGGCGCCGCACCGCCGGCTCGCGCAGGTCGAAGACGTCCGGCGGGACGACGCGCGAGGGCGGCGCGGGCCACGATGGATCGGGGACGCGCTCCCCGGGCGGCATCGAGTCGGTCACCGGGCGGGGGCGGCCTCCTGAGCCTGCCGGGCACGCCACAGGCGCTCCGGCGTGATCGGAAGCCGGGTGACACGGACGCCGATCGCGTCGAAGACGGCGTTGGCGATCGCCGGGGCGGTGGGCACCAGGGCCGGCTCGCCGATCCCCCGCGCTCCCCACGGCCCCATCCCCTCGCCCGACTCGAGGATGATCGAGGTCACGTCGGGCACGTCGAGGGCGGTGGGGATCAGATAGGTCATCAGGTTCGGCGTCTGGGTGATCCCGGCCGCGACCCGGTCCTCCTCCAGCAACGCGTAGCCGATCCCCATCGCGACGCCGCCCTCGATCTGTCCCTCGACTGAGTTGCGGTTGATCGCGCGGCCGACGTCGTAGCAGGCGGCCACCCGCTGGACCTGGACCTCGCCGGTGGTCTCGTCCACCTCCACCTCGACGGCCTGGGAGCCGAAGGTGAAGTCGGGGAAGACCTTCCCCTGGCCGGTCTCGAAGTCCATGACCTGGCCGGCCGGCGCCTGGTAGATGGCGAACGCCGAGCGGGAGCGGTGCGCGCGGGCACAGGCGGCGGCCAGCTCCTTGAAGGAAATCTTCCGCTCCCCGTTGGTCCGCGCGTAGGCCATCCCGTCGGCCAGCTCGACCGCCGCCGGGGGGACCTGGAGCAGCTCCGCCGTCTGCTCGACGAGCGTGGCCCGCAGCTCGCTGGCCGCCTTGTGGACGGCGGAGCCCGACATGTAGAGCTGGCGAGTGGCGGTGGTCGTGCCGGCCAGCGGGGTGAGCGCGGAGTCGCCGATGTGGATGGCGATCTCTTCCTGGCGGACTCCGAGCAGCTCGGCCGCGATCTGGATCAGGGAAGCGGCCTGGCCGCCGCCGATGTCGGGCACGCCGGTCCGGATGAGCACGGTCCCGTCCATCTGGAGCTCGATCCAGGCGCTGGACCAGTCGTGGAGCCAGACGATGCGCCCGTAGGCGGTGAGCGCCGAGGCGAGCCCCCGACCCACCCGTTTGCCGGGCCCCGACGGCGCGCTCGGCGGGCCCAGGGCCTGCCAGACCCGGCGGGCGGTCTCGGGGAGCAGGACGGCCGTCTCCAGCTCCTGGCCGGACGCCAGTCGCTCGCCCTTGCCGAGGTAGTTCTTCTCGCGGAACGCCAGCGGATCCATCCCGAGCGCGCGGGCGAGCGCGTCCATCTGGCTCTCGTAGGCGAAGGCCGGCTGCGCGGAGCCGAAGCCGCGGAACGCCGAGGTCGGCGGGTTGTTGGTGAGCACCGAGACCCCGTCCACCCGGACGTGGGGGATCCGATAGGGTCCCGCCGCGTGGACCATGGCGTAGAGCAGCGTGAGGGGCGAGAGGTAGGCATAGCCGCCGGCGTCGGAGATCAGCTCGACCTGGAGCGCGACCAGCGTCCCGTCGCGGCGGGCGCCGTGCCGGTACTTCATGACGAACGGGTGGCGCTTGGTCGGCGAGAGGATGGACTCCTCGCGGGAGTAACAGAGCCGCACCGGGCGGCCGGTCTTCCAGACCAGGAGGCCGAGGAACACCTCGACCGTCACATCCTCCTTGCCCCCGAACCCGCCCCCGATGTAGGGCGCGATGATCCGGACCCGGGAGTGCGGGAGCCCGAGGACGTTGGCCACGTCCCGGAAATGCTCGATCACCTGGGTCGCCACCCGCAGCGTGACGACGCCGTTGTCGTCGAGCCAGCCCACTCCGGCCTCCGGCTCGATGAAGGCATGGTCGATGAGCCCGGTGCGATAGGTCTCGGCGATGACGACGTCGGCCTCCCGGAAGCCGGCCTCCACGTCACCCTTGCGGATCTTCCAGCGCGAGATGACGTTGCCGGTCGGCTCGAGCGGCGGCGCGTCCGGCTGCATGGCCGCCTCGGGGTCGTAGACGCCGGGCAGGTCCACGTATTCGACCGCGACCAGGCGGGCGGCCTCTTCAGCCGCCTCCTCGGTCTCGGCGGCCACCAGGGCGACCGCCTCGCCGAGGTAGCGGACGACGTCGTCGGCCAGCACCTGGGTCCGCGCGCGCAGCGGCCCCACGGTCGTCGTCTGACCGGGCACGTCACTGAAGAGGACGTTGTTCGGCACATTCCGCGCGGTCAGCACGCACTTGACGCCGGGAACGGCGCGGGCCCGGCTCGTGTCGATCCCCAGGATCCGGGCCGACGGCCGGATGGCGCGGACGACCTTGGCCTGGAGCATCCCGCCGAGGGCGAGGTCGTCGGCGTAGCGGAGGAGCCCGTGGACCTTGTCGCGGGCGTCGGGCCGCGGGAGCCGCTCGCCCACGACGCGGAAGCCAGAGCCGCTCGGGTCGGTCACTGGTCTACCCTTCGCTCACCGCGGGGCCGCCGCGAGCCGGCGGGCGGCCGCCTCGGCGGCGTCCACGATCTTGTGGTACCCGGTGCAGCGGCACAGGTTGCCGCCGATCGCTTCCCGGATCTCGCGCCGGGTCGCCCGGGGATGCTCGCGCAAGAGCGCGTACAGCGAGACGAGCATGCCGGGAATGCAGATGCCGCACTGAGCCGCCCCCAGCTCGACGAAGGCGGCCTGCAAGGGATGGGGCGCCTCCGGCGCGCCGAGGCCGCGCACGGTGAGCACGGCCTTCCCTTCGACCTGAACGGCCAGGGTCAGACAGGAGTTGATCGCCTTGTCGTCGAGCATCACGGCGCAGGCGCCGCAGTCACCCCGCTCGCAGCCCGACTTGACCTCGGTCGCCGCCAGCCGCTGCCGCAGGACCGCCAGCAGGGTCTCGTGGGGCTCCACGGTGACGCGGGTCCGCTCGCCGTTCAGCGCGAACTCGATGGTGCGCACGGCCCCTTCCCCCTACCCGTTTCCCGGAGGGGAGAGGGACAGCGCGCGGGCGACCAGCGCGCGCACCATGGCGCGGCGGTAGTCGTCGCCGCCACGCACGTCGCTGATCGGGCGAGCGGCGGCGGCGGCGAGGTCGGCCGCGTGGGCGATCCGATCCGGCGTGAGGACGTGGCCGCGGAGCGCGGCTTCGGCCTCGCTCGCCCGGAACGGGCGCGGCGCCACCGCGCCGAGGGCGATGGCGGCGGCCCGGCAGCGGCCGTCGCCCTCCAGCTCGACGCGGGTCGCCACGCTCACGACCGCGATGGCCCCGCCGCGCTTGAGGCCGAGCTTGTAGAAGAACTGCCGCCCGCCGGCCACCGGCAGGACGACGGCGCGCACCAGCTCCCCCGCCGCCAGCGCGGTCTGGCGCGGTCCGCGGAGGAAGCCGTCGAGCGAGAGGCCCCGCTCGCCTCCCGGCCCGGCCAGGACCACGCGCGCGTCGAGCGCCAGCAGCGGGATCACCAGGTCGGCACCCGGGCTGGCATTGGCGAGGTTGCCGCCGAGCGTCGCGCGGTTGCGGGTCAGGAAGTCGGCGAAGTCGTGGGCCGCCTGGCGCAGGGCCGGCGCCCGCTCGAAGACCAGCGAGGAGGCGAGCAGCTCGCCGACCGTGACGCCACCACCGATGGCGAGGCCGCCGTCGGCGGCGGTGATGCCCGCCAGCTCGGGGAGCGCGCCGATGTCCACCAGGACCCGAGGGGTCTGACGCCGCTCCCGCAGATCCACCAGCAGGTCGGTGCCGCCGGCCAGCGGCCGCGCCTCGGGATTCTCGGCGAGCAGCGTCGTCGCCTGGACGAGCGAGGTCGCGTGCCGGTACTCGAAGCGCGGGAGGAGCATCCGCGGCCCGGACTATTCGGGCGCGATGATGATCGGCGTCTCGAGCCGCGAGCCGTTGCTGAAGATCCGGATCTCGCGGGTCGTCGTGGGACGCCCGCCGCCTTCCTCCTGGACGGTCACCCGCGTCTCGCGCGAGTAGGCCGGGATGCTGGCGGCGCCTTGGGTGCGCGCCGGGTTCGACTGGCCCGCGCTGCCGGGCACTGGCTCGATGGTGACCCGGGTTTCGCGGGGGCCGCCCACGACCGGCGGTGACGCCGGCGACCCGTCACGCGTCTGGATGCGGATCTCCCGCGACGGCGACGGCACGCTGGCGCCCCCGGCCGGCGTCCCGGGGCCGGCGACCCCGCCGACCCGGGCCGGGCCCTCGATGAGGATCCGCGTGTCGGAGCTGCCGGCCGCCGCCGGCCGATTGACCACGATCGGGACCACCACGCGCCCCTGCGCCGCCACCTCGAGCGGCGTGGAGGCCAGGAGGGCCAGGCCGCCGCCGATGACGATCAGCCGCATGGAAGGACTCCTCTCATCCCGCCCTGGATGGCGGGGATCAGTGTCACCTCGTCGCCGTCGTGGAGGACGGTCGCGTCGGCGGCCGACTCGCCGTTGACGGCGGCGTGCAGCTCGAGGCAGGACACGCCGAGCCGCTGCATCGACTCGAAGACGGTCGCACCCTCCGGCAGCTCGAGCCGGATCCGGTCGTGACCGTCGGCGCGCCGGGCCAGCCCGAAGACGTACCGCACGGTGACGACCATACTCCTTCTTAGCACCCGCTAGCGCCGCCGTCCAGCGCGGCGAGCCTTCCCGGCGGCCGCTCGCCGCCGGGCCGGAGCGCCACCCCGCTCGGGTCGGACGGCGATGGCCTCGACTTCGAGGAGCAGTCCCGGCCGCGCGAGCGCTTGGACGACGACGCCGGTGTTGGGCGGGTAGGCGCCGTCGGGGAAGAGCGCCGGGTATTCCTTCTTCCGCCACTCGGCGAAGCTCGCGAAGTCCTCGTACCGGGTGAGGAACGTCGTGAACTTCACCACGTCGCGTAATGTGCAACCGGCCTCGGCGAGGATCGCCCGCAGGTTCCGGTAGACCTGGGCGGCCTGAGCCGCGAAGTCGCCGTCTCCGACCACCTGGCCTTTCCCGTCGATCGCCACTTGCCCGGCGACGAAGACCAGCCGGCCGGCGTCCACCGCGAAGCCTGCCGAGTACATGCCGATGGGCTTGCCGTCGCCGGTCGGGGTGAGGACCTTTCGGATCATCGTCGTCGACTCCTCTCAGCGCCGTCGCCGGCGCCGGCTACCCGTCGCCCGGCGTTGCGGGCGGCGGCGCGCGCGATCGATCGCCGCGATTGCCCGGATCTCGACCAGGAAGTCGGGCCGGGCCAGCTCCCGGACGCCGATCAGCGACATCGCGGGCAGCGGGTCGGTGAAGTACTCCTGGGCCACCCGGCCCATCGCCTCCATCAGGGAGACGTCGGTGACGTAGGCGGTCATCTCGACGATGTCGGCGAGGTCGCCGCCGGCCTGACGGAGGAGCGTGCGCATGTTCTCGATGGCCTGGCGGACCTGGGCCGCCGGGTCGCCGGGGCCGACGAGCTTCCGGTCGGGCCCCTGGCGGTCATAGGCGACCTGGCCGGCCAGGAAGACCAGCTTGCCCGGCCCCTCGATGATGGTGCCGTGGGAGAACGGCCAGGGGTGCGGCGCCTGCTTGGTCAGCGCCGTGCGCTTCATCGCCCTTGGGAAGGGTGAGGGGGACGCTCAAACATCCCACCCCCCATCCACGGTCAGGCATTGACCGGTCATGTTGCGCGACTCCTCGGTGCAGAGGAAGCAGACCGCGTGGGCCACGTCGTCGGCGGTGGTGACCCGGCGCAGGGCCATCTCCTGCCGGTACTCGTCGTAGACCTGGTCGGGCGTCCAGCCACGCTTCCGAGCCTTCTCGCGGCAGAGGCGGTCCATCCGATCGCCCCCCACGATCCCCGGCGCCACGCAGTTGACGTTGATCCCCTGGGGCCCCACCTCGAGGGCGACCGTGCGGGTGAAGCCCCGCACGGCCCATTTGGAGGACGAGTAGGCCGCCCGCAGCTTGTACCCGCGGAGCCCCGACGTCCCCGCGATGTTCACGATCTTCCCCCGCCGCTGGCGCAGCATCACCGGCACCACGTGCTTGGTGGGCAGGAACGTTCCGCGCAGGTTGACGGCCAGGACCTCGTCCCAGTCTTCGGCCTTGATCTCGTGAACGGGCGTCTCGATGGGCCCGGTCGTCCCCGCGCAGTTGACCAGGATGTCCACGCGGCCGAAGGCGTCGAGCGCCGCCTCGACCAGCGCCTGGACCGAGGCCTCGTCCCGGACGTCGGTCGGCACCACGAGCGTGCGCCGGCCGAGCGCCCGCGCCTCGCCCGCCACCGCCTCCAGCGGCCCGGCATCCCGGGCGGCCAGGACGACGTGGGCGCCCTCGCCGGCCAGCCGGAGGACGATCGCCCGACCCATGCCCTTGGCGGCGCCCGTCACGATCGCGACCTGGTCCGGCAGCTTCATCGCTCGATTCTCCATCCCGGCCGGCGCGGCACGCGCCTACGGCGCTCGGGACGCGGCGGCCTCGGGCACATAGCCGTCGCGGCGGTCACGAGCAGCCAGCTCGGCCGGGCGCGCCGCGGGGTCGCCGTAACCGCCGCCGCCGGACGTCTCGATCAGCACCACATCGCCAGGTCGCAGGGCCACCGTCTCCTTGCCCTTGACGTCGCGGCGCGTTCCGTCCCGCTCGAGCGTGATCCGGAACGGGAGGCCATCGGCGCCACCGAAGGCGCCCCAGGGCGGTACCACCCGGCGCTCGAGCATGGTGGTGAGGGTCGTCTCGGCCCGGACCCGGTACGCGCGGGTGAGGCCGCAGCCGCCGCGGTACGTGCCGGCGCCGCCGCTGCCCACCCGGAGCGCGTGGTGGAGCACCTCGATGGGATACTCGGTCTCGACGACCTCGGTCGGCGTGTTCATCACGTTCGACATGTGGACGCGCACGGCGTGGCCGCCATCCCGGTGAGCCCCGGCCCCCTCACCCCCACCGTGGACCTCGTAGAAGATCCGCCAGCGCGCCTCACCGGCCGCCCGGGTCCCGAACAGCAGCAGGCCCGCGGTCGTCGGCCCGCCGGCCGTGATCCGCTCGGGAATCGCCCGGGCCAGCGCCTTGTAGCACGCATCCACCACCCGCTGCGAGGTCTCGTGGTTGCCGCCGACGACCGGCGCGCCGGGGGGCGGGTTGAGGATCGTGCCCGGCGGCGCGGTCACCGTGATCGGGCGGTAGCAGCCATCGTTGCCGGGCGCCTCGGGGGCGACGAGCGACTTCAGGCTGTAGTAGACCGCGGAGGCGGTGACGAACGGCGTCGCGTTGACCGGCCCCTTGACGGCGGCGCCGGTCCCGGCGAAGTCGAAGCTCGCCCGCTCGCCGTGCACGGTGACATTGACCCGGACGGGCACCGGCCGGTCCTCGTGGCCGTCGTCGTCCACCCAGTCCTCGCCGGCGTAGGTGCCGGGGGGAATCGTGCGGATCGCCGCCCGCATCTGGGCTTCGGCCTCGGCCATCAGCCGCTCGAAGCAGGCGAGGATGGTGCCGAGGCCATAGCGCTCGAACAGCTCGCCGAGCCGGCGAGCGGCGACCTCCACCGCCGCGTACTGGGCCAGGCAGTCACCCTCCCGCTCCTCGCGGCCGCGGACGTTGGCCATGATCAGGTCGAAGACGCGGGTGGGGCCGCGGCGGTCGAACACCTTGACCGGCGCGATGCGAAGCCCTTCCTGGTAGGCGTCGCTGGCCCACGGCACGTAGGACCCGGGCACGGCTCCGCCGATGTCGGCCCAGTGGGCGAGGCTGATGGCGAAGGCCGCCAGGCGGCTGCCGGCGAAGACGGGACGGATCGCCTTGACGTCGGGGAGGTGGTTGCCGCCCACCTCGGGGAGGTTGAGGTAGTAGACGTCGCCGTCGCGGAGCTCGCGACGAGGAACGCGCTCGAGGAATGCCTTGACCGTGAAGGCCATCACCCCGAGGTGGATCGGGATGTCCCGCCCCTGGGCGACCAGCCGGCCGCGGGCGTCGGTCAGCGCGCTCGAGAGGTCCCCCGCCTCCTTGAGGAGCGGCGAGCGGGCCGAGCGCATCACGATGGCGCTCATCTCCTCGGCGATGGCGAGGATCGCGTGACGAACGACCTCCAGGGTGATCGGGTTGACGGCCGCCTTCACTTCCCCACCTCGATGATGATGTTCCCGAAACGGTCGAGCACGCCGGTCTGACCCGGATAGACGAGCGTCGTCGCCCAGGGATCTTCGATCAGTGCCGGGCCCTTCAGGGGGTGGTCGGAGGGCAGGTCGGCGCGGCGGTATACCGGCAGCGCCGTCTCGCCGCCATCGGCGAAGTAGGCCCGCTGCTCGGCGTAGGGCGCGACCGGTCCCCGCCCCGGCCACTCGGGGAAGCGCGCCGCCTCCACCGGGACGGCGGCCCGCACGCGGAGGTTCACGCACTCCACCGCCTCGCCGGTGGCATAGGCGTAGAGCCGCTGGTGGAGCGTCTGAAAATCGCGCCGGAGGAGTTCCAGGTCCTGCCCGCGCCACGGGATCTCCAGCTCGTAGTTCTGACCGAGGTAGCGGAGGTCCAGGCTGCGCGCCACCTGGATCGCCTCCCGCGGGTGACCTTCGGCCACCAGGGGCGCCTCGACGGCGGCCACCAGCGGCGCGAAGCCGGCGGTGAGGTCGGCCACCGTCAGCTCGGCCAGGGCCCGCCGGAAGGTCTGGACGTGATCGTAGGCCACCTCGGTCACCGCGCAGCCGAGCGCGGAGAAGAGGCCGGCGTGGGCCGGCACCACCACCCGGGGTATCCCGAGCTCGTGGGCCAGCCGGCCGCCGTGGAGCGGTCCCGCCCCGCCGTACGCGATGAGCGCGAACTGGCGGAGGTCGAAGCCGCGCTGCACCGAGATGAGGCGGATCGCCCGTCGCATGGCGGCGTTGGCGACCTCGAGGACGCCGGCCGCCGTCTCGGCCAGGCCGAGGCCGAGGGCGCGCGCCACCGGCGCCAGCGCCGCTTCGGCCGGCGGGCGCGCGATGCGGATGGTTTCCCCGAGCACGGCGTCGCCCCGGAGCGTGCCGGCGACGACGTGGGCGTCGGTCACCGTGGGCGCCGTGCCGCCGAGGCCGTAGCAGGCGGGGCCGGGTCGGGCGCCGGCGCTGGCCGGGCCTGCCCGCAGCGCGCCCGCCGCGTCCACCTGGACCAGCGAGCCGCCGCCGGCCCCGATCGACTCCACGGCCACGGACGGCAGCCGCACCGGGTAGCCGCCCAGCCGGCGCTGGGGAAGCGTCTGGGCGTGGCCGTCCGCGATCAGGCAGACGTCGGTCGTCGTCCCGCCCATGTCGAAGGCGATCGCGTGGCGGAGGCCGAGGGCCCGGGCGAGGAAGCGGGAGGCCGCCACCCCGCCCGCGGGCCCCGACACCGCCATGGCCAGCGGACGCCGGCGGGCGGCGGGGGCCGACATCATGGCGCCGTTGGACTGGAGGAGGTGGAGGGAGCCGGTGAAGCCCGCCGCCGCCAGCGAGGCCTCGAGATCGGCCAGGTAGCGGTCGGCGATCGGCATGACGGCGGCGTTGAGGGCGGTGGTGGCCGTGCGCTCGTACTCGCGGAACTCGGCGTTGATCTCGTGAGAGACCGAGATGTAGGGGCAGGCCGCGGCCAGCGCCGCCTTGACGGCGGCCTCGTGCTCGGGGCGGGCGTAGGCGTGCAGGAGGCAGACCGCCACCGCCTCGACCCCGGCCGAGCGGAGCGCCGCCGCCAGCGCGGGCAACTCGCTCTCGGCGAGAGGGATGAGGACCCGTCCGTCGCCGGCCACGCGCTCGCTGACCTCGAACCGGAGGTGGCGCGGCACCAGGGGCTCGGGGCGCGGGGGCACGTCGAGGCGGTAGAGATCGAGGCGGCTCTGCCGCGCGATCTCGAGGACGTCGCGGAACCCGCGGGTGGTGACGACGGCGGCGCGGGCCCCCTTCCCCTCCACGACCGCGTTGGTGACGATCGTGGTGCCGTGGGCGATGGCGGCGGCGGGCACGCCGAGAGCCTGAAGGCCGTAGAGCACCCCGCGGGCAGGGGCCTCGGCCGTGGTGAGGACCTTGCGGGATCGAATGGTGCCCGACCCCGGCTCGATGGCCACCAAGTCGGTGAACGTGCCCCCGACATCGACCCCGACCCGCGCGCTCACGGGTTCATGGTGGCGCGCTGGCCGCGGCGGGTGACGCCGGCGCAGCCCCGGGAGCCGGGGCGGATGGGGGTCCCCTCACGGCGGTCCTTCCGCAATTCGCCAGAATTGCGGAAGGCGCGTGAGAAAGGGGCCCGGAGCCCCGGCGGACGGGGCGGGCCGGCGGCAGGACCCGCCGCGGCCGCGCGGCTCATGGGAGGGACCAGGGCCAATAGGTGCGGAAGAAGCGCACCGCCTCCGGGTTCCGCTCCATTGCGCTGAGGACGTACTTACCCCACGCCCCGCCGCCAGCGGCGTAGTAGCCGAGCGCGCCGCCGCCGACCGCCACCAGGCCGACGGCCCCGCCCCCGACGGCGATCAACCCCAGCGCGAAGCCGCCGATGGCCAGCCCGCCGATCGCGGCCCCCCCGATCGGGATCACGCCCATCGACAGGCCGCCGAAGGTCAGGCCCCCGAAGGCCAGGCCCCCGACCGCGACGACCCCGTTGGCCACGTCCCCGATGGCGATGATCCCCTTCGCGTAGCCGCGCCACTCACCCTTCGTGAGATCGGCGCCGATCGCCACGTCCACGAGCGGTCGTCCCCCATAGCGCGTCCGCGTCGACCAGCGTATCGCCTGGATCCCGCCCGCCATGGTCAGCCTCCGCCGCCCACCGGCCGGCGCGTCACTTGCGCTCGGACCACTTCGGCAGCGGGAAGACGACCTCCTTCGTCGCGACCTCGAACGGGTAGACGGTGACGTATTGGCCGCCCTGGACCTGCTGGAGGATCGCCTTGACCCCGATGTTCTGCCCGGTCTCGTCGAAGCGGACGCCGGTCCACGGCATGATGAGCTGGTCGGCCGGGATGTTCGTGTCGCGAAGCGCCTTCTGGATCGCCTCCGGCCTGGCGGACCCCGCGCGGTTGATGGCGTCGGCCAGCACCATGAACCCGGTGAAGGCCCGGGCGGGGACGTCGGACAGGTCGCGGCCGCCGGAGTGCTTCTTGAACAGCTCGTTGACCGGCATCACCAGCGGCTTGGTCTTGGCCAGGTCGAGTGCGAACGGGGCGCGGGTGATGTGACCCTCGGCGTCCTTGCCAGCCAGCTCGAGGAACTTGGGGTCGGTCCACCCGGCGTCCTGGGCGACCAGGAGCTTCACGTTGTAGTCGAGGTTCCTGGCCGTCTTGACGAAGAGCATGGCGTCCGAGGTGTAGGACGAGGGGAGCAGGACGTCGGCGTTGGCGGCCTTGAGCTTCTGGACCTCGGCGTCGAGCGACGTGGTCTGGGCTCGATACTGGATCTTGGCGGCCACCTCGTAGCCGGCCTTCTTGGCCAGCTCCTCCTGCACCTTCGCCGAGTCGGAGCCGAACTGCGTGTCCTCGTGCAAGATGGCGACCGACCGGAACTTCGTCCCCCGCTTCTTCTCCAGGTCGCGCAGGAAGTCGAACATGACCTGGCTGAAGTGGCCGTCGTGGGGGCTGGTCCGGAAGAACCACTTGAAGTCGCGGGCGGTCAGCGCGGGCGACGACGACTCGGCGTTGAGGAACGGCACCCCCAGCCGCTCGGCCACCTGGCTGGCCGTGCCGGTGACGCTGGAGAAGTACGCCCCGAACAGCGCGTGGACCTTCTCCTGGGTGATCATCCGCTCGGCCTCGGCCTGGCCGGTCGCCGGCTTGCCCTGATGATCGGCGACCACGAGCCGGATTCTGGCGCCGCTCAGGTTCGGCAGGCCCCCGCCCCTGGCCAGCGGGATGGGCAGCTTCGCCCCGTTGTTGATGATCTCGACCGCCGTCTTCACGGCGGCCACCGAGTCGAGGCCGACCTGGGCCACCGGCCCCGACATCGGGTAGAGGACGCCGATGACGACCTCGTTCTCGGCGGCGGCGGGAATCGCGGCCAACGCGCCCAGGATCGCGAGCGCCAGAGCGGACAGTCGTGGAACCATGCCTCTACGCCTCCTCGGGAGCGCTCACCGGCGCTCGGACCAGCGTGGGATCGGGTAGATGACGTCCCGGGTGGCCATGTCGAACGGCCACACCGTATAGTACTTGCCGCCCTGGAGCTGCATGACGATCGCCCGCACCCCGATGTTCTGGCCGGTCTCGTCGAATTTCACGCCGGTCCACGGCATGATGAGGTCGGCCGGCTTGATATCGGTCACCGCCAGCGCCCGGCGGATCGCCTCCGGGTCCGTGGAGCCGGCGCGATTGATCGCGTCGAGCAACGCCACGAAGCCGGTGACGGCCCGGGCCGGGAAGTCGTAGAGGTCCTTGCCCGAGCGCGCCTTGTACGGCCCATTGAGCGCCTTGGCCAACGGGTTCTTGTCGATGAGGTCGGACGCGAACGGCGACCGCGAGAGGTAGCCTTCCGAGTCCTTTCCGCTCTGCTCGATGAACTTGGGGTCGATGTGGCCGGCGTCCTGGGTCAGCACCATCTTCGGGTTCCAATCGAGCTCCTTGGCCGTCCGCAAGAAGAGCACCGCATCCGACGTGTAGGAGGTGGGAAGCCAGACGTCCGGATTGGCCGCCTTGAGCTTCTGCACTTCCGAGCTGAGGGTGGTGCTGGTGGCCCGGTACGGGAAGTCGGCCACGATCTTGTAGCCGTACTTCTGGGCCAGCCCGCGCTGGACCTTGCCCGAGTCGGTGCCGAACAGCGTGTCCTCGTGGGTGATGGCCACGCTCTCGATCTTCACGCCCTTCTTCTTCTGGAGGTCGGCCAGGAAGTCGAACTGGGCCTGGCTGAAGTGCTCGTCGGTCGGGGAGGTGCGGAAGAACCACTTGAAGCCCCGTCGCGTGAGGCCCGGTGACGCCGACTCCGAGTTCATGTGGGGGATGCCGAACCGCTCGGCGACTTGGCTGGTGGTCGCGGTGACGCTGGAATGCCAGGAGCCGAGGAGGGCGTGGACCCTTTCCTGGGTGATGAGGCGCTCGGCCTCGGACTGGCCGACGTCGGGCTTCCCCTGGTGGTCGGCGAAGACGAGCCGGACCCGGGCCCCGCCGCCGACGCCCGGCAGCCCCTTGAGCTTCTGGTAGAAGGGGGCCGGAAGCATCGGCTCCTTGCCATTCACCATGTCGGCGAACAGCTCGAAGACGTGCTTGTCGTCGACCCCGGCCGACGCCGAGGGGCCGCTCATCGGGTAGATGATCCCGACCACGACCTCCTTCGGCTGAGCCGAGGCTGGTCGGGCCATCAGGGCGAGCGCGGCGAGCGCGAGGACGAGGACGAGCGGGCGACGCGTCAGCATGGCGCCTCCTGGGAAGGTGCGATGGATGCAGGGCAAATCGGCGGTGAGGGCATCATACGAATGGGCTCTCGGCGTGTCAACCGGTGGGCGGGCCTCAGCGGAGCGCCGGCATGACCTGCCGCATGAACGCGCGCACGGTGGGAGGCCAGTCCTCGGGAGCCGGCGGGCGGATCACGACCTCGTCGAAGCCGAGCGCGCGGACGCCGGCCAGCTCGGCCGCGACCTCGGCGGCGGTACCGCCGAGGGCAAAGGCGTCCACGTACTCGGTCGGCAGGAAGTCGGCATCGCGGACCGCCTGAGCCCAGCGGTCGGCGTGGACGAGGTCGTAGCGCGCGTAGTCGGCGTCGAACCGGGCCAGCGCCTCCCGGACCCGCGGCGCCGGCGAGAGCCCGGCCCGCTCGCAGAGCCCGGGGAAACGGTGGGCGAACCAGGAGACGCTCGGCTTGAGGCGCGCCCGCGCGATCGCCCCGTCGTCGGCGATCGCGCAGAAGAGGAACGCGATGAGGGACACATCGGTCGGCGCGCGCCCGGCGGCGCGGGCGCCGCGCTCGATCCGCTCCCGGGCCGCGCGCAGCACGGCCGGGTGGCGACCCACGTTGAGGACGACGCCGTCCGCCACGCGCGCCCCCAGCTCCACGGCACCCAGCCCCGACGCCACGACGTAGATGGGGAGCATCGCGCCGGCCGCGAACCGGATGCCGAACTCGCGGCCGGCATGGCCGACGGCGCGGCCGGCCAGCAGCGCCCGGATCTCGAGGACCGCCGACTCGAGATCGGCCAGCCGCGCCGGCCGGGCGCCGAGCCGCCGCACGGCCGAGTCGCCGGTGGCGATCCCGAGGAGGCCGCGCCCGCCCGACAGCTCGTGGATGGTGAGGATCGCGTTGGCGGTGACGGCCGGATGACGTGTCAGCGGGTTGGTGGCCAGGGTGCCCAGGCGCGCTCGGCGCGTCTCCCGGGTCAGCAGGGCCAGCGTCGCGTAAGGGTCGCGATAGAGCATCGGCGAGTCGGGGACCCAAAGGGTCTCGAACCCGCCGGCCTCGACCTCGGCGCCGAGGCCCGCCAACTCCGCGGCCGGCGCATAGAGCGCTCCGAAAGAGACGCCGAAGCGCATGCCGACCCTCACCCTGACCCTCTCCCGTGAAGGGAGAGGGGATCAATCCAGGCCGAGAAGACGGGCCGGATTCTCCGCCACCATCGTGCGGATCTCGGCCTGGGAGATCCCTTGCTCGAGGCAGAGCTGGATGAAGATGCGCATGCCGTCCACCGGCGACGGGCTGTGGAGCTGGCCGTAGTCGGTCGCCAGCACGCAGCGCTCGGGCCCCACCTTGCGGATCGACTTCACCATGGCGTCCAGCGTGATCGAGTGCCAGGGCGGGCCGAGCGTGTTCACGTCTTTCTCGAGGACCGCGCCCTCGTCGGCGAGGGCCTGCTGGTCGTCTACCCCGACGGCCGAGAGCCTCAGGTCCGGGTGCGTCACCAGGATGCGCTCCACGCCCGCCTTCCGCGCCGCCGGCACGAGGACCCGGATCTCGGCCAGCGAGAGGTGACCGGCGCCGAGTGGGTGTGGAGGTCGATGGCGCCCCGGAGCAGGTCGTGGCACAGCGCCATCAGCGAAGACCTGCCATGGCTGTCCGCGTGTCACCGAGGCGAGCCGCGCCGGGCCGAGAAGCGAGCAGATCAAGGACGCAGGGAGGAGGCCCGCCGAGGCGTATGCCGCGCACGCGAGCCACCGGACGTCGCGGGGCTGGGGGGCGCGACGGGGCGAGCCGCCCAACGTTGAGGCGGCGGGCCGACGACCGAGTACGCAGAGATGCGACGCTTATCGGTCCGGCGCCCCGCAGCAGGTCGTGGCACAGCGCCATGTCACGGTAACCAGTCCCGCAACGGCTTCACCTGGATCCCGGCCTTCTCCAAGCCTTCGCGGACCGCCCGGACGATGCGCTCGGCCCCCGGGGTATCGCCGTGACAGCAGATCGTCTGGACGCTGATGTCGATGTCCACCCCGTCGTGGGTCCGGACCTTCCCCTCCGCCGCCATCCGCACCGCCTGGGCCGCCGCCCGCGCGGGGTCGGTGATGAGCGCGCCCGCCTTCTTGCGCGAGACCAGCGTCCCGTCCACCTCGTAGGCGCGGTCGGCAAAGCCCTCGGAGGCGACCCGGACGCCCATCTTCCGGCAGTGGGCGTCGAACTTCCCGGAGGCGAGCGTCATGAGGATGAGCCGCTCGCCCGACTCCCGGGCCGCCTCGCCGATCGCCTGGGCGATCAGCTCCTGGCTCTCGGCCATGCTGTACAGGATGCCGTGCGGCTTGACGTGCTGGAGCTCGACGCCGGCCGCTCGGCAGAACTCGCGGACGGCGCCCGTCTGGTAGCAGATGTAGTCCTTGAGCTCGGCCGGCGTCACGTCCATGACCCGGCGGCCGAACCCCATGAGGTCGGGGAGCGAGGGGTGAGACCCGATGGCGACGCGATGCTGGAGGGCGAGCGCCACCGTCTTCCGCAGCACGTGAGGGTCGCCCCCGTGGAAGCCGCAGGCCACGTTGGCCGACGAGATGTTCGGCATGATCGCCTCGTCGGCGCCCAGCGTCCACCGGCCGTAGGACTCGCCCATGTCGCAGTTGAGATCGATGACCTTGGCCATGGCTACCTCTGCTCCTCGCGGTCGAGCACCTTGCCGAGGGCGTCCACGAAGCGGTCCACTTCGGCCTCCACCATCGCCGCCGACACGGCCCCCATCCCGCGCTGCGAGAGCAGCACGCCCTCGTTGAGGAGACCGACGTAGGTCCGCAGCGGCTGCTCGGGATCGGTCGGCCGGCTGGAGCGGAAGTCCACCACGCGCTTCGGCGTCCAGTGGAGGCAGAACAGCGAGCCCACGCCCGTGACCTGCGCCTTGACCTTGCGGGCCCGGAAGAGCTTCCGCACGCCCTCGCGCAGCCGCTCGCCGAGCCGGTCGAGCCGGGCGTAGACCTCGGGCGTCAGCGCGGCCAGCGTCGCGAGTCCGGCGGCCATCGTGAGCGGGTTGGCGTTGAACGTCCCCCCCTGGGCGACCTTCGGCTTGCCTCCCCGCGGATCGAACACCGCCATCACCTCCGCCCGCCCACCGAAGGCGCCGACCGGAAGCCCGCCACCGATGATCTTGCCGAAGGTGGTCATGTCGGGAGTGACCCCCATCGACTCTTGAGCGCCGCCGGGCCCGAGCCGGAAGGTGATCACCTCGTCGAAGATCAGCACGATCCCGTGGCGGGCGGTGGCGTCCCGCAGGGCCTGGAGGAAACCGTCGGCCGGCGGGATGACGCCCGCCGCGCCCTGGACGGGCTCGACGATGACGCAGGCGAGGTCACGCGCGTGCTTGTCGATCAGCGCGACCGCGGCGTCGGCGTCGTTCCAGGGCAGCACCACGACGTGCTTGAGCACCGCGTCCGGCACTCCCGCGCCGGCCGCCACCGGCTTCGGCCGCTTGCGGCTGCCCGCCCCGTCGACCGGCGGCGTGATCGAGACCTGCACCCAGTCGTGGGTGCCGTGGTAGGCGCCCTCGCACTTGGCGATCTTCGCGCGCCCGGTATAGGCGCGGGCACCCCGGATCGCGAGCATCGTGGCCTCGGTCCCCGAGTTGGCGAAGCGCACCTGCTGGCAGGACGGCACCCGGCGCGTCAGAACCTCGGCCAGCCGCAACTCGTGCTCGGAGGGGCCGGGGAAGGAGAGCCCGCGCGGCGCCACTTCCTGGACGGCTGCCACCACCGCCGGCGGGGCGTGGCCGAGGATCAGCGAGGTGTAGTTGCCGTTGAAGTCGAGCCGCTCGTGGCCGTCGGCGTCCCAGATGCGGGGACCGCTGCCCCGGACGGCGTAGAAGGGATAGGGGTCGATGAAGATCGTGGTCCGAGTGTTCCCCCCCGGCAGCACGCGCTGCGCCTCCTCGAACAAGGCCCGCGAGCGTGGCGTCTTCGCCTGGTAGTCGGCGATCAGGTTCTGGAGGCTCATCGTTGGCTCCTTTCCGGAGATCAGTACCGGTCCAGCGGGGGGGTCGCCGGTGGCTTCCGGGGCGTCGTCACGGTGCCCTCGTCGCGCTTGGCCGGCGGCTCGGTCCGGCACCCGGCCCCGGCCAGGAGCACCGCGAGCATGAACGCGACGCTCGTGGCCAGGCGCGTCACGGACCGATGGCGGCGGCGAGCCACGCCGCCTCCTCCCGCAGCGCCGCGTGCGCCTCGGCGAGGCTCACCCGGCGGAAGCGCACCCGATGGCCGGGTCGGGCCTGGCCGATCCGCCCGATGTCCACGCTGATCACCGTCGCGATCTTCGTGTACCCGCCCGTCGTCTGCCGGTCCACCAGGAGCACGATCGGCTGTCCTTCTCCCGGCACCTGGATCCCCCCGAGCGGGATGCCGTCGGAAATGATGTCGTGCCCCGCCGCGTGGGCGATGGGGGGCCCCTTCAGACGATACCCCATCCGGTCCGCTTGCGGCGTGACCTCGTACGGGGCCCCGAGCAGCGCCGCGATCCCGTCGGGCGTGAAGCGGTCGTCCTGAGGCCCCAGGATCACCCGGCACTCGATCTCGACAGAATAGGCCGGCCGGCGGGCCGGCGGGACGGTCCGGCCTTCCCGGCGTTCGAGCGCGAGCGCGGGCGCGCCGATCGGCAGGCCGTCGCCCTTCTGCGGCGGCCGCCCCTCGAGCCCACCGAGCCGACCCCGGAGGTACGTCGCCCGCGAGCCGAGGGCGGGCGGGACGTCGAGCCCGCCGGCGACGGCGAGGTAGGCGCGGCAACCGGCCGTCACCATGCGGAACGAGACGACGTCGCCGGATCGGAGGCGAACCGCGGTCCAGGCCGGCGCCGCCTCCCCGTTCACCGCGAATCCCATGGCAGCCCCGGTCACCGCCACCAGGCACGGGCGGCGCACCTCGAGGCGGGGGCCGCGCAAGGTCAGCTCGAGGCCGGCGGCGCCGTCGGGGTTCCCGACCAGCCGGTTGGCGATGATGAACGCGGCGCGGTCGAGCGGCCCCGAGGGCGGGATGCCGACCCGCTGGTAGCCCGGCCGCCCGAGGTCCTGCACCGTCGTGAGCAAGCCCGGCTCGACGACGACCAGGTCGCTCATCGATCAGGCTCGATCACGGGTCGATAGGTCCCGGCGGCCACGGCGGCGGCGATCGCGTCGTACTCGGCTGGCTCGATCGGACGGAAGCGGACCCGGTCGCCGGCGCGGAGGAGGATCGGGTCGGGCGCGGGGGGGTCGTAGAGCCGCAGCGGCGTCCGGCCGAGGAGCCAGAAGCCACCCGGGCTCTCCACCGGGTAGATCGAGCACTGGGTGCCGCCAATCCCCACGCTCCCCGGCGGCGTCTTGGTCCGCGGGCGCTCGAGCCGCGGGATCGTCAACCGCTCCGGCATCCCCGCCATGTACGGCAGTCCCGGCGTGAAGCCGATGAAGTAGACGAAGTACTCGACCCCGGCGTGGAGGCGCACGACCTCCTCGGGCGTCAACCCGAGCCGCCGCGCCACCTCCTCGAGGTCGGGGCCGTGCTCGCCCCCGTAGGCGCACGGCAGCTCGACGCGGCGGCCGGGAGGCGGCGCCGCCGCGGACAAACCGGCGACCAGGCGGCGGATTCGCCCGACCAGCTCGTCCCACGGCAGGACAAGCGGATCGTACGTGACGAGCAGGGCCCGAAAGGTCGGCAACGTCTCGACGAGGCCCGGCAAGCGCGCCTCAGCCAGCAGCCGCTCCAGGGTGAGGACGCGGGCGTTGGCCTCGCGGGAGATCTCGTCGGCCAGCTCGACCGAGACGGCACGGTCGCCGGCCGGCAGCAGTCGCGGCTCGGCGTAGAGGGCCATGTCAGGAGCGCGGCGACGCCGCCGTCTAGTTGCGCATGCGGCCGGCCAGACCACGCGCGCCGCCGCTCACACGGGCGGGGCCGAGTAACGAGCTAGGCGACGTTAATCGGCCCCGCACTACAGGACCGCGAGCGCGTGGTCCGGCAGGTCGCTGATGAACATGTGGCCCGGGGCATGCGTGATGACGAGCGGTGGGCGGGCTTCGAGCGCCACCGCCTGCGGCGTCACGCCGCACGCCCAGAAGACGGGCTCCTCGCCGGACAGGATCGTCAGCGGGTCGCCCCAGTCGGGCTTCGTGACGTCGGCGATGCCGATCTGGGCGGGGGTGCCGATGTGCACGGGCGCTCCGTGGGCCATCGGGTAGCGCGCGGTCACGGTGACGGCGCGGGGGATCAGCGGCGCCGGGATCGGCCGCATGGAGACCACCATGGGTCCCCGGAAGATGCCGGCCGGGCGGCACTGGAGGTTCGTTCGCCACATGGAGACGATCCGGTTCTCCTCGATGTGGCGGAGAGGCACGCCGGCCTGGAGCAGCGCCGTCTCGAACGTGAACGAGCAACCGAGGAGGAACGCCACGAAGTCGTCGCGCCACTCGCCCGTGATGTCGGTGACCTCGGCCTCCAGCCGCCCCTCCCGGTAGATGCGGTAGCGCGGCACGTCGGTGCGGAGATCGGCGCCCGGCGCCACGCCGGCCGGCTCGGCGTTGCCGGGGTCGGTCACCTCGATGAGCGGGCACGGCCGCGGGTTCCGCTGGCAGAAGACGAGGAAGTCGTAGGCCTGGGCCTGGGGCAGGATGACGAGGTTGGCCTGGACGTGGCCGGGGGCCAGGCCCGCGGTGCCGCCGGCGTACCGGCCCTGGCGGATCGCCTGGCGAATCTCTTTCGGAGTCTGGCCGAGGTCCATAGCGCCTCCTCGTCGCGAACCTGGATTCAGCTCACTATAGGGCAGCGGCCCGGCGGCGGCAACCGAGGGCTCGGTCAGCGGTTGGCGAGGACGGCGTAGCTCTTCGAGCGAAGCAGCTGGTGGTCAGCCGTGACCAGCGTGAGGTCGTACACTGCCGCAGTCGCGGCGAGGAGGGCATCGGCTGGATCCCCGTGCGGCGGTCGAACGCGCCGCGTCCGAATCGCCACCTCGTGCGTCAGCGGCGCCTCGCGAAAGTTCACTTCACTCAGGACCCTGCGTACCCAGGTCTCGGGCTCGGCGTCCAGCACGACGCGACGCCTTTCCACCAGCATCACGAGTTCCCAAGTGCTGATCGGTGACAGCCACAGCTCGTTCCCAGGATCAGTGAGGGCCGCCGCCACCCGAGCGGTGAGGCGGGGTCGCTCGAGGAGGCTCCACAACCAGATGTGCGTGTCGAGCAGGAGCTTCATCGCCGCCTCGGCCGAAGTACCTCCCACTCACGCTCGTCGACGGCTGGTGAAACTATGTCGCCGATGATCCGGCCCGACGAGGCGAACTTTCCCAGCCAGCTGTCCTGGACCTGCCGCGATCCTCGTCGTCCCGCGGTCATTGCTGACGATGAGGGCGGCTCATCCAGCCCTTCTGCTTCCTGCTGCCGGCGCTTCTCGGACTCGCGAACGAGACGCGCCACGTCCTCCTCGGAGACGCCGAAGACCTCCGCCAGCCGCGCCTGCATCCGGACGTCGGGGAAGCTGAGCCCTCGATCGTAGCGGTGGAGGGATGCGCCGCTGGTCCCCACCTTTTTGGCTAGGTCATTTCGGCTGCGGATCCCGTGCTCCCGGAGGTACCGCCTGAGCTCGCGACGAAACCATGTGGTGAAGGGATAGTTCGTCATGGTGGGTACTCCATGTCTCTAATTCAGTATCACGCAATGCGAAACACGTGTCAAGGGCCGGGACGCGTATCAGCGGGCCGGGAGCACGATGCAGGCGTCGGGCCGAATCGCCAGCGTGACGCGGTCGCCGACGGTGACTCCGACGTCGGGCGGCGCCGCCAGCCGCAGCGAGGGGCCGCTGGCGGCGAGCGCGACCTGGACGTCGACCGTGTCGCCGAAGTAGGCGACGCGGGTCACGAGGCCGGCGACCGTGTTCGCGTCCCCCTCCCCGGCGGCGCCGACCAGCGCGATCCGGTGGGGCCGGACGGCGACCACGACCGCGTCCCCCGGCCCGAAGCCCCCGACGTCGCGCGGGCGGAGGGCGAGGCCGTCGGCGATGCGGACCTGACCGCGGTCGTCGAGCACGCCCGCCAGCAGGTTGGCCCCGCCCACGAAGCGGGCGACGAACGCCGTCGCCGGCGTGTCGTAGATCTCGCGGGGCGTCCCAACCTGCTCGACGCCGCCCTCCCGCATCACGGCGATCCGGTCGGAGGTGACCATGGCCTCGGCCTGGTCGTGGGTCACGTAGAGGGTGGTGATGCCCAGCTCCTCGTGGAGCCTGCGCAGCTCGAAGCGCATCTCCTCCCGCAGGTTCGCGTCGAGGTTGGAGAGCGGCTCGTCCAGGAGCAGGATCTGCGGCTCCACCACCAGCGCGCGGGCCAGCGCCACCCGCTGCTGCTGGCCGCCCGACAGCTCGCCCGGGTAGCGGTCGGCGAGGAGCTCGAGCCGGACCAGGGCGAGAGCGTCGCGGACGCGCTTGGGGACCTCGATCCGGGGCACGTCGCGGAACTTGAGGCCGTAGGCCACGTTCTCGGCGACGGTCTTGTGGGGCCAGACGGCGTAGGACTGGAAGATCATGCTCATGCCCCGGCGCTCGGGCGGCACCGTGACGCCGGGAGCGGACAGCCGGCGGTCGCCGACCCAGATCTCACCGGCGTCCGGGTCGAGAAAGCCGGCGACGAGCCGGAGCGTCGTCGTCTTCCCGCAGCCGGACGGCCCGAGGAGGGAGAGGACCTCGCCGTGGCGCACCTCGAGCGTGAGATCGCGAACGGCCGCCACGTCCGCGCCGAACCGCTTGGTGAGCCCCTTCAGGCTGACGACCGCCACCGTGGTGGCTTCAGATCTGGAGGAAGCGGCGACCGAGGAACCGGTAACCGAGCGCGACCACGACCAGCGTCATGAGGAGCAGCAGCACGCCGAGGCTGGAGACGGCCTCCCACAGCCCTTCCTCGTAGAGCGTGTAGATGACCACCGAGACCACGCGCGAGCGGGCGGTGAAGAGGAGGATCGACGACGACAGCTCGCGCAGGCTCGGCAGGAAGACCAGCAGCCAGGCCGAGACCAGGCCGGCGCCGAGGAGCGGCACCGTCACGTCCTTCACCGCCACCAGGCGGTTGGCGCCCAGGATGCGGGCGGCGTCCTCGAGGTCGGGGTGCACGGTGGCCATGGCGGCGTGGCAGGCCGTGTAGGCGACCGGCAGGTACTTGGTGAGGTAGGCGACGAAGATGATCCAGATCGTCCCGTAGAGGAGGAGCGGGGGCCGGGAGTAGGCGGTGAACAGGCCGATGGAGAGGACGATCCCGGGCACGGCCAGCGGCGCCGTCGCCAGGAAGGCGACGAAGCGCGCCCCCCGGAGCAGCCGGCGATGGGCGATGTAGGCGATGCCCGCCGTCAGCAGCGTCGCCAGCGACGCGGTGATGACGGCGAGGACGAGGGTGTTGGCGATCGCCGAGCGGGTCGGGTCGTACTCGAAGAGGACGAAGCCGAAGTTGCGGAGCGTCAGGTTCTGCCACGACCAGCCGAGCCCCCACGCCTTGGCCAGCGCCGCTCGCAGCAGGGCGAGATAGGGCAAGACGATGGCGCAGGCGAGGAGGAGGGCGCAGCCGCCGAAGGCGACCCAGCGCCAGCGCCCGAGCGGGACCGGCCGGGGCGCCGCCGCCCGCCCGCCGACCGTGGTGTAGCTCCGGCGGCCGAGCAGTCGACGCTGGACCCAGAGCAGGCCGGCCGCGACGAGGAGGAGCGGCATCGCGTAGGCGGCGGCGACCTCGACCTTGGGCGGGTAATGGAAGAACGTCCACAGCTGGGTCGTCATCACGTGGAAGCGGGCCGGCAGGGCGAGCATGGCGGGCGCCCCGAAGAGCACGATCGTCTCCAGAAAGGCCAGGATGAAGCCCCCCACGATGGCCGGTCTGGCCAGCGGAAGCGTCACGTCGCGCACCACCGCGGCCGGGCCGGCGCCGGCGATCCGGGCGGCGTCCTCGAGGTCGGGCGGGGTGGCGGTGAGCGCGCCCGCGGTCAGGATGAAGACGACCGGGAAGGTGTAGAGGCTGGTCACGAAGACGAGGCCCGGCATCGAGAAGATGTTGACGAGCGGCGCGTCGCCGCCGGTGAACGCACGGTAGAGGACGTTGATCAGCCCGGCGTTGGGGCCGGCCAGGATGACCCAGGCGGTGGCGCCCAGGAACGACGGTGTGACGAAGGCGGCGACGGTGAGCGCCCCGATGAGCCCCTTGCCCGGCAGGTCGGTCCGCGCGACCAGCCAGGCCAAGGGGGCGCCGAGGACCACGCTCAGCGCCCCCACTGCGCTCGCGTAGAGGAACGAGTTGAGGACCGGCTCCCGGTAGATCGGGCGGCCGAACGCCGCCACGAAGTTGCCGAGGCCGAACCCCTCGGGGGCCCGGAAGGCGGCGGCGACCAGGATGGCCAACGGCGCCACCACCAGGACCAGGAGAATGGCCGCGTTGGTGAGCCAGACCAGCGGGGTCAGGTCCGCCCGCTCGCTCATACTCCGAAGAGTTCGCGGAACTTCGTCTTGATCTCCTCCCCCCGCTTCATGATCTCCTCGGGCTCGGCGGGGAGGATCTTGATCTCCCGCAACGGCCGCTTGTCCCTAGGGTAGCTGACCTCCTCGTTCGGGACGTACAGGCCGTCGTCCACCATGAGCTGCTGGGCCTCGCGGCCGAACAGCCAGTCGGTGAAGACGCGGGCCGCGTTGGGGTGCGGCGCCTTGGCCAGGATCGCGTTGGCCGAGGCCACGAACGGGACCCCCTCCTCGGGATAGATGATCTCGACCGGGTTCCCCTTCTTGAGGGTCCGGTAGAGGTTGTACTCACCGGTGGCGCCGGCCCAGGCCTCGCCCCCGGCGATCTTCATCGGCGGGTCCTCCGCCGACTGGACGATCAGCGGGTTGTTCTTCGCCAGGCCGGTGAAGTAGTCCCAGCCGAAGGCCCCCAGCAGCCCGGTCATCCCCGTCACGACCACCCCGCTGTAGCCGGGGTGGGCCTGGACGAGCTTGCCCTTCCACCTGGCGTCGAGCAGGTCCTTCCAGCGGCGGGGTGCGTCGGCCTTGGCCACCTTCTGGGTGTTGATCCCGATGACGTAGGGCGTCCCGCGCAGCACGGTGTAGAAGCCGTCGCGGTCGCGGAAGTCGGGGCGGAAGCGCTCGGCCCCCGCCGGCGCCTGCCGGACCAGCATCCCCTTGGCCTTGAAGTCGAGGAAGTGGGTGATGTCCGAGGTGTGGACGACGTCGGCGATCCAGAGGTTGGCCGACGCCTCCTGCATGAGCTTCTGGAAGATGCGCTCGGAGCCGTCGCGGTTCAGCTCGCAGGTGATGCCGAGGCCTTTCTTGGTGAAGGTGTCGCACATCTTCTGGGCCAGCGACAGCGCGAGCGAGGAGTACCAGACGACCTTTCCTTCCTTCCGGGCCGCGTCCGGCACGGTCTGGGCCCGAGCCGGACCGGCGCCGAGGCCGATCGCGACTCCGAGCAGGGCCGCCAGGGATCGTGTCACGCCACGCATTGCGTCCTCCTTCACATCTCAGAGTCCACGGAGGGTCACACAGCGGCCGAGGCCACCATCCACCTCGACCGACACGCCGGTGATGTAGTTGGCCGCCACCGGGGAGGCCAGGAACACGACCAGCGGGGCCACGTCCTCGGCCGCCCCCAGCCGGCCGAGCGGGATGTTCTCCCGGCCCAGCACGGCCGCCGCCTCGTCGGCGCTCACGCCCCGGGCGGCCGCCGCCTCCCGGATCCGGGCCTCCCAGCGGGCGTTGCGGACGAGCCCGGGACAGACGGCGTTGACCCGGATGCCGTGCGGCGCCAGCTCGCCGGCCAGGCTCTCGGTCAGGTTGATGAGCGCCGCCTTGGTCGCGTTGGAGGCGATCTGCCCGAGCCGGGGGCGCTTGCCCGACAGCGCGGCCACGTTGACGATCCAGCCCTCGGCCTGCTCGCGCATCGCCGGTAGCACCGCCCGGATGAGCCGCACCGCCCCCAGCAGGTTCAGCTCGACGGACGCCTGCCAGGCGGCGCCGTCCACCTCGGCGAAGGCGCGGGCCAGGCCGGCCCCGGCGTTGTTGACCAGGACGTCGATCCGCCCATACCGCGCCAGCACGTCGGCGACGAGCCGACGCACGTCCTCGTCGCGCGTCACGTCGGCGACCACGGCGTGGGTCTCGGCGCCCCCGGCGGTGGCGGCGGCCGCCGTGGCCCGGAGGTCGGCCTCGCCGCGGGCGGCCAGGGCGAGCCGCGCCCCCTCGGCGGCGAAGGCGAGCGCGCAGGCGCGCCCCAGGCCGCGGGAAGCGCCCGAGATCAGGACGACCCGGCCGGCAAGCCGAAGGTCCACGAGTCGGTCACGGTGCGAGCGTCGTCACGGGACGGGGTCGAGGCTGGCGGCATTGTAGCCCGGCCGCCTCCCGAGCGGAAGCCGAGCCGCTCAGGCTGGCTCCAGGAGGGCGCGGGCATAGACCGGGCCGCGCCCGGCGTCCTCGTGCTTGAAGTACGCGTAGACGTCGAGCCCGGCGGCGACCCAGGCGGCGCAGCGCCCGCGCCAGCGAGCGAGGTCGTCCGCCGTATAGACCTCGCGCCGCAGCCGCAGATAGACGAAGCCGGCCGTCACGACGTCGGGCGCCGCCGCGTCGTCGGTCTCGGCCAGGCAGAGCCCGACTTGGTGGCGCCGCAGGAGCGCGTAGGTGTCCTCCGTGTGCCAGGACGCGTGGCGGACCTCGAGGGCGAACCGGAAGAGCGGCGGGGCGAGGGCGAGGAACTCGTCGAGTCGCGGGAGGTCGGCCCGAAACTGAGGCGGCAGCTGGATGAGGATGGGCCCCAGCCCCTGGCCACCCGACAGGGGCGCGGTCGCCGCCAGGAAGCGCTCGAGGAGCTCCTCGCAGTCGCGGAGCCGCTGGATGTGGGTGAGCTTCTGGTTCAGCTTCAGCGCGAACTGGAACCGGGGCGGCACGCTGGCCGCCCACTCGCCGAGTGTCCGCTCGGCCGGCATGCGGTAGAAGGTGTGGTTGATCTCCACGGTCGGAAAGCGCTCGCTGTAGTAGCGCAGCATCTCCCGGGCCGGGAGCCGGTCGGGGTAGAAGGCGCCCTTCCAGGCCGGGTAGGCGTAGCCGGAGGTGCCGGCGCGCAGCTCAGCCATCGGTCTTCCTATGATGGAACGGCTGGCCCGGAGGGTCCAAGCAGTCGTCAGCCGATCGTCGAGAGTCGATGCTCCGCGGGCTTACGGGAGAACCCGGTCACCGATGGTCAGAAACCCCTCGCGGACCAGCTGCTTCACCAATAGTAGTTTGCCTTCGTCATCCAGCTCGCCAGGAAGATCGGCAGGAGTGAACTCATTGGCGGCGGACATGAATCGCAGATCACGCTCGGTGTAGGAGGGCGTCTGGACGATTTTCCCATGGAAGTACAACGTGGCGACATCTGCGTCAGCCTCGAGCGTCCACTGGATTTCCGGTCGGCGCCGGACTCGGGTCTCCAGGCTTATCTGCGACACGCGCTCCAGATCGAGCAGGTGTCCATCGAGGACGGGTTGCTCACGGGCCAAAGCTTCGCGGACGGCCTCGTCGAGAAGCGATGCGGGCTCGATTCGTCCGATCAGTCTCGCCAGGAGGTCGGTCAGCTTCGCCTCGGCCGACCTCCTGAGTTCTTCCCTGAGCGCAAACCCAGGCGGCAAAGACTCCCGGAAGCACGGTTCCCGTTCGATGACCGACTCGACAGCCCGCAAGATCACCGCCGCCCACGTAATCGTGTTCGCGCCGACCGTCAGATGAAGCGAGGTCGAGTCACGGCTCGTGGCATCGTGCATCCACCCTCGCGGAATGTAGACAAGGTCCCCCGCGTGAAGATCGAACTCCTCTCGCAACCGGCCGGGTTTCATCTGCTGGCGGTCGTATGGTTGGCCGCCGAGCGGCAGGCGAATCGGCTCGGCTTCATAGATCCGCCAGTGCTTCGAGCCTTCGGCCTGGAGCACGAACACGTCGTGGGTGTCATAGTGCGTGCCGAGGGCCCTCTCCCTGGCCGGGGTGAGATAGACATTCGTCTGGAAGGAGGCGGAAAATTCGCTCGACAGCGTCCGGCAGAGGCGCGCCAAGGGTTCCCATCGCTCATGAAGGAACTGCAGGACGATGGTGGCCCCCCGGCGGTACTCCGCGTACAGCGATTCGAGCACCCGCGTGGCACCGACCAGCGCATCGGCGGCCGCCGAGTTGAGAGGAACGTCTTTACCCTCATACACCACGCGGATCTGGGGTGGACGTATGCTCGAAACCGAGAGGATCTGATCGACGTCGGCCAGCGACAGCAGGTCCCGGTAGTAACTCGAGCTGCCTCTGCGGACGATGAGCGGTTGCTTCTCCCAGTAGTCCCGTTTGAAGGCCTGGGGGTCGATCGGGTGGATGAGCCGGTTCAGGTCGAAGACCGTGTCTTTCATCGCCCCAGGCGACGGGGACCGCGGCGTGCCGGGAGGGAGAATGTGGCCGGCGGTGGTCCTATGCGTCCGAGTCCGACGATATGTCGTGTGATCCGACGTCCGTCGGATCCATATCTATGGCCTGGACGTGATCACGGCCGTCGGCGTCGATCCACACGATCGCGTCCGTGCGGTCGGCATCGTGGATGCGTTTGGGCGTGCGCCCGACGATGAGGCCGGAGGTCGACGCGCGGAATTTGACACCGCTCACCTTGATGTCTTTCGCACTGAGAGATCGGCCTTTCCGATCGGCAGCAACCAGCTTGTTCTTGAGTCCGACCTTGCTGCCCTTGTTGTTCCGTGTCCTCTGCCGCTTGGCCATCGTGCACTCCCCTCAACACGTCCTGCTCGGCTGTGTGCCTTCGGGACTTTGACCGGCGCCAATGATCGGAGTGTTATCTGGCAATGTCAAGTGCCTGGGTCTCGGGGGTGCCGCGCAGCTCAGCCATCGCTCTTGCTATGATGGAATGGCTGGCCCGGAGGGTCCATGGCCCACCTCGCGATCCGCGACGCCACCGCGGCCGACGCCGCGATCGTCTGTCAGATCTACAACCAGGGGATCGAGGACCGCATCGCCACCCTGGAGACGGAGCAGCGCACACCCGAGGAGCGGCGCGCGTGGCTCGCCGCGCGGGGCCCCCGGCATCCGGTCGTGGTCGCCGAGGCCGAGGGCGAGGTGGTCGGCTGGGGCAGCCTCAACCTCTTCAACCCGCGGCCGGCCTACGACCACGTCGCCGACTTCTCGCTCTACGTGGAGCGCGGCTGGCGGGGTCGCGGCGTCGGCCGGCGGCTCCTCGAGGCGCTGATCGCGCGGGCCCGCGCGCTCGGCTACCACAAGCTCGTGCTGTCGGCCTTTCCGTGGAACGAAGCCGGGATGGCCGTCTACCGGCGGGCCGGCTTCCGGGAGGTGGGAACCTACCGGGAGCAGGGCCTCCTCGATGGCCGGTGGGTGGACACCATCGTCATGGAGAAGATCCTCGAGGCCCCCCCGCGCCTTGAGGGCGCGGGGCGCCGGCGGCCCAGGCGGGCGTTTCACTCCGTGACGAGCCGGTACCCGACACCCGGCTCGGTGAGCAGGAAGCGGGGCCGGGCCGGCTCCACCTCCAGCTTGTGACGGAGCTGCCCCATGTAGACCCGGAGGTAGTGGGTCTGGTCGGCGTACGGCGGACCCCACACCTCCTGCAGCAGCTGCCGGTGGGTCAGCACCTTGCCGACGTGCCGGATCAGCGTCGTCAGGAGCTTGTACTCGGTCCGGGTGAGATGGACCTCCGCGTCGCTCACGAAGACGCGCCGGCGGCCGAGATCGACCCGAATGTCGCCGACGGCGAAGGTGGAGTCGGTCGGCTCTCGGGCGGATTGGGCGGCATGACGGAGCGCGACCCGCATGCGGGCCAGGAGCTCCCCCACCGCGAAGGGCTTGGCCACGTAATCGTCGGCCCCCGCATCCAGCGCCGCGATCTTGTCCCGCTCCTGGCCTCGGGCCGACAGGACGATGATGGGCACCGCCGTCCACTCCCGCAGCCGGCGGATCACCTCCAGGCCGTCCATGTCGGGGAGCCCGAGGTCGAGGATCACGATCTCCGGCTGGCGGGTGGCGGCCTGCGTGACCCCGTCTTCGCCGCTCACCGCCTCGACGATCCGATAGCCCTGGCTGATCAGGGTGGGCCGGAGGAACCGGCGGATCTGCGGTTCGTCCTCGATCAGGACGACCATCGGACCCGTCGGTTCGGGTAGGCGGGCCTCAGCCATCGTCAATCCGGACCTCCGGTGGCTTGTCCGCCAGCGGCAGCACGATGTGGAAGGCCAGACCGCCGTCCGGACGATTCTCCGCCCGGATGTGACCACCGTGCGCCTCGACGATCCCGCGGCAGATCGTCAGGCCCAGCCCGACGCCGCGACCAGTCCCCGCCAGCCGGCCCCGATAGAACTTGTCGAAGACCCGGGACTCGTCGCCCGGCGGCAGGCCCGGCCCTCGATCGGCGACCTCGAGCCGCATCTGACCGTCGTCCACGCCGGCGACGATGTCGATCGAGCTGCCCGGCGGCGTGTACTTCAGCGCGTTGTCCAAGAGGTTGATCAGCACCTGCTCCATCAACACGCCGTCGAGCGGGACGAGCGGGAGGTCCGCCGCCAGCCGGGTCGTCAGCGGCCGGTCGCCAAGGCGCCCACCCAGGCGGGCCAGGGCGGCGCCCACGATCTCCTCCAGGGGATGCCACTCCTTGCGGACCTGAAGGGCGCCCGACTCCAGGCGGGTCATGTCGAGCAGGTTGTTGACCAGGCGATTGAGCCGGTCCGCCTCCTCGTGGATGGCCTGGAGGAGCTCCCGGCGCGCGGGGGCATCGAGCTGATCGGCTCCGTCCAACAGGCTGCTGGCGGCGCCGGTGATCGTGGCCAGCGGCGTGCGGAGGTCGTGGGAGACCGAGCTCAACAGCGTGCTGCGGAGGCGCTCCGACTCGACCCGCAGTTGCGCCTGCTCGGCCTGCTCGGCCAGCGTGGCCCGCTCGACGGCGAGCGCCGTCTGGCCCGCGAAGGCCTCCAGCAGATGAAGCTGGTCGGGAGCCGCGAACGCCCGGCGAATGCCTGGCCGCACGCCGAGCACCCCCAGGGGACCCCGGGACGCGGCGAGGGGGAGATAGAGCGCGTGGGCGCCGGGGAGCGTTGCCGTCCCGAGGCCGGCCATCTGGCCGTGCTCGTAGACCCACTGCCCGACCCCGTGTTCGCTCGTGTCGTCGTCCGGCCTGCCGAGTGAGCCCACCCCAAGCCCGAGGTGGCCGCCGGCGTCGGGCAGGAACACGCCCACCTGGCTCGCGAACACTTCGCCGATGTGGCGGACCGCCACCCCCAGGAGGTCGCCCACGCCGCGAGTGCTCGCGAACTCCCGGCTCATGGCGTAGAGGGCGGCCGTCCGCCGCTCGCGCTCCCGGGCCGACTCGGCCTGCCGGCGAACCCGGGCAGCCAGCGTGCTGATGACGAGGGCGACGACCAGCATGACGGCGAAGGTGACCACGTACTGGGTATCCGCCACCCGGAACGTGAGGTAGGGCGGGACGAAGAAGAAGTCGAAGGCGGCCACGCTCAGGATGGAGGCGAGAATCGACGGGCCGCGTCCGAATCGGGTGGCCACCAGCACCACGCCGAGGAGGTACACCATGATCAGGTTCGACAACGCGAAGTACGGGAACATCAGCCAGGCCGCGCCGGTACACGAGGCCACCACGCCGGCGGCCCCGGCGTGCCCCGACCAGTCGGCGGCCCGTGGCCGGGCTCCACTGCCGGCGGGCGGGGGCGTCTCACGTTCGCCGGTGATCACATGGACGTCGATGTCGCCGCTCTTCCGGACCAGCTCGTTCACGACCGATCCGAAGAGCACCTCTCGCCAGCGCGGGCCCGCCGGCTTCCCGACGACGATCTTGCTCACGTTCTTGTCGCGGGCGTAGGCCACGACCTCGTCGGCCACGTTGTGTCCGGTCAGGGTGATCGTCCGGGCGCCCAGCTGCTCGGCGAGGCGCAGGGTCTCGGCCGCCCGGGCCCGATCCTCCTCGGCCAGGCGGGCGTCTCGACGTAGGCGACCCACCACTCGGCTCGGAGTCCGGCCGCCATCCGGCGGGCGGCCCGCACGACGCGCCGGGCAAAGGGACTCAGGCTGACACAGACGAGGATGCGCTCGGCGACGGGCCATGGCGTGGGGATCCCGTGGTCGCGCCGGTAGACGTCCATGTGGGCGTCCACGCGGGCGGCGGTGGTCCGGAGGGCGAGCTCGCGAAGGGCGATCAGATTCCCCTTCCGGAAGAACTCTTCGACCGCCCGCTCCGCTGGCTCCGAGACATGGACCTTGCCTTCGGTGAGGCGCTGGATGAGGTCGTCAGGCGACAGGTCGATCAGCTCCACCTCGTCGGCCTCTTCGAAGACCGCGTCGGGGACCGTCTCCCGGACCTGCACACCGGTGATTCTGGCCACCACGCCGTTCAAGCTCTCGAGGTGCTGTACGCTCATGGTCGTGTAGATGCCGATCCCGACCGCCAGCAGCTCCCGCACGTCCTGCCACCGCTTGGCGTGCCGGGAGCCGGGGGTATTGGTGTGGGCCAGCTCGTCCACCAGGATGAGCGCCGGGCGGAGGGCAAGCGCGGCGTCGAGGTCGAACTCCGGGAATCGCGCGCCGTGGTGCTCGACGATCCGGGAAGGCAGCCGCACCAGGGCCACCAGTAGGGACTCGGTCTCCGGCCTGCCGTGCGTCTCGACGCATCCCGCGACCACATCCATGCCGGCGCGGCTCCGGTCTCGGGCGTCCTCCAGCATCGCGTGCGTCTTCCCCACTCCGGCGGCGGCCCCGAAGAAAACCTTGAGCTTGCCGCGCGGTCGCCCGACCGCCGGTGCCCGAACCGCGGCCAGCCGCGCATCCGGATCGGGTCGATGCTCGCTCACGCTGGTCACCCGCTTCGCTTCAGGCTCCACGGCCAGTTTAACGCGAGGACGGTGACGCGCGCCTCCTCCCGGGCAACCGATTCTTGACGGTTTCTTGACGCGGTGGAGGCGAGTCTTGACCCGGCGTTGATCCCCGGGCTGATGGAATGGAGGCGAGAGCGCTCCGCTCAGGCGATCGAGGGCGACGCTCCAGGTACCACACCGGAGGTCAGGCGGGCAATGTGGCTGCAGGCGCTGAAGCGAAGCCTCCTCGGCCAGCCCATCCCGACCTCGCTGGAGAAACACGAGCGGCTGGGTCGGGTCACCGGACTGGCGGTCTTCGCCTCCGACGCGCTCTCCTCCAGCGCGTACGCCACCGAGGAGATCTTCTGGATCCTCATCCTGGCCGGGACCGCGGCGCTTCACACGTCGGTGCCGATCTCCCTTGGCATCGCCGCCCTCCTGGCCATCGTGGTCAGCTCCTACCGGCAGACGATCCTGGCCTACCCGTCGGCCGGGGGCGCCTACATCGTGAGTCGCGAGAATCTCGGGACGTATCCGAGCCTGGTGGCGGGCGGGGCCCTCCTGACCGACTACGTGCTGACGGTGTCCGTGAGCGTGGCGGCGGGAATCGCGGCCGTCACCTCCGCCGTCCCCGCCCTGTATCCGTATCGGGTCGCGCTGTGCGTGCTCGCGGTGCTCGGCATCACCATCGCCAACCTGCGGGGGGTCCGGGAATCGGGTCGCGTGTTCGCGGTCCCGACCTATGCGTTCATCGCGTCCTACGTCCTGATGATCGGCTGGGGAACCGTCGTGTGGATGCGGGGCCCCGTCGCCGACGGGGCCGTGTCGGCGGCGGCCTCGGCACCGGCCACGCAAGAGCTGACGCTGTTCCTCGCCCTCCGGGCCTTCGCCTCCGGTTGCGTCGCGCTGACCGGGATCGAGGCGGTGTCCAACGGCGTGCCGGCCTTTCGACCGCCCGAGGCGCGGAACGCGAGGCAGGTCCTGGTGATGCTGGGGACCGTGCTCATCGCCCTGTTCGTCGGCATCACCTTTCTCGCCAACGCCTTCGGCCTCGTCCCCGCCGACCAGGAAACGATCAACTCGCAGTTGGCCCGGCGGGTCTTCGGCGACGGCAGCGTGCTCTACTACTTCGTCCAGGCCATGACGATGCTGATCCTGGTGCTGGCGGCGAATACGAGCTATGCGGATTTCCCGCGCCTATCCTCGTTTATGGCCCGCGATCGATTCATGCCCCGTCAGTTCGCCAGCCGGGGCGATCGGCTCGCCTTCTCGAACGGCATCATCATCCTGGCCGTCTTGAGCGCGGTGCTGCTCGTCCTCTTCGAGGCCGAGACGCATGCCCTGATCCCGCTCTACGCGGTCGGCGTCTTCGTGTCGTTCACGTTGTCCCAGGCCGGGATGGTCCGTTACTGGCTCCGAGAGCGGGGATCCCGGTGGGCCATGCGGGCCACCTTGAACGGGACGGGGGCGGCCGCCACCGGTATCGTCACGCTGATCATCGCCAGCACGAAGTTCACGCACGGCGCCTGGATCGTGATCCTCCTGATCCCGTGCCTGGTCCTCGTCTTCCTCGCCATCCGCCGCCACTACGACGACGTGGCCCGGCAGCTCTCGGTCGAGGGACTCGAACCGCGGGAGATCCCGCCACCCATCCACCTCGTGCTCGTCCTGGTGGGCGACGTTCACCGGGGAGTGCTGGGGGCGCTTCGATACGGGCGGGCCATCTCGGCCAGCGCCCGCGCGGTCTACGTCGAGATGGACCCCGAGGCCGGGCGCCGACTCGAGGACCGGTGGAGCAGGTGGGGGAGGGGCGTGCCGCTGGTGGTGCTACGGTCGCCGTATCGCTCGGTGGTGGGATCCCTCCTCGAATACGTGAATCACCTGCAGGAGGAAGTCCCCGATCTGCTCATCACGATCATCCTGCCCGAGTTCGTGCCCGCCCGCTGGTGGCAGCACCTCCTCCACAACCAGACGGCGCTGCTCATCAAGGGCGCCCTGCTGTTCCGGCGCGGGGTCATCGTCACCGATGTCCCCTACCACCTCGTCCGATAGGCTCCGCCCGGTCGGTCAGGGCATCAGGACGGCTTTGATGTAGTCCTTCGGCTGGGTCAGCAGCTCCCGGAAGACCCGAGCGCCCTCGGTGAGCGGAAAGGGGCGCACCCACGGCGTGATCTCGACCCGCCCGTGGGCGAGGAGCCCGATCGCCTTGCGGAGGTCGTGGGCGGTCACCGCGTAGGAGCCGCTGATCCGGCGCTCGCCCAGCACGACCTCCTGCCCCGACAGCGCGGTGTCGTCGGCGTGGGTGCCGATCCAGACCACGTCGCCGCCCGGCCGGGCGATCCCCACCGCATCCCGGCGCGTCTCGGCCGTACCGGCCGCGTCCACCACCACGTCGGCGCCGCGGCCGCGGGTGAAGTCGCGGATCGCGTCGCGGAGCGAGGTCTGGCGCGGGTTGACCAGGGGCTCGGCGCCGAGCCGGTGGGCGACCTCCAGGCGGAAAGGGTTGGTGTCCACCGCGACCAGCCGAAACGCGCCGAGGGCCCGGGCGACCTGGAGGCACATCAGCCCGATCGTCCCCGCGCCGATGACGACCACCGTCTCCGGCAACCGCTCCTCGACCAGCCCGAAGACGTGGACGGCGTTGCCCAGCGGCTCGACCAGCGCCCCCTCGACCGGCGAGACTTTCTCCGGCAACGGCACCACGGTGGCGGCGGGCACCGTGGCCAGCTCGGCCCAGCCGCCCGGCCGCTTCATCCCGAACACCTCGCGCTGCGGGCAGAGGTGCGGCCGGCCCTCGCGGCAGCTCTCGCAGGCACCGCAGGTGATCAGGGAGTTCAGGACGACGCGATCGCCGGGCTGGATCCCGCTCACACCGGGGCCGACCGCCGCCACCTGGCCGCAGAACTCGTGACCCATGATGAGCGGAGGCGGGCGGCGGGGGCTGCGAGTGGCGAACGCCTCCAGCTCCGAGCCGCAGATGCCGGCGGCGGCGACGCGCACCAGGACCTCGCCGGCCCCGGGGGGCGCCGGCTCGGGCACGTCGCGCACCTCGATCTGGTCGTGCGCCGGGTAGACGAGCGCCTTCACGGCGCGTAGCTTAGCACGGGGAACGAGACCCCCTCACCCTGCCCTCTCCCCCTCGTTGGGGGGAGAGGGCAGGGTGAGGAAGGTTCTCAGGGCCGGACCAGGCCTTCCCGGATGGCGTAGCGCACGAGCTGGGCCGCGTTGCCCAGCTCGAGCTTGCGGAAGATGTTCTGGCGGTGAGTCTCGATGGTCTTCAGGCTGGTGCCCAGCTTCTCGGCGATCTCTTTGG
>DASYUM010000080.1:0-3919 GCA_036001225.1 Candidatus Methylomirabilota bacterium | reverse complement strand
GCCACTCCTCGAACCCGCCCGTCCCCTCCACGCTCAGCCCCGCGAGCAGGTCCCCCCGGTAGAGCGGCACTGCCGCTTCCAGCGCCGCCGGCGTCCCCTCGGCGATCCCCCGCTCGAACGCCGCCACGTCCACCTCCACCGCCGCCGGGTCCAGCGCGACCGCATCGCCCTCCACGCGCACCCCGCCGGCAGGGAGCGCCCGCCGCAGCGCGAACAGCGCCTGGCGGAGGCTGTTGCGGGCCGGACCCTCGGGGGTATCGCCCCAGAGGAGGGTCGCCAGCTTGTCGCGCGGGTGCGCCCGGCCGGCGGGCAGAGCGAGGTAGGCGAGCAGCGCCTGGGCCTTCCGCGTCGGCAAGGAGAGGCCGGGGCCCGATCCGATCCGGGCCTGGAAGCCGCCCAGGAGGGTGAGCTGGAGGGGTGCCATGGGCCGCCGACCAGAGGCAACGCCGACCATAGCACTCCGCGGGCGGCGGGCCAAGTCCGGTCTTCTACGGACGTTTCACGCTCACCTGGACGGATGATTTACAGTCGGCCGATAGAACGGACGCCAGCGGAGCCAGACGGCCCCGGGGAAGGGGCCGCACGGGGCCGACGGGTGGACCGGAGGTTTTCTAGGGCGCGTGACCCAGTGTGATGGGGCATCGGGACGTTGGCTGGTCCCGCAGGTCGTGGACGCCGTCCGGATCCCGCCGGATCGTCGCCAGGATGCGCGGCTTGTCCTGCCTTGTCATTCTGAGGACGATGATCCCCGGGGACTCCTCCGGCGGATACGGCTTGAGGTCCTCGAAGTCGGCATCGAGCGTGACGAGGACGTGCCCCTCCTGCACGCGTGACTCACGAGCCGCTTCAGGGCGCGGTCGCGGTCCGGACACAGGCCGAAGGCTCGGTTCCATGGCCTCCAGATGCTGCCTCTTGACGCGGCAATTCCTCGCCCCGTCGGAAGCGCTCGAGGACGCAGACGGCCGTGGTATTCTCAGGACGTGAATCGCCCAGGCCTGGACGCCTATAAGATCGTCCTCTATCGCCAGGATGATGGCTCGTGGGTAGCCGAGGTGCCCGCCATCTCTGGCTGTTACGCCCTGATGGCCACGCGAGAAGAGGCCTTGGCGGAGTTGAGTCACGTCTTCGACATGATCGCCGAGGAGTATCAGGAGCGGGGCGCCCCGCTGCCCGAGGACACGACCGAAATCGTGAATGCCTAGCGCCACCGCGCGGGAGTTCCAGCGGGTGGCCAGTCTAATCGGCTTCGTCAGGCGTCGACAGACCGGAAGCCACGAGCGGTGGAACCACCCGGACGGCCGGACCGTGACGATTCCGATCCATGGTGGCCGAGAGATCGGACCGCCCCTCTTCCACAAGATCCTCCGCCAATTCGGCCTCTCCCTGGAGGAGTTCGAGCGCCTCCGCTAGGGCTCGCCTTCGCGACGGGCCGGACCCCGCGAGCACGTCGCCAGCCACCAAGCCGGGGACCCACAGACTGACGATCGGCGACGACACCGGCGCGACCGAGACCTCGCGCGCCGACAACGCCGGCCCCGCGGCGGGACACGCGGCCGCATGGAAGACTCGGGGCTACGACTCGGCGGCGGGCGAGGCCGCCTGGCGCAGCGCCGTCTCCGCCTGGTCCAGCCAGAACTGCATCTCCATCGCACGGTACGTCGTCATCGCGGTGCCGAGGTGCTCCCGGGCGTGTTCGCGCCTGCCCGTTCGCCCGTAGAGCGTGCCGAGGCCGAGGTGGCAGTGGGCGACGAGCGGGCGCATGTCGTGCGGCCACGCAGCGCTGGTACTGCCTGAGCGCCGCCCCTCGTCGGCCGGCCTCGGCGTACAGCCGCATCACCGCCCGGTGCGCCGGCTCCTGTAGTGGGTCCAGCCCGAGCAGCGTCAGCCCCGTCTGGATCGCCGCCTCCGCCGCCCCCGCCGTCCGCTGGTGCGCCAGGAGCTTCGCCAGCCCCTCGAGCGCCAGCTCCCGGAGCCGCTCCCGCTCCCCCAGCAGCCACTCCTCGAACCCGCCCGTCCCCTCCACGCTCAGCCCCGCGAGCAGGTCCCCCCGGTAGAGCGGCACCGCCGCCTCGAGCGCCGCCGGCGTCCCCTCGGCGATCCCCCGCTCGAACGCCGCCACGTCCACCTCCACCGCCCGGGTCCAGCGTGACCGCGGGGCCTTCCACACGCACCCCGCCGGCAGGGAGCGCCCGCCGCAGCGCGAACAGCGCCTGGCGGAGGCTGTTGCGGGCCGGACCCTCGAGGGTATCGCCCCAGAGGAGGGTCGCCAGCTTGTCCCGGGGATGGGCCCGCCCGGCGGGCAGGGCGAGGTAGGCCAGCAGCGCCTGGGCCTTCCGGGTCGGCAGGGGAAGGGCGGGGCCCCCGCCAATCCGGGCCTGGAAGCCGCCCAGGAGGGTGAGCTGGAGGGATGCCATGAGACCGCCGGCCCACAGCGCACGCCGACCCTAGCACTCCGGGGGCCGCGGGCCAAGTCCGTCGCGCTGCAGACGTTTAACGCCGACCTGGACGGACACGTAACGGCGCCCCTGTACGCTCGGGCGCAAAGGAGGGCCCACATGGTCACCCGACAGGAGCTCGAGGCGCTGCGCGACCGGTATCCGGATCTGCCCTGGCCGGCCCTGCCGCCCCGTCCCCGCGACCCCCGGGCGTCCCGATGACCTTCGTCGTCCGGCTCTCCCGCGACGAGGCCGGGCGGGTGACGGGGATCGTGGAGCGGGTGCGGACGGGGGAGAAGGAGCGGTTCGAGGGAATCGCCGCCATCGCGACGGTGATCGCGCACATGGCGGCGAGAGGCCACACCCAGAGCAACGAGGAGGACCCGCGATGACCACGCTCAAAGGCACGCACGCCCTGGTGACCGGCGGCTCCCGCGGCATCGGCCGGGGGATCGCCCTCAAGCTCGCCGCCGAGGGCGCCCGCGTCGCCGTCCACTACTACCAGAACGAGGCCGCCGCGAAGGACACGCTCGACCGCGTGCGCAAGCACGGCGCCGACGGGCTCCTCGTCCAGGCCGACGTCTCGCGGCCCGACGAGGTCCGGCGGCTGTTCGCCGACGTCAAGGCCCGCTTCGGCAGCCTCGACATCTTCGTCGCCAGCGCGCGGCCGGAGTGGTCGCAGTTCTACGCGAAGCCGATGGAGATCACGCTGGAACAGTGGGACGTCGCCTTCGACTCCCAGGCCAAGGCGTTCCTGGTCGGGGTGCGGGAAGCCGTGGCGCTGATGGGCCGGGGCGGCCGGATCGTCGCCATCACGTACGCCCCCGGCGGCCGGACGGGCTCCTGGCAACCCTGGATCGCAATGGGCGCGGCCAAGACGGCGATGGAGTCGGTGATGCGCTATTTCGCGGTCGCCCTCGCACCGCGCGAAATCACCGTCAATGCGGTCAGCCCGGGCGTCACCGAGGACAGCGTGCTCAACACCCTGCCCGAGACCGTCGTCGAGACGGCGCGCGCCTGGCACGCGAGCGGCTGGACGCCGATGGGCCGCCTCGGGATGCCCGCCGACATCGCGAACGTCGTGGCGCTGCTCTGCTCGCCCGACGCCGCGTGGCTCACCGGGCAGATCCTGTACGCCGACGGTGGCGCGTCCCTGATGGACACGCTGCTGCCGCTCGAGATGCAGCGCGGCTGAGCGTGATCCGCACCCCGGCCATCGGAATGCGCGTTGCGCGGAACACGTGACCTTACGACGCCTTACGGCGACTGCCAGGGTGGTCCCGAGCGGGCCCGGTCGTTGACGGTGCATTGACGTCGTCGTGAGGCAGCGTGCGCGCTCCGAGGTGGCCGGGGCGTTCGCCGGCCGGGCGCGCCGCCACAACACCTGACCGGCCGAGGGAGCAAATGGAGATCGGCGATGACAACGGCACGGATGCCAATCGGGAACGGGTGACCGTCGTCGCCCTGGGCCACGTCCATCGGGC
>DASYUM010000079.1:0-2790 GCA_036001225.1 Candidatus Methylomirabilota bacterium | reverse complement strand
GGGCTGAGCACCAGCCACTGCGTGTACGCCACCTGCCGCGACGCGACCGACAGCTTTCGCGTCATCGTCCCGCGGGAGGCGGTGGGCGAGCGCTGCGAGCTCATGCACGAGGTGAACCTGCTCGACATCGACCTCGACCTGGGCGACGTGGTCCCGCTCGAGGTCGTGCTCGCGTACCTCGCCTCGCTCCCTTCGGCCCGCTGAGGCCGGCCTCCTCAGATCTTCAGGCGGGGATCCAGGACGTCCCGAATCCCGTCCCCCAGGAGGTTCAGCCCGAGCACGGTCACGGTCAGGGTCGCGCTCGGGAACAGGATCATCCACGGGGCCTCGCGCAGAAAGACCCGGGCGTCGGCCAGGATATTGCCCAGGCTGGGCGTGGGTGGCACGGCTCCCAGCCCCACGAAGCTGAGCGCGGCTTCGCCGAGGATCGCATAAGCGAACGTGAAGGTCCCTTGCACGATGACGGGGGCGAGGGCGTTCGGGGTGACGTGGAGGCCCAGGATGCGCAGCGGCGCGGCGCCGAGCGCCCGGGCGGCCTCGACGAACTCCCGGCTCCGGACGACCAGGACACTGGCCCGCGCCAGCCGGGCCATGCGGGGCGCGTAGGCCACTCCGAGGGCAGCGATCACGTTCGGGGTGGCCGGGCCGGCGATCGCCATGACGGCGAGCGCGAGCAGGATCGCCGGAAATGCCATGAGCGCGTCCATCACGCGCATGATCACCGCGTCGGCCCGCGGGAAGTAGCCCGCCACCAGCCCCGACAGTCCGCCGAGGAGCGCGGTCACTACCAGAACGGAGAAGCCGACCAGCAGGGAGAGTCGGATGCCGTGGACCACGCGGGCCAGCAGGTCCCGGCCGAAGTCGTCGGTGCCGAACCAGTGGCGAGCCGAGGGGGGCGCCAGGATGTCCTCGACGTGGATGGCCGTCGGATCGGCGGCGACCAACAGCGGAAGCACCAGGCTCAGCACGGCGGCCGCCAGCGTCACCGCCCCGCCCGCCACCGCGAGCCGGTGTCGCCGGAGCCGGGCCCCCAGCGACGCCGCCGGCAACCGGCTCGGAGGGCGCTCGGGTACGCGGGTTATTGTGCCTTCGCTCGGCATGACTCGAAGCGCCTATCCGAGCGGCGGCTCCGCCGCCGCAACCGAAGGGGGGGAATCGGGGGGGTCTTCCGAGACCCCCCCGAAGGACTAGGCATAGCGGATGCGGGGGTCGACGTACGCATAGAGGACGTCCACCACCAGGTTGACGAGGATCACCACCGTGGAGATCAGCAGCAGGCACCCCTGGACGAGTGGATAGTCCCGCCGTTTGACCGCCATGACGACCAGGTTGCCGAGGCCGGGCAGGTTGAAGACGGTCTCCACCACGAAGGCGCCGCCCAGCAAGATCACCGCCGCGTTCCCGACCACGGTGAGGACGTGGATCAGGGTGTTGCGGAAGGCGTGGCGCCCCACCACCGCCGGCTCGCCGAGTCCCTTGGCCCGGGCCGTCCGCACGTAGTCCGTGCCGAGGGTCTCGAGCATGCTGCCGCGCGTGATGCGGGCGATGAGGGCGGCTTGCGGGATCCCCAGCGCCAGGGCCGGCATGGCCAGGTGGGCGCTCCAGGCCGTCGGGCTCTGCGCGATCGGCACGTAGCCGCTGATCGGAAACCACGCCAGCGCGACGCCGAAGCAGAAGATCAGCCCGAGTCCCATGGCGAAGTCGGGGACGGACAATCCGACCACCGCCAGCGCCATCGCGGTGAGGTCGGTGGGCGAGTTGGGCCGCGTGGCCGCCCGCAGCCCGATCGGGAGGCCGAGGAGCAGGGCCACCAGGAGCGCCGCCGCGGTCAGACTCAGGGTGACGGGGAGCCGGCCCAGGATCGCCTCCACCACCGGCTGGCCCAGAAAGAACGACCGTCCCAGCTCCCCTTCCAGGACCCGCCGGAGCCAGAGGACGAACTGGATCGGGAGGGGCCGGTCGAGGCCCATGCGCTCGCGCAGCTCCGCAACGGCCTGAGGGGTCGCCTCCATCCCGAGGAGCACCGCCGCCGGATCGCCGGGGATCAGCCGGATGAGCGCGAAGGCGATGCCCCCCATGATGAGCCAGGCGGGGACGAGGAGCATGAGCCGCCGCGCGATGTATCGCCCCACGGCCGCCGGCCTCAGGCGGGGCTGGGCGCGCGCCTCACCCGGGCGTCACTTCGACACGTTCCAGAAGCGCCGGAGAAAGTAGACCCGGTACCCCTTGAGCGTCTTGCTGGCGCCGTCGAGCTGGAACATGTCGGCTACCTTCACGAACGGCACGGTCTCGTAGAATACCGTCTGGACCTGGGCATAGGCCTGGGCGCGCTTGGCCGGCTCGCGCTCGCGGAAGCCGGCCAGGAGCGCCCGGTCCATCTCCGCATCGCAGTACCCGTAGGTCTCGTAGGACGCGCCGCAGCGGAGGAGATAGTTGAAGCCGGAGGGCTCCGGGCGCGTGCTGACCCCGTTGGTGGCCATGTCGAAGGCGAGCTCCTTCTGCTGGGCGATCTGGCCGGGCCAGTCCCGGACGACCAGGTCCACCTTGAACCCGATCGCCTCGAGCTGGGGCTTGACCGGCACCGCGGCTCGGTAGAGCCATTCGATGTCGCGATTGGTGATCAGGACGATGGGGCGCCCGTCGTAGCCGGACTCCTTGAGGAGCCGGCGGGCGAGGTCCAGGTTCTTGACGTTGTAGAGCTCCTGGCCGGCCGTGTTGTGCCAGACCCTCTGCTCCGGGAAGAAGAAGCTCGGCTGGAGCCGGTAGAACGCGGGCTGGTTGCCCGTCACC
>DASYUM010000078.1:0-2653 GCA_036001225.1 Candidatus Methylomirabilota bacterium | reverse complement strand
GCCACTCCTCGAACCCGCCCGTCCCCTCCACGCTCAGCCCCGCGAGCAGGTCCCCCCGGTAGAGCGGCACTGCCGCTTCCAGCGCCGCCGGCGTCCCCTCGGCGATCCCCCGCTCGAACGCCGCCACGTCCACCTCCACCGTCGCCGGGTCCAGCGCGACCGCATCGCCCTCCACGCGCACCCCGCCGGCAGGGAGCGCCCGCCGCAGCGCGAACAGCGCCTGGCGGAGGCTGGTCCGGGCCGGGCCCTCCGCGCTCTCGCCCCAGAGCAGCGTCGCCAGCTTGTCCCGGGGATGCGCCTGCCCGGCGGGCAGGGCGAGGTAGGCCAGCAGCGCCTGGGCCTTCCGCGTCGACAGGGGGAGCGCGGGGCCCGATCCGATCCGGGCCTGGAAGCCGCCCAGGAGGGTGAGCTGGAGGGATGCCATGGATCGCCCGACAGGGGCATGCCGACCATAGCACCCCGCCGGGGGCGGGCCAAGTCCGGGGCTCCATGGGCGTTTAACGGGCGCCTGGACGGCTGGGTAACGGCGCCCCCCTTACGCTCGGGCGCGCAAGAGATCCCATGTGCCGCGGACGGCTGGGAAGGAGGTGAGTGAGAAGCAGGCGCGCCTTCGAGACCGGCGTCGTGACGTGAACGAAACACAGCAACGGATGGAGGCACATCATGAGCAGAACGGGGTTGGCCCTGATCCTCGCGATCGGCCTGGTGGCGACCGTTGTCGTCGGTGATGTCGAAGCCGGACCGATCCAGTTCCGGGGGTCCGGCAGCTTTCTCACCCAGGGGACGTCGATCGACACGAACGGGGACGGCGTAACGGCTGATCTCTTCATCGTCAGCGGGTCGAGTAGTCAGCTCGGCGCCCTCACCAATCAGACCGTCGCCGAATGGGCATTCGGACCGCCGAGCACCTGCCCCCCGGGCACGGTCCTCGAGGGCACCCTCGTGCCAGCCGGTTCCGCGCTGGTTACCCGCGCCGTGAATGGGGACCTCCTCTTCGGCGCACCGACGTCGGGTACGAACTGCATCAGCGCGACGGGGGTCGCCAGCATCAGCGCGGCGGGGGTCTACACGGGGGGCACCGGACGGTTTGCCAACGCGACGGGCGATTTCACGATCGCGGCCACGGCGACAACCCTGGCCGCCGATCCGGCCGGCCACGCCTTCGGGGGGGTGGTCGCCACCTCCGAGGGGACGCTCGACAAGTAGGGCTGCGATGAGGGGTACGTGACCGGCGGGCCCGCTTCGCCGTCGGTCGCGTACCGGCTCCGGGGCTCGCGGTCTCAGGATTTGGAAGCCGGTTCTCGGCCGCCGCGGCCGACCGGCGCTACGGAAAGCGGACGAGCGCCAGGGCCGGCGCCGCCAGCAGCTCGGCGTCGAGACGCACGGGGATCTCGCGCGCCCCGGTGAGCCGGGCGACTCGCTCGGCCGGCAGGAACAGGATGACCTTGGGCGGCTCCAGCTCCCGGCCCACGGCCTCCGGCTGGAACCCCTCGACGATCAGCCGTTCCGCCTCGGCTTCGGGATCACGTAGGCGGCCTGGGCATCGGCGAGGATGCGGCGGAGGCGCATCCACACCCCTTTCGCATGGTGTCGCTGACGGTACTCCCAGGCCTGCACGGCGACGCGCGATCGCACCTGGCGGACGCGGCGCTCGAGGTCGTCCCTCACTACGGTATCCTCGGAGGCAACATCCCCGTGTGCCGCACGAAAGGCCCGGGCCGAGACGCGAGCAGCCCTAGCCCGGACTATTCGCGAGGGCGCGCGGGGCCTGTCGCCGGGGCCCGCTCCCAGTGCTCGCATCGGCGAGCCAAGACCCGCGCGCCGGACTAACCCCCAACGTGAAACCCACCGGCGTGGCCCTAGACACCGGATGCTCCGCGCTGGGAGCGGGCCCCGGCGCCACCCGCGCGTCCTCAAAAGCCATGCCTCGCGAATAATCCCGGCTAGGACGCAGGGCCGAAGCGCGCCGAGGCGTATGCCGCATACGTTGAGGCGCGCTGAGGCCCGAGGACGACGGGATGCGACGCGGATCGGCCCGGGCCCGCTCACGGCAGGTCCGGCTCGCCTGTCTCGAGCCGCCGCAGTAGCTCGGCGACCCGCGCCCGCTCCCCCCGCGGGTCCGGCATGCCGGGACGCGGCGGCATGAGGGAGAGGAGCGTCAGGCTGGAGCGGGCGACGTGGCGCAGCTCGGGCCGGAGCCCGCGGTAGGTCGCGTCGAGTTCCCGGAGGTCGTCCGGGCTCGCCGTCATCAACAGGCCCAGCGCCACCAGCAGGTCCCGGTCACCCTTCTCGCCGGTCCGGTCCGTCACGAGCTTCTCCAGGATGAGCCCGGCCGGGCGCGGCAGGGGCAGTCGGGCTCTCTCGATCTCCATGACGCGGCCCGCCTTCACGAGCGATAGCGGACCGAACACCATCAGGGGGAGCTGGGGATCCGCGAGAAGGTAGGTGTCGCCGGGATCACCGCGCCTGATCCATGCCGACGAAGTTCACTTCGAGCAGATCGCCGGTCTCGGGGACCAGGACCGGGGGCTCCTCTGTCGAGGGCCGGACCCCCCCCGACAGCCCTTCCACGCGGCGCTTCACCGCCGCATGACAGGCGACGTCGACCCCGATGTCGACGTCCTGCGACACGACCAGGGTGGACGCGGCACCC
>DASYUM010000077.1:0-35550 GCA_036001225.1 Candidatus Methylomirabilota bacterium | reverse complement strand
CCCAAAAGGGGGGTTGGGTCTGGGAGGGGGCCGTCGAGGCCCCCTCCCATGACCTAGTCCGGGAGGCGCGCCGGGAAGGTGTCGGCCGCGATGCCGGCCGCCTGGCAGCGATCGTAGATTCGCTGGTAGGCGGCCCGAATCGGCTCCACGCTCCGTTCGGCCTCCTCGATCAACGGCAACAGCGTGGCGTGCTCGGCGGCAATCTCCGACAGCAACGCCGACTCGTCGACTCTCGTTAGTCGCCCGTTCATCACCACGGGCTCACCGTCCACGAAGACCATGTCCAGATTCGCGCCGGTCTCGGCATAGACCAGCTGGCGCAGCAGGTTGTTGAGCGGCGTGAAGGGAATGCTGTCCAGGCGATAGGCGGCCAGGTCCGCGATGCGGCCGACCGCCACCGCGCCGAGCTCGTCATCGCGGCCGAGAGCCCGGGCACCGCCGATCGTGCCGGCCGCCCAGGCCTCCTCGGCGCCGACCCATCGCCGGTGATCGCTGCCTCGGATCTTCTGCAAGAGCGCGGCGGTCAGCACCGCCTTCTGCATGTCCGTCGTCTCCACCGAACCGCAGCCGTCGGTGCCCAGACTCACGTTCACCCCGGCGTCGAGCAGCGCCCGAAGGGGGGCGATTCCCGAGCCCACTTTCAGATTGCACGTCGGATTGTGCTGCACGGTCACACCGGCTCGCGCCAGAATCCCGATCTCGCGCGGGTTGAGCCAGATGCAATGGATGAGGGCGGTCTTCGGCGTCAGGAACCCCAACCGATCGAGGTACTCGACCATCGTCGAGCCGAAGAGCAGGTGCCCCGTCACGACCTGAAGGCGGGTCTCTTGTACGTGCATCATCACCGGGAGATCGAACTCGTCGGCCATCGCGCGCACCTGGCGCAGGAATCCCTCCGTGCAGCGCTGCGGGGCGGACGGCGCCGCGATGTAGCCGACGCGGTTCCGGCGAGGGTGGCGGGTGGCCGCCAGCTCGCGCGCGAAGGCGAGGATCTCCTCGGGCGGCGTCGCCGGGGTGCCGGAGAGCGCGCGCAGGAGGTCCTCGGGAAACTCCTCGTCCACGAACGGCATGCCGCGAAAGAAGGGCTTGTCGAACAGCGTGATCCCGACGTGCGCGCGGATCCCGGCGTCCTCGTAGGCCTGGAAGACGGCCTCCACGTGGTCGCGGTGCAGGATCGGCGCCACGTTCACATCATCGCAGACGGTCGTGGTCCCGGATCGGAGCGCCTCGATCGCGCCGATCATGGTCCGCAGGTAGACCTGCCGAACGGTGAACGGGATCGGTTTGGGCGGCCGGACGTAGTTCATCCACAGCTCGAGCGGCAGGTTGTCGTATCGCCCTTTGTGGAAGTGCTCGTGGGAGTGAAAATGGCCGTTAATGAGCCCGGGCGTGACCAGCCGCCGCCGGGCGTCGATCACCGTCCCCTCCGGGGCCGCGACACCGGCCGGCCGGATGGCGCTGATCCGCCTCCCGTCGATCACGATGTCGACGGGGCCCTCGGTCGCCTTCGCGTCGGGACCGATCAGCGCGATGCATCCGGCCAGCGTCGTCGTCGCCATCTCCTTCTCTGACTCCCCGTAAGCCCGATGAGGTTCCTACACCCACACGGCGAGGAGGGCGAGAGCCAGGACGATCGTGTGGATGGGCCGTCGAACTGTCATGCCGCCCCCCGTTCGAAATCGAGATGGCTCAGGATAGCTCGGGGCGTGACCCTCGGAAAGACCCGATGTCGGGGATGTCCAGATATGGGGTCGCCACTCGAACGCGTTGCTGACCCGAATGCGCGATGCGTCATGCCGCCGACGCGCGGTGTTCGCGCAGTGCCGCCGGGATCTGGCGCCACCCATCAAGGCGCCGCAGCCGGATCTGGCCGCTGGCCACGAGGCCGAAGAGAAGGACCAGCGCCGCGTCCTCGGGGCACTCTTGGACAGGGGCGCCGCCTTGAGCAACGACTCCCATTCTAGGTTCGCACCCTCACCCGGGCAAGCGGTGCCGATCGCTCTGCTCGTTCAGCCGAGACCAAACCTGTGAGCAGAGGAGATTTACAAAGGGATTGTGCGGCCCGCCGAAGCCGGTCCGCCGCGCCCACCGAGTGTGCTTGCGCCCGACCGACTTGGCTGGGATCATGAATGATCCCGCCCTGATAGGGATCCTGCGGAATGCCGTTCAACCAACTGAGGGGCGCGGCGGTCGACGGTTCTGCCAGACGAGCAGCCCGACCGCCGCGATCAGAGTCAGGAGCATTCCCCCGGCGATCGGTCGAGAGACGAAGATGAGCAGCCCGGCGTCGGACAGGAGCAAGGACTGGCGCAGGGCGCTCTCCAGGCCCGGCGCCACCAGCATCGCGATCACCATGGGCGGAATCGGGACCTGGGTCTTCCGCATGCCGTAGCCGAGCACGCCGCCGGCCAGGGTGACCAGGAGGTCGAAGTAGCTGGAGTTCACGGCGAAGGAGCCGGCGAAGCACAGGCCGGCGACCACGGGGTAGAGCAGGCCCGCAGGGATCAGGGTGATGTGGCGGAAGTAACGGATCGCGACCAGGCCGACGCCCAGCAGCATGAGGTTGCTGATCAGCAGGATGGCGAAGAATCCGTAAACCAGCACGCTGTGTTTCTGGAAGAGCAAGGGCCCCGGCGTCAGGCCCTGGGCCATGAAGGCCCCCAGGAGCACCGCGGTGACGGTGTCGCCGGGAATCCCCAGGACCATCATGGGGATGAGGTCCCCGGGGCACGCGGCATTGTTGCCGGATTCGGCAGCGGCCACGCCTTCGATCGCGCCCTGGCCGAACTGTTCGGGGTGCTTGGAGAACCGCTTGGCCGTGCCGTAGGCCAGCCAGCACGAGATCTCGGCGCCGATGCCCGGCAAGACGCCGATGAAGAACCCGATGCCGGTCGAGCGGAGCAGGGTCGGCATCACCCGGCGCATGTCGTCGAGGGTGACGCGCGGCTCGTCTCGCCGGAATTCGATCACCTCCTCCGGCCGACGCGGGTTCTCGCCTTCCACCAGGATCTCGCTGAGCGCGAACAGGCCGATCAGGAACGGCACGAACGAGATGCCGCCGATCAGATCGGGCACCCCGAACGTGAAGCGCTGCTGGCCCGACATGGGGTCGAGGCCGATCGCGGCGATCAGGAACCCGGCTCCCGCGCTCAGGCAGGCCCGGGCGGCATTTCGCCCGCTCACGCCAGCGATCATCGTGAGCGCGATGACGTAGAGCATCACGAACTCGGGCGAGCCGAACCTGATCGCGACGACGGCCAGCTGGGTGGCGGCGACGATGAGCAGGAGGGTCGAGGCCATGTCTCCGAAGACCGAGGCGTAGAGGCTCATCTGCAGGGCCCGCATCGCCTCTCCCCGGCGCGCGAGCGCATGCCCGTCCAGCGTGGTGGCGGCGGCTGCCGCGGTCCCCGGCGTGTTGATGGTGATGGCCGGAATGGAGCCGCCGTAGATGGCCGCCTTGAACACCGCGAGCAGAAACGGGATTCCGATCTCGGGCCGCATGAAGAAGGTGAAGGGCGACAGGACCGCGACGGCCATGGTGGCGGTGAGGCCCGGGAGGGCGCCCACGACCACCCCGGCCACCAGCCCGACGAGGGCGGCGGTGAGGCTGGCCGGATTCAGGATGAACAGAAACCCGCCGGCCAGATTCTCCAGCATCAGAAGATGAGCCCGTGCGGAAACAGGACCAGGAGTACCCGCTCGAACAGGACGTAGATCAGGGCCGTCGTCGCCAGCGCCACGACCAGGACCCGGCCCGCCCGCGGGTACCCGAAGACGCGCGACATGACCACCATGAGCAGGAAGGCGGAGGTCATCATGCCGAGGAGCGGGACGAGCAGGAGGTAGAGGGCGAACGCCAGCGCCAGCCCGAGCGGCCGCCGCCAGCGCCACGGCTCGGCATCCTTCGCCCCGCCACCCGCCAGGACTCGCGTCGCGTCAGCCACAGAGGCCAGGATGACGGCGGTGGCGGCCACGATCGGAAAGAACGCCGGAGAACGCATCTCGGAGACGTCGGCGAGGGACGCCCCCGGGATCTGCGCGGGCAGCAGGATCAGCGTGGCGCCGCCCACCGCCGCGCCGATGATGGGAACGGCGAGATCCGTCGGCCGGCGCGTCACCCTGCCTCGGGCGGGTCTGTCACAGCGGTCGTCCTCTCGAGGCCGCTGTCGCGGGCGCGAGCCATGCCGCTACTTCTGGGCCTTCAGCGAGTCATAGAGGTCCTTGAGCTGTTTCTGCTCCCTCTTGAGGTACTGGGCGAACTCGTCGTGGCCGATGAAGGCGACGCTCGAGTTGATCGTGTTGATCAGGCGGAGGAACCCTTCGTCCTTGACGAGCTTGGCGAACCCGTCGCTGAGCTTCTTGACGCGATCCGGCGGCGTGGCCTTCGGGACCAGCACCCCGCGCCAGAAGTGATAGACGATCTCGACGCCCGACTCCCGGCAGGTGGGCACGTCGGCCAATGCCTTCCAGCGGGTCTCATCGGTGACGCAGACTCCCTTGAGGCTGCCGGCCTTGATGTGGTCGCCGACGACGCTCGGGTCCCCGGCATAGGCCATCGTGTTCCCCCCGAGCAGGGCGGTGACGGCCGGCCCACCGCCCCCGAAGTTGACAGCCCGCATCTTGGTGCCGGTCTTTTGCTTCAAGAGCTCGAACACGACGTAAGTCGGGCCGTTGACGTTATCGGAGCTGTAGACGACCTTGTCGGGCCGCTGTCTGGCGTACTCGGCCAGCCCCTGCGGGGTCGGCGGGAATGGAGCGTCGGGACGCACGACGAACACCCACGGGGAGTAGTTGATGCGCGCGACGGCCACGAAGTCGTCGACCTTGAAGGGAAGGTCCTCCACCTGCGGCCGGAGCGAGTTCAGGTTCGGATCGCCGAACAGCATGGTGTAGCCATCGGGCGCGCTCCGCAAGACATGCACGGCGCCGGTGACGCCACCTCCCCCCGCTCGGATGACGGAGATCATCGGCTGCCCGAAGTGGGGCTCGGCAGCGGTCGTGATGATGCCCGCGTGCAGCGAATGCGACCCTCCCGGCGGATACGGGGTCACGAGCTGGAGGGGCTTTTCCGGGAACTCCGCTGCTGCCGCCGCGGTGGCCAGCGCGGCCCAGGCGGCCATCAGGACCACGAGGGCGCTCGCGGTCGGCCCGGTTTTGATCGTTGCCCAATTCATGGTCCACCTCCTCGGTTGTGGTTCCCGTTCCGGTTCCTTCGGGTTGTGGGCGGGGTCTTCACCGCGATGAGCCAGAGCGTAGTCCCTCGAGTCGAGCGGCGTCAAGGTGCGAGGGCGACGGACGCGAGGATCGGGCGCGGAAGGTGCCAGGCGTTCAGTCGAGACCCTCGAGCACGGCCAGGAGCTTGCGGCAGGTCTCCTCGAGAGCCCGCACCTCCCGGTCCATCCACTGCCGGGGGCCTCGGGTGTCGTGGACCGAGACCCATCCCTGCAGGACATCGCCGCGAACGAGGGGTGCCACCATCTCCGAGCGGATGCCGTAGACGTCCGTGACCTCCCGCTCGGGCGCGACCTCGGGAGCCGCGTGGAGGCAGTCGTTCTCCACGAAGACCCGGCGGTTCTTCTCCAGCCACTTCACGGCGACCGCCCGGCGCTGGTCGAGGGACGTCTCGGTCAGGATCGACCGGACGCCCGGCGCCCGGGCCTCGGCCGCCGGCGCGTTTACGTGGAAGCCGAGCGCCGGCACGTCGACCCGGATCGTGGTCCGGCTGGCCCGGGTCTCCTCGAGCAGGTCCCGGAGGAGGCCCTGGAACCTGTCGATCGCGTCTTCCCTACGCCCCATGCCTCACCCCGGTGTGCCGACGCGCTCCCAGAGCCGCTTCGCCGCGGCGGCAGCGTGACGCCGGATCTCTTCCTCGTCCACCAGCGTCGCCCGGCCCCCTTCCACGACGATCCGGCCGTCCACGACGACCATCTCGACGTCCCGCCCCTGGGCCGTGTGGACGAGGTTCCCCAGCGGACTCAGGCATGGGGTGAGGTGGGGACGCCGAAAGTCCACGACCACGAGGTCCGCTTTCTTCCCGACCGCCAGCGTGCCGAGCTCGCCGGCGAGCCCCATGGCCCGGGCACCCTCGACGGTCGCCATCTCCAGCGCCACCCCGGGCTGCCACTCCTCGGTGACGGCGCCTTCCTGGATACGCGCCACCGCGAGCGCCCAGCGCATCACCTCGATCATGTCGGCGTGCATGTTGTCGGTTCCGAGAGCCAGCCGCGCCCCGGCGCGACGCAGCCGGGGGGTGGGCGCCAGCATGCCTCCGGTCGCGTTTCCCTTGGGGACGTGGGCGACGGTCACCCCGGCCCGTCCGACCCGGACGATGTCGGCCGGGGTCAGGAAGATGCAGTGAGCGGCGATGAGACGGTCGTCCAGGAGACCCGCGTCAGCCACCACCTCGACCGGGCTCCGGCCACTCCGCTGGCGGACCCGCTCCACCTCGACCCGGCTCTGCGCGAGATGGATGTTCACGCGGAGGCCGAGGGTCCGGCCGGCCTCGGCGACCTTTCGGAGCAGGACGTCTGAGCAGGTGTCGGGGGCATGCGGGCTCAGCTGGACGCCGATGCGGCCCTCGGCCTTCCCCTGCCATCGCTCGGCCAGCGCCACCGCCGCCCCCAGCGTTTGCTCCCCGATCGCGTCGTCGTGGTCCCAGCGGCCGTCGGCGACCGTCCGGAAGTCCACGTCGTGGATGCGCCCGCAGGTGTAGACCCGCAGCCCCACCTCGGCCATGGCCTCGACTGTCGCGTCGGCGTGGACGTACGTATCGTTGATGAGGGTCGAGCCGAACAGCATGGCCTCGAGCGCCCCCAGCCGCGCCAGCGCGCGGGCCTCGTCGGGATCGACGTCGCTCCCCCGCGGGACCCCGGGCGTGTAGGCCGGGGCGAAGCCCATGTCTTCCGCCCGACCCCGGACCATGGTGAGGATCGCGTGGGTGTGGACGTTCACGAACCCCGGCGTCACGACCCGCCCGTCCAGGGCGAGAACGCGGGTGGCGCGCAGAGGCGACGGCGCCTCCCGGGCGCCCGCCAGGAAGGTGATCCGGTCCCCCCGGACGCCGATCACGGCGTCCTCGATGACGGGTCGGGCCGCGTCGGCGGTGAGCGCGGTGACCCCGCGCAGCACCAGATCGTACGCACTCATGCCTTGACCGCCCCCGACGTCAAGCCCGCCGCGAACTGCCCGCTGACGGCCGAGTAGATCAGCGCGATGGGGACGGATCCCAGCACCGCGGCGGCCATGAGCTTACCCCAGAAGAACACCTCACCGGTCGCGACCTGCCCGATCACCCCCACGGGGATCGTCTTGTAGGCGGGCGCCTGGAGGAAGGTCAGGGCGTAGATGAACTCGTTCCACGAGAAGGTGAAGGCGAAGATAGCCGCCGACAGGATCCCGGGCGTGGCCAGCGGCACCACGATGCGCCACAGCGCGCCGGCGCGGGTGCACCCGTCGACCATCGCGCATTCCTCGATCTCGCGCGGGATCGTCTTGAAGTATCCCATGAGGAACCAGCTACAGAACGGCACCAGGAAGGTCGGGTAGGTCACCATCAGCGCGAAGGGGGTATTGTACAGGCCGAGCCAGTGCACGACGTAGGCCAGCGGCAGGAAGAGCACCGTGGTAGGCACGAGGTACGCCACGAAGATGATGGTCCCCAGCGTCGTGGCCCCCCGGAACCTGAGGCGGGCCAGGCTGTACCCGGCCAGCGCGCCGATCACCAGCGAGACCAGGGTCGCCGTGAAGGATACGACGAGACTGTTCCGCACCCAGATCAGGAAGGGCATCTCGGTGAACAGGGCCGCGTAGTGGTCGAACGTCACGGTCTTCACGAGCAGGGGTGACGCCTGGAGGCTGTAGAGCTCGCGGTCCGGCTTCAAGGAGGTGGCGAGCATCCACCAGAAGGGGAACAGCGTGAACGACATCAGCAGGAGAAGGGGGGCGTAGAGCCACACCGTTCGACCCAGGAGCGCCGGCCCTCTCGTCCGGGTCATGCTCAGGCCAGCTCAGTCCTCGCTCCGGCGCAGGAAGTGCAGCTGGAGGAAGATGATGACCAGCAGGAACGGGAACATGAAGCTCGAGACCGCCAATCCTTCTCCGACCTTGCCGCCGATGATCGCGGTCTGGTAGGCCAGCGTCGCCAGGAGGTGCGTGCTGTTGGCGGGGCCGCCGCGGGTGACGACGTGCACGATGGTGAAGTCGCTGAACGTCCAGATCACCGAGAAGAGGGTGGCGACCGCCATGACCGCGCGAAGCCCGGGCAGGGTGATGTGCCAGAAGCGACGGCCGGCGCCGGCGCCGTCGATGGCCGCCGCCTCGTAGAGCTCACCCGCAATGGACTGCATCCCGGCCAGGAAGGAGATGGCGAAGAACGAGACGCCCCGCCACACGTTGACGACGATGATGGCGAGCATGGCCAGCAGCGAATCGGCGAGGAAGGGAATCGGCGTCCGCAGCACCCCGAGGTCCATTCCCAGTCGGCTGATGACCCCGAACATGTCGTCGTAGATCCACAGCCAGGCCAGCGCGCTGAGCGAGGTGGGGACGATCCAGGGCAGGAGGAAGAGCCCGCGGGCGAGGTTCCGGCCGCGAAAGGCCTGGTCGAGGACCAGAGCCGCGATCATCCCGATGACCAGCTTGACCGACACCGAGGCCACGGTGAAGACGGCGGTGTTCCCCAGCGTCTTCCGGAAGATGCGGTCACCGAGCAGGTAGATGAAGTTGTCGAGCCCGACGAAGGTGCCGGCCACGCCGGCCGTCTTGCTGGTGAGGCTCCAGTAGAGTGCCAGCAGGAATGGATAGGCGACCAGGGTTCCGAGCAGGAGGAGAGCGGGGGTGACCCAGAGATAGCCGAGCACCGCATCCCGGCCCAGGCGCCGAGGACTGGCCTGGCTCGGCGCCAGGTCGGCGATCGCCCGGGCACCCACCGCCTTGTGCTTTCTCGGTACCGCCTCCGCTACTGCTGCCCGTAGATGCGCTTCATCTCGGCGACGGCCTGCTCGACCGCCTTGGGAATGGGCATGCCCTTGACCGCGTTCTGGGCCATGTCCACCAGGAGGTACTTCGCGTGCACTTCGGCCGCCTCCCGGGTCGGCGGACCGGGCCAGCCGGGCAGGCGGCCCCACTCCACCGCCTTCGGGATGACCTGGAGCTTCGGGTCACGGCTCTTTTCCGCGAGCCCCTTCAGCAGGCTCGCCCCGGCCCCCTCGGTCTTTTCGAGCCACCGACTCAGCTGGGGGCCGTCGGTGAGGTAGCGGACCAGGTCCTTGGCCAGTTCCTTCTGCTTGGAGTGCTCCATCACGGCCAGGGACGACGGCCAGAAGGCCGCTGCGCGGCCGGCCGGCCCCCGCGGGATCAACGCGTGGTTGATGTGAGGGAACACCGCCGGGGCCTGGCGCTTCGCCGCGTACCAGATGGTCGCGGCGTTGATGGTCATGGCGAGCTGCCCGCCCAGGAAGGCCCGGTTGTTCGACGAGTTGTCCCAGCCCAGGACGCCCGGCGGCCACGCCTCGTCGGCGGCCCGCTTGATGAATTCCAGGGCCTTCACCGTCTCGGGCGAGTTGAGCGCGATGGTCTTGCCGTCCTTCTCCACCTCTTTGGCCCCGTACGCCCACAGGATCGAGTAGGTCGTCGTGATGCAGTCCACGGGGCAGTGGCCGAGCGCCTCACCCCAGAACATGCTCCGCGCCTTGACTTTCTTGCCTATCCGCAGCGCATCCTCCCACGTGTCGGGCGGCTGCTCGCCGAGCTCCTTCAGCACGTCCTCCCGGTAGTTGAGGACCTGCGGCGTCGCGTAGAAGGGGACGGCCCGCCAGCGGCCGTTGACGACGGCGGCGTCCTTGGCGATCTGCACGATCCCGCCGTGGCGCGACTCCAGCTGGGTGACGACGTCGGTGACGTCGACGAGCTTGGTGGGGTACAGGTGGGGGTGAAGGCTGGCCACCTGGAGGACATCCGGCCCGGCGCCCGTCTCGGCCGCCGTCGTGAACTTCGCGACCAGATCGGTGTCCGAGATGAACTCGAAGTCGACCGTGACCCCCTTCTGCTTGGCCCAGTCGGCGGCCATCTCCTTCAGCAGGTCGTTCGCCGCCGGGATGAACCAGGAGCTGATCGTGATGCCCAGCCGCGGCTGCTGGGCGTCACCGACCGGAGACCAGACCAGACACGAGGTCACCACAGCGAGGAACAGCAGCAGGGCCCGTCGAGGCCATCTCATGGCTCATCCTCCTCGGAATCAGGAGCCCGTCGCGTCGATCAGCCGCTACGCCATTACCCAACCGCCGACGGTTGGTGTTCCGCTCCGAGCGCGGGCTTCGCCCGCGGGCCCACCCACCCAACCCGAAAGGTGGGGGTGGGCCTGGGAGGGGGCCGTCGCGGCCCCCTCCCATGAACTAGAAAAGAGTCAGGTAGCGGTCGAGCTCCCAGCGCGAGACCGTGTTGTGGTAACGGACCCACTCCTGGCGCTTGACCTTGAGGAACTCCTCGGCCAGCTCGGGGCCGAGCCCGCCCTGAATCACCGGATCCTCCTCGAAGGCGGCGATCGCCTCGGCCAGGCTCTGGGGGATGAGACCGATCTTGCCGCGCTTCACCTCGTCGGGCGTCAGCGTGTACATGTTCTTCCCGATATTGGGCTCGCCGGGGTCGAGCTTCCGCCGGATGCCGTCGAGGCCGGCCGCGATGAAGGCCGCCATGCCGAGATAGGGGTTCACCGACCCCGACACCAGCCGGCACTCGAACCGGCCGGGCTCGGGAATCCGGAACATCTGCGTCCGGTTGTTGTCGCCGTAGCTGATGAAGGCCGGCGTCCAGGTGAAGCCCGAGGTGACGCCGGTCAGGAACTCGCCGACCGACAGCCGCTTGTAGTCGTTCACGGTAGGGGCCACCACGGCGGTCAGGGCTCGGGCATGATGGATGGCGCCGCCCAGGAACTGGTAGGCCAGCTTGGACAGGCCGAGGCCGCGCGGGTCCTTGGGATCGAGGAAGAGGTTCTTCCGCCTCGCCGTGTCCCAGAGCGAGATGTGAAAGTGGGTACCGGAGCCGGTCAGGTGCGGGAACGGCTTCGGCATGTGAGTGGCGATGGCGCCGAAGCGCTTGGCGACCTGGCTCGTCATCATCTTGTAGAAGGTGACCCGGTCGGCCGTCGTGAGGGCGTCGGTGTACTTCCAGTTGATTTCGTACTGGGCCGTCCCGTCCTCGTGGTCCGAGGCGTACGGCTCCCACCCCAGCTCGTCCAGGTAGCCGACGAGCGTCCGGAGGTAGCCCATCGAGCCGGCCAGGCTCTTGAAGTCGTAGCAGGGCTTGTCCAGGGTATCGACGCCGTCGGGGTCGAACGGGACGATGGTGCCGTCCTCCCGGCGCCGGACCAGGAAGTGCTCCGCCTCGGCTCCCACCATCATGACGTATCCGTCGCGCCGCAGCTCCTCGGTCGCCCGGCGGAGCACCGTGCGAGGGCAGTAGGCCCAGGGCTTCCCGTCCACGGTGATGTCGCAGGCCAGGCGCGCCACCCCGGTCTCCCAGGGCACCGGGGTGTAGGAGGCGAGGTCCGGGACCGCGATCATGTCATGATCGTGCGGGCCCTGCCCCATCCCCGACACGGCCGCCCCCGCGAAGCCGGCCGACCCCTCCAGGAACAGCTCGAGCGCCCGGGCCGGCACGCCCTTGCAGCGGGGCGTCCCGTGGATATCGACGTACTGGGCCAGGAGGTAGTCGACCTTGTCTTTCTTGACGCGCGATCGGATCTCGTCCGCCGTCATTGGACTCTCTCCTTCAGGTTTCACAGTGGGTCGCCGCTCGTGCACTGATCAGTGGGAGACCGCCGCCGCCGCCTTCTCGCCGACGAGACGGTCCTCCCAGAAGCGAGTGATCGAAAACGGCTGGAGGAGGTCGGGGGTCCGCCCGGTGGCCATCAGCTCGGCCATGCGGATCCCGGAGACCGGCCCGGCCTTGAAGCCGTAGGTCCCCCAGCCCACGTCGAGGTAGAAGCCCTTGACGCCCGGCACCTCGCCCATGATCGGCGAGTAGTCGGGCGTCATGTCGCAGATCCCGGCCCACTGGCGCAAGACACGCACGTCCTTGAGGCAGGGCAGCAGCTCGAGCGCGTGGTGGGCCGTCATCTCCAGGAAGGGGAGCGTCGACCGGTGGCTGTAGGAGGTGTAGGGGTCGATCTCGGAGCCGACGACACACTCGCCCCGGTCGGTCTGGCTCACGTAGACGTGAAGGTTGGAGGAGACGATGACCTTGTCGAGGAACGCCTTGAGCGGCTCGGTCACGAACGCCTGGAGCGGGTGGGTGGTGATCGGCAGCCGGAGCCCGACCATCCGGGCGATGGTCGAGCAGAACCCGGCGGTGGCGTTGAGGACGCGGCCGGTCTTGATGTCGCCGCCGGTGGTGCGCACGCCGGTCACCTGGCCGTTGGCGACGTCGATCCCGGTCACCTCCGTGAACGGATGGATGTGGACGCCGAACCGGTCGGCGCCCCGGGCGTACCCCCACACGACGGCGTCGTGACGGATGATCCCGCCGGGCGGGTGGTAGAGGGCGGCCAGGACCGGATACCGCGGGCGGTCGGAAACGTCCAGGGCCGGCACCAGCTTCTGGATCTCCTCGCGCCAGATGAGCCGGCTCCGCACGCCGCAGAGCTGGTTCACATCGGCGCGGACGCGCAGGCCCACGATCGCGCTGTCGGTGTGGGCCAGGGTGAGGTGGCCCTGCTGGGAAAACAGGACATTGTAACCGAGCCGGGCCGACAGCTCCTCGTAGAGCTTCACGGACTCGTCGTAGAAGGCGACCCCGTCCGGCGTCCGGTAGTTCGAGCGGATGATCGCCGTGTTCCGCCCGCTGGCGCCGGCGCCGATGTACGACTTCTCGAGCACCGCGACGTCGCGTATCCCGCGCTGGCCGAGGTAGTAGGCGGTGGCCAGCCCGTGCACGCCCCCGCCGATGATGACGATGTCGTACCGGTCGCGCAGCGGGCGCGCCGTCCACATCCGCGAGGTCCGGAAGAGCTGCAACATCATCGGAGGGGGCCTCGACGGCCCCCTCCGAGGGAGAGGTGCTCGGAGCATGCGCTGGACAACCCAGCCGTCCTCCTCACTCGGAGCCGTTCAGGAGGGCGCAGGCGGCGGCCCCGATCGGCGTGAGGCCGAGGTCGCGGCCGGCGTCGACGAGCGCCTCCCAGACGAACGCGCCACATTCGCGGGCGACGAGCGCGCGGAACGCCAGGGCCGGTGTCCGATCGAGCCGGATCAGGATCGCGGGAACCCGGGCCAGCTCCCCCTGAACGACCGCCAGCGCCGGGACGGCGCCCTCCGACAGGTCGACCGGGGCGACCTTGGCCAGGAGCCCGCCGACCCGCGGGCCGATCAGGTCCATGACGGCCAGCCCCGACGTGAGATCGGTGACGTGCGCGCAGCCGGCGCCGGCACTCTTGGCGAGCACTTCCCCCACCGCCGCCGCGTCGGCCAGCGGCGTGAGCACCAGCAGCTCGTCGTCCGCCAGCCGGCCGACCAGAACGCCCGCGCCGTTGATGCGGACGCGCGTGGCCGTCCCGACGGCCAGCCGGTCGACGCCGGCCGCCTTGGCCAGTACCGGCCCGAGCGCCTCCCCCCGCACCGTGAGCTTGCCGCACGCACTCGTGTCCGCCAGCCCGACCGCGGCCAGAGCCTCCGCCGCTTCCTGGCGGGCCGAGGTGTAGGCGTCGGGGACGCGCCAGTCGCCGTCATCCTTGAAGCGGGCGCCGAGGGCCACGTGCGCCCCGTACATCGCGCTGATCCGGATGGGCCTGAAGGTCGCGGGGCTCATGGACGGCTCACATCCGGAGGCGGGCGCCATCCGGGTCGTAGAAGGCCTTGGCCACGACCGTGGCCGTTCGCGTGCTGCCGTCGACCCGCACCTCGAACGTGCCCCCGTCGCGCGCGAGCTCCGGCGGCAGCCAGGCCATCCCGATCCCGCGGCCCAGGTGCGGGCTCCACTTCGAGCTGGTCACCCGGCCGATGGGCCGGCCATCGGCCACCACCGCCGCGCCTTCTCCGGGCAGCAGGCCGTCCCCGGCCAGGGTGAAACCCACCAGCCGTTGCCGGAACGCCCGCCCGCGGGCTTCCAGCAGCGCGTCGCGGCCGACGAAGTCCGGCTTGTCGAGCTTCACCGTCCAGGCCATGTCGGCTTCGAGCGGATTGGTGAGCGCGTCGGTGTCCTGGGTGACGATCACGTGCTGCTTCTCGAGCCGCAGGACCCGCTGGGCCTCGACGCCGAACGGGCGGACGCCGAGGGGTGCTCCGGCCTCCATCAGCGTGTCCCACAGGTACGCCCCGTAGTCCGACGGGAAGTGCACCTCGTAGCCGAGCTCACCGACGAAGCCGATCCGGAGCAGCAGGCTCGGCACGCCCGCCACGAGCCCCTGCTTCGCGCCCAGGTAGGGAAACCCGGCCGCCGACACGTCGAGATCGGCCAGGGGCGCCAGCAGCTCGCGGGCGCGCGGCCCGGCGACGTTGATGGCGCCGAGCGCACCGGTGAGGTTCGCGACGTGCGCACACTTCCCGCTGCCCGCCAGCCACCAGGTGAACCACTGCTCGATGGCCTCCACGCCGCCGGTCGTCGTGGTGACCAGGAAGTGGTCGTCGCCGAGCCGGGCCACCGTGCCGTCGTCGAGGATGATGCCGGCATCGTCGCACAGGATCCGGTAGCGGATGCGGCCCGTCTTGAGGTCGGAGAACCGACCCGGGTGGAGCCAGTCGAGGAAGGCCGCGGCGTCGGCCCCGCGCACCTCGAGCTTGCCGAGCGTGCTCACGTCGATCAGCGCGACGGCCTCGTGGACGGCCCGGCACTCCTCCTCCACCGTCGAGTAGACGAAGGGTCGCTTCCAGGCGCCCATGTCCATGGGGCTGGCGCCCAGCGCCTGATGGCGGTCGTGCATGGGGGTGAGCTTCACCGGCTCGTGGAGGCGGGCGGCCAGCGCCCCGAGCGGCACCGGGACGGACGGCGGCCGCGCGGTGGTGGTGCCGGTCGCCTCGACCGTCCGGCCGGTCAGCGCCGCGCAGAGGTCGATGGAGGGCCGGTGGCACATCTTGCCCTGGCAGGGCCCCATCGTGACGGTGGTGTAGCGCTTGAGTGTCTCGATGTGATCGAAGCCCTCGGCGACCGCCTGCCGAAGATCCTTCTCGGTCACGTCCTCGCAGAGGCAGACGAACTTCTTGGCCCCCGCCCGCGGCGCACTGGCCAGGTAGCCGCGACTCACGGGGCGCCGGGTCGCCGCCGCCAGCGCCTCGGCGAGCTCGGCCACCCGCGCGGTCCCGCCACCGCCGGCGCCGTCGAGCGCGCGCGCGGCCTGCGCTCCCGCCAGCCGTCCCGACGCGAGCACCGCGGCGAGTCCCTCCACCCCGGTCACCTCGCCGGCCGCCAGGACTCCCGCCGGCAGTGCCGCGGGGACGAGCCGCCCGCGCGCGGTATCGTGGGTCAGTCGCCCGCCGGCCTGGCCGAGCAGTCCCGCCGCCGGCTCGAAGCCGGTCGCCACGCACACGAGGTCGCAGGCGACCTCGCGCGCTCCTTCGTCGCGGGCGGCGCCGCCCACCACCGCCGCCCGCACGCGGCCTCGGCCGCGGGCCTCGAGCACCGTCCGGCCGTTCTGGATCCGGACCCCGGCCTGGCGCAACGCGGCCGCGGTCTCCGACTCCGGCGTCGCCGGACGCGCGTCGAGGACGGCGGCCAGGCTCACCCCGGCCTCGAGGAGACTGCTCGCGACGTCGAGGCCGCGATCGTCGGCGGCGGCCACGACCGCCGCAGCGCCCGGCTGGACCCCGTAGAGGGCGATCAGGCGCTGGGCGCCCGAGCCGAGCATCACACCGGGCAGGTCGTTGTTCTGGAACACGAGCGGATGCTCGAACCCGCCGGTGGCGACGACGACCTGGCGCGCTCGCAGCTTCACGAAGCGCCGTCCCTGGAGCACGCCGAGGAGGCCGCCCTCGTAGAGGCCGAAGGCGGTCGCCTCGTTCAGGACCCGGATGCGCGACTCAGCCGCCACCTCGGCCGCCAGGGCGGCGGCGACCTCCCAGCCCGGCCGACCCCGGAACTCGCCGTCGAGGAGCGGCCGGGTCCGGACGAGGAGGCTCCCCCCGAGGCGCGGCTCGGCGTCGACGAGGGCCACGAGAGCCCCCGCTCGCGCGGCCTCGAGCGCCGCCGCCATCCCCGCCGCCCCGCCGCCCGCCACCGCGACGTCGGTGAAGAGGTGCCCGCGCTCGTAGTGGCCGGGCGGCTCGTCCGGACAGGTCACCTTGCCCAGGCCGGCGAGGTGCTTCAAGACGTACTCGTACGCCGGCCACAGCCGGCGCGGGTGGATGAAGGTCTTGTAGTAGAAGCCGACCGGCAGGAGCCGGTCGAACCGGTCGAACACGGCGAACACGTCGTGCTCGAGCGAGGGCCAGGCGTGCTGGGCGGCCACGCGCATGCCGTCGCCGACGATCTCCGTGCAGGCGCGCACGTTCGGGACGCCATCGACGTTGACGAGGCAGTTCGGACACCGCCCGGCGCAGCAGAGGAGCCCGCGCGGGCGATGGTACTTGAAGCTCCGGCTCAGGATCCGGACGCCCGCCGCGTGGAGCGCCGCGCCCACGGTGTCGCCGGCGAAGGCCGGCACCGGGCGGCCGGCGAAGGTGAACGTGACCGGGCGGCCGCGGTCGGCGCGCTGGGCCGGATGGGGCGGCAGCCGCTCCGTCATCAGGGCTCCTTCGGACTGGCAGCGTGATCAGGCCCGGGCCGCATCAGGGCTCGGCCCCTTGGGGCGGCACCACCGCCTCCGCCGAGTCGGCCTCGCGCGGCGGCCAGAAGGTGCGGGCGACCTCGTTCGTGCGCGTGTCGCGGAGGGCCAGGAACCAGCGCCCGCATCCCATGCGGTGATACCACCATTCCTCGATGGGCCCGGCCGGGTTCTCGCGCAGGTAGAGGTAGTCCACCCAGACGGCTCGCGGCGAGTCGGGCCCCGGCCGCCGCGTTCGCGCGCCGCCCCAGCGGAACTCGTAGACGTCGCGCGGCCCGCACAGGGGACACGGAAGCAGGAAGGACATCAGCGCTTCTTCCCCTTGCCCCTCACCCTGACCTTGGCGGGCAGAGGGGATTCCGTCCGCTCCCGGCCGGGCACCCAGCGGGTGCCGACCAGCGGGATCCCGGTGATCGCGGAGGCTTCCAGCGTGAGGGCCCGCAGGTCCTCGGGCTCGAGGTCGTGGATGTCGGACTTGCCACAGGCCCGGGCCAGCATCTGGATCTCGAGGGTCATGGCATGGAGCAGGTTGGCGACGCGCTCGGCCGCCTCTTCGATCGGCAAGCGCTTCATCAGCTCCGGGTCCTGGGTGGTGACGCCGACCGGGCAGCGCCCGGTGTGGCAGTGGTGACAGTGATAGGGCTCGGTGCCGAGCGCGTGGTAGTCCTCGACGTAGAGCGGTCGGTTACAGTTGAGCGCGATGAGCGCCGCCGTCCCGATGTAGACGGCGTCGGCGCCCAGCGCGAGCGCCTTGGCGGCGTCCGCCCCCGATTTGATCCCGCCCGCGATGATGAGCTGGACCTGGCCGTAGAGGCCGAGCTCCTGGAGGGCCTCGCGCGCCTCGCAGACGGCGGCCAGGGTCGGGATCCCGGTGTGGTCCTGGAGGATCTCGGGCGAGGCCGCCGTCCCGCCCTCCATCCCGTCGACCACGACCACGTCGGCGCCGGCCTTGGCCGCGAGCTTCACGTCGTCGTAGACCCGGGTGGCGCCGAGCTTCACGAAGATCGGCACCTGCCAGTCGGTCGCCTCCCGGAGCTCCTCGATCTTGATGATCATGTCGTCCGGCCCCAGCCAGTCGGGATGGCGGGCGGGACTGCGCTGGTCCACGCCGGCCGGGAGCTCGCGGGCAGCGGCGATCTCGGCCGAGACCTTCGAGCCGAGGAGGACGCCGCCCGTCCCGGGCTTGGCCCCCTGCCCTACCGTGAGCTCGATGCCGTCAGCCGACCGGAGATGGTGGACGTTGATCCCGTACCGGCTCGGCAGCACCTCGTAGACCAGGACGCGGGCGTGCTCGCGCTCGGCCGGCAGCATCCCCCCATCTCCGGTGGTGGTGGAGCTGCCCACGCGCCGGGCGCCCCGGGCCAGGGCGACCTTGGCGTTGTAGGAGAGCGCCCCCCAGCTCATCCCCGTGATCATGATGGGGATCTCCAGCTCGATGGGCCGCTTGGCGTGTCGCGAGCCGAGGACCGTGCGGGTGCTGCAGCGCTCGCGGTAGCCTTCGAGCGGGATCCGGGTCAGCGAGCACGTGAGGAAGGTGAGGTCGTCGAACGACGGGAGCGGCCGCGGCCGGATCGTCCCGAAGCCGCGAAACCGGTAGCGGCCGAGCTCCGCCTTGACCTGGATGTCCTCCATCACCTCCGGCGGGAAGACCTGGCTCGTCCGGAGGGGTTTCAGAACGCCGCCTTCCATACGTCCAGCTCCTTCTTGTCGTAGTTCCAGAGCTTTCGGCCCGAGACCACCTTGCGGAAGGCCTTGGGACCCGGGAGCCCGTACCGGGCGAGCGTCGCCTGGATCTCCCGCAGCTCGCCGGGGCTCGCGTCGGAGACGACGGCGTCGTTCCCGAGCTCGGCGATCCGGCCGCCGACGAAGACGACGCCTTCGTACATGGAGTCGGCCAGCGCCTCCCCGGCGTCCCCGCAGATGATGATGGTGCCCCGCTGCATCATGAAGCCCGTCATGTAGCCGGCGCGGCCGCCGATCACCAGGAGCCCGCCCTTCATCGCGATCCCGGCCCGGGCCGCCGCGTCTCCGCGGATCACGACGGTCCCGCCCCGGATGGAGGCCGCCGCGCCGTTGCCGGCGTTCCCCTCGACGACGACCTCACCCGACATGAGGCACTCGGCGACGCCCCAGCCCGCCGAGCCCCGGACCCTGAGCCGGATGCCGTCGCTCATCCCGCCGGCGTAGTAGCCGGCCGGGCCGTCGATGGTGATGGCCACGTCCCGGACGACCGCCACCGCGAGGTTGTGCCGCGCGCCGGGATGCCGCACGAGGATCTCGGGCTCGCCGTCCTCCACCAGGCGCCGGATCGCCTCGTTGATCTGCCGGACCGTCCTCCCCTGGCACTCGACGGTCTTCACGCCGCCCGCCTCCGGCTTCGCGCCCGGCGGGGGCGCGCGCCCAGGCGTGAGGCCGGATCCGGGACCTCCCACACCGCGACGGCCCGGCCGCCAGCCTCCCGAGCCTGGTAGCCCTCGGGGAGCGCCGCTTGCAGCGCGATCTCCTCGTTGGCGATCGCGACCACGTCCGCGCTCTCGCTCACGATCAGAGGCTTCAGGCAGAAGGGGTCCTTGGCGAAGCCGAAGGCATCGGCGGTGGCGGCCAGGTAGCTGAAGCTGCCGTCGAGGTCGCGGAGCGACGCTTCGAGGGCCTCCCGCAGGGAGAGCCCTTCGCCGAGCTTGCGCGCCAGATAGATCCCGATGATCTCGGAGTCGTTCTCCGTGTAGAAGCGGACGCCTTCCTGCTCGTAGACCCGGCGCAGCCGATGGTAGTTGGTGATGTGCCCGTTGTGGACGATCGCGAGGTCGGCGGTCCCGTGCGCCCAGAACGGCTGGGAGTGGGAGAGGTCCACCCGGCTCTCGGTAGAGAGGCGAGTATGGCCGAGCCCGTGGGTTCCCCTTCGCCGGGAGATGCCGAACTCCACCTCCAGGTTGGCCGGCGCCCCCACCTGCTTGACGATCTCGAGCCGCCGGCCGATCGAGACCACCTCGACGTCGGGGGCGATCGCCTCGATGGCCGCGCCCAGCTCCACCGGCTCCGCCTTGGCGACGACGAGCCGGAGGAGCGCGCCCTGCGTCTCCGTGGCCCCGACCCGCCCCTGCCGGGCGGCCTCCCGGAGGATCGCGGGCCGGCGCGCGAGCGCGTCCTCGCCCTCACCCATCTTCACGCGCACCACGAGCCCGTCGGCCGGCTCGCCCCACAGGGCGATCCCCGAGGAGTCCGGCCCCCGGCAGGCCAGCGCGTCCAGCATGCCGAGCAGGGTCGCCCCCAGGGGCCGCCCCGGCCTCCCGGCCTTGTCGAAGAAGCCGACGATGCCACACATGGAATGCTCCTTTTCCGTGAAACCGGATGCCGCGCTAGGATAATTCGTCGCTGCGATGACGGCAAGGGCCCGTCTACATCTCGCCGAGGTAGGCGCGCCGGATGCCTTCGCTCCGCAGGAGCTCGGCGGCCGGGCCGGCCATCACGATCTCGCCCGTGCGCAGGACGTAGCCGCGGTGGGCGATGGAGAGTGCCATGGCGGCGTTCTGCTCGACCATGAAGACGGTGACGCCGCTCCGGTTGATCTCCTGGATCAGCTCGAAGTTCCGCTCGACGAGCTGGGGGGAGAGTCCCATGGACGGCTCGTCCATCAGGATGAGCCGGGGGCGCGCCATCAGGGCCCGGCCCATGGCCAGCATCTGCTGCTCGCCGCCGGAGAGCGTGCCGGCTCGCTGGCCGAGGCGCTCGCGCAGCCGAGGGAACAGCGCGAGGACGCGCTCGAGGTCGGCCTGCACCGCCCCCCGATCGGCCCGGACGAACGCGCCCATCTCCAGATTCTCCAGGATCGTCATGCGGGGAAAGACACGCCGGTTCTCGGGGACGATGGCCAGTCCCATGGCGATCCGCTCCGCCGTCCGGGCCGCGTTGATGACGCGCCCCTCGAACTCGACGGTGCCGGCGGCGGGCCGGACCGCGCCGAGGATCGTCTTCATCGTGGTGGACTTCCCCGAGGCGTTCCCGCCGAGGAGACAGACGATCTCGCCGTGATCCACCCGGAGGCTCACCCCCCGCAGGACCTGGATGCGGCCGTAATAGGTGTCGACGTCCCGGAGGCTAAGCACGGCCGGCCACCTTCCCGAGGTAGGCCTCGACGACCGCGGGGTCGCGCGCCACCGCCTCCGGGCGGCCTTCCGCGATCCGTTCGCCGTAGTTGAGCGCGATGACCCGATCGGCCGCCTGCATGACGACCCGCATGTCGTGCTCGATCAGGAGCACGGTCACCCCGCGCTCGCGGATCGCGCGGATGACGCCCGTCATCTCCGCCTTCTCGCTCGGGTTCATGCCGGCCGTCGGCTCGTCGAGCAGGAGGAGGCGCGGGCGGGTGGCCAGGGCCCGCGAGATCTCGAGGCGCCGCCGGTTCGCGTAGGAGAGGCTCCGGGCCGGCCAAGCGCGGCGCGGCAGCAGGCGCTCGCCGAACAGCCCCAGCAGCTCCTCGGCTCGGCCCGTCGCCTCGCGCTCCTCGGCGACGACCCAGGCCGGCCGGAAGATCGCCCCCAGGACGCCGGCTCGCCGGCGGCAGTGCAAGCCCACCAGCACGTTCTCCAGCACGGTCAGGTTCGGGAAGACCCGCAGCGTCTGGAACGTCCGCGAGATACCGCGTTCGGCGATCTCGTGCGGGTCCAGCGCGACGAGATCGACCGGCGGCGCGCCGAAGAGAATCCGGCCGCTGGTGAGCGGATAGAGCCCGGTCATGCAGTTGAACAGGGTCGTCTTCCCGGAGCCGTTGGGGCCGATGAGGCCCAGGATCTCCCCCTCCCGGATCGCGAACGACAGCTGCGAGAGCGCGCGGAGCCCCCCGAAGGTCTTGGTGGCGCGATCGACGGTGAGAAGCTCGGCCATGGCTAGATCCTCGGGGGGGTCTCGGAAGACCCCCCCGAGGCCCCCCCGTCCGTTGCGGCGGCGAAGCCGCCGCTCGGAAGCTGTCCGCAGCCAATCATTCTCGGGCCCATGCTTCCCATCCGTCCAACAGCCCTAGGAGGCTGTCGGAGTAACCGCGCGCCGACGCCTCGCCCCGATGCCGCGGGTCAGTGTCCACTCCGAGCGCGGGCTTGCCCGCGCAACCCTCCCGGGGGAGGGTCTGGGAGGGGCCGTCGAGGCCCCCTCCCATGATCTAGAGGTCGGGGACCAGGGCCGGCTCGGGCTCCGGCTCGGTCCGGGATTTCTCGGGTTCGCCCATCCATTCCTGGCCGAGGAGCCCCTGGGGACGCGTGAGCATCAGGACGACCATGCCGAGGCCGAAGGCCAGCATCCGGAAGCGGGCCACCTCGCGCAAGAGCTCCGGGAGCCCGATGAAGACCACGGCGCCCAGGATGACCCCGGCGATGCTGGCCGAGCCGCCGATGACGACGATGCAGACGACGAGCACGGACTCGACGAACGTGAAGCTCTCCGGCGAGACGAACCCCACCCGGCCGGCGAAGAAGCTGCCGGCGGCCCCGGCGAAGGCGGCCCCCAGCGCGAAGGCCAGCAGCTTGGCCCGCCGGACGTTCACGCCCATCGCCCCCGCCGCCAGCTCGTCCTCGCGGATGGCCTTCCAGGCGAGCCCGACCCTCGACCGGGCCAGGCGGGCCACCACGAACACCGCGACGACGTCGAGCACGAGGATCAGGAAGTAATAGGCCTGGACGTTCAGCCCGAAGTCGAAGGCGCCGAGCCCGGGGAGGGCCAACCGGGGATGGCCGATGCCCATGATGCCCATGGGGCCGTTGGTCAGCTGGCGCCAGTTGTTCAGCGTGATCCGGATGATCTCCCCGAAGCCGAGCGTCACGATGGCCAGGTAGTCGCCCCGGAGGCGCAAGGTCGGATACCCCAGGAGGACCCCGAACACCGCGGCCAGGGCGGCTGCGCTCGGCAGGAGGAGCCAGAACGGCACGCCGAAATAGGTCGAGAGCAGCGCGGTCCAGTAGGCGCCGATCGCGTAGAAGGCGATGTAGCCGAGGTCGAGGAGACCGGCCTGACCGATGACGATGCTCAGCCCGAGACCCAGGATCGAGTAGATCCCGACCAGGACGCCGATGTCGAGGAGGTACTCGTCGGCCTGGAGCCCGAAGACGACCAGGGCCGCGAGCAGCGCGAGGAGCTGGAGATGGCGGCTCCGCCCGATGAAGCGCGACGCGCGCCGCAAGCGCTCAGTCAGCTTGGGGCGGGAGCGCCGGCTGCCGCTCCTCCCAAACCCTCCCACCAGCCGCCCGCTGCCTCCCGTCGTCCCCGCCCGGCCACGTCCCGCATCAAGGCCTTCAGGGCCTGTCAGACTTTTTCGGGGAGGTGCTCCCCGAGCAGCCCGCCGGGGCGCAGGACGAGGACGGTGATCAGCACCCCGAAGGCGATGACGTCTCTCCAGTGCGCCCCGACGAAGCCCGCGCCGAAGCTCTCCGCCAGCCCCAGCAGGAGGCCCCCGAGCATGGCCCCCCGCAGGTTGCCGATGCCACCCAGCACGGCCGCCGTGAAGGCCTTCAGGCCTGCCACGTACCCCATGAAGAAATCGACGATCCCGTAGTAGAGGCCCACCATGATGCCGGCCCCCGCCGCCAGGATCGACCCCAGCAGGAACGTGAGGGTGACGACCGAGTTGACCTCGACCCCCATGAACCCGGCGGCCTCGGCGTCCTGGGCCACCGCCCGCATGGCCCGGCCCCAGCGGGTCCGGCGCACGAACTGGTCGAGCGCCAGCATGAGGAGGAGCGAGGCGAGGAGGATGATCACCTGGACGTTGGTGAACACCGCCCCGCCGACGTGGTAGAGCTGCTTGGGAATGAGCTGGGGAAAGGCCTTCGGGCGCGCCCCCACCAGCAACATGACGGCGTTCTGGATGAAGAGGGACACGCCGAGGGCCGAGATGAGCGGGCCGAGCCGGGAGCTCGCCCGGAGGGGCCGGTAGGCGACGCGCTCGATGGTGACGCCGAGGGAGCCGCAGCTCGCCATCGCCCCGAGGAAGACGGCCCCCAGCACGAGGAGCAGCCCCCCTCCGGCGGCGGCAGAGGAGGAGGGCGCCAGGAGTGCCAGGACCAGGAGCCCGACGAAGCTGCCCACCATGAACACGTCGCCGTGGGCGAAGTTGATCATCTCGAGGACGCCGTAGACCATCGTGTAGCCCAGCGCGATCAGGGCGTACACGCTCCCGATCGTGAGCCCGTTGACGACCTGCTGGAGATAGACGGCGCCCCACCCTTCCATGCCGTCCTTCCTTCGGGCTCACGACCCGGGACGGCCCCGGCGCCCCTTCACCGCGTCACCGCTGGGACGTCCGCCGCCGTTCGGGCCGGTGCCTCTACTTCGGCATCCGGTCCTTCGGGATGTCGGCGGTCTTGAGATACCCCCACTTGCCGTCCTTCACGCAGAAGATCCCGATCACCTGGTTCACGGTGTCGCCCCGGCCGTTGAAGGCGGTCCGGCCGAGCGCCCCGTCGTAGGGCGTCACCTCGCGCACCGCCTTCAGGATGGCGGCCCGGTCCTTCTTGCCGGCCTTCTCGATGGCCTTGATCAGGATGTGCATGTCCTCGTAGGCGAAGACGCTGTACTGCTGGGGGCTCTCGTTGTACTTGGCCTTGAAGGCGCTGACGAACTTCGACGCGCTGGGCAGCTTGTTGACGTCGGCTCCCAGGGCCGTGGCGCAGGCGCCCTCGACGGCCGGCCCGCCGAGCGTGATCAGCTCGTCCGAGTACATGCCGTCGGGCCCGAGGACCGTCAGGTTCATCCCGAGGTCCTTCATCTGCTTCATGGCCAGGGCGACGTCGGCGAACACGGTGACCAGATAGAGCGCGTCGGCGTTCTTCTGCTTGAGGCTCGTGAGGACCGGGCTCCAGTCCCGCTCGCCCCAGCTCACGCCCTCGAACATCACGATCTCGGCCTTGTCCTTCTTGGCCATGTCCCGGAAGATCTCGCTGATGGTCACGCCCGGGATCGTGTTGTCGTGGATGATGGCGACGCGCTTCTTCTTCAGCTCGCCGACCAGGTAGGCCTCGCCTCCGATGGCCTGGAAGTCGTTCGTCGACACGGTCCGGAAGATGTTGGTGAAGCCCTGCCGGGTGAGCTTGGGATCACTGGCGATGGCGAACAAGGGGAGCTTGGCCTCGGAGTAGACCGGTGAGGCCGGGATGGCCACCCCGCTGTTCCAGGGGCCGATCACGCCCATGACGTCCTTGTCGACCTTCAGCTTGTTGGCGACGGTCAGGCCCACCTTGGGATCGGCCTGATCGTCCAAGGGCAGGATCTCGTACTTGAACTTGAGCTTCTTGGGGTCGTACTCCGCCAGCGCCAGCTCGGCGCCGCGGATGAGCTCCGACCCCCACGCGGCCTGCGGCCCCGACTGGGGGCTCGTCACCGCGATCACCACCTTCTGTTGCTGAGCGACCGCCCCCGTCGCCAGCCCGAGGGCCAGCAGGAGCAGTCCGCCGATGATCCACAGGTTCCCCGCCACTCTGCGTCTCATGTCATCCTCCTCGGGACACCACGTCCCCTCCTCCACGCGAACCGGAGCGTACGATCCCGCTCAGCACCGAGAGCGCCGCCCCCGATGCGCCAGCCATGCATAGCCCACCGCCCGCGGGCTGTCAAGGGCGGCTCGGTCCTGGGCTCTCACGCCGCCACCAGCGGAGCGGCAGGCGTCGTCGTGGCTTCGGGGACGGGCCACCGGGTGCCAGCGGGAGGAAGCGAAAGGTGCTTTAGACGGCCTGCGTTCGGTGTTCCTTCCGATTTCCTCCCTCCGACTACCCAGGGCTGGTTCTCGGCACCTAACCGCGCCACCGTCATCGTGGCCGGCCTCACGGTGGCGAGCATGCGGGTCGAGATGCTCGCCTACGCCGCGCTGGACGGCCGCGGGCGGGCGGTCGCTAAGCGAACCGCTCCGGCGTCAGCGCGCCCACGTCGACCGCCGTCGGCTCGCCCGAGGCGAGCTGGGCGACGAGCTTCCCGGTGATCGGGCCCAGCGAGACGCCGATCATCGCGTGCCCGGTGGCGAGGATCAAGTTCTCGATCCGCTTCGGGCGCCCGATGACCGGCAGCCCGTCCGGCGTGCACGGGCGCAGGCCCCGCCAGATCTCGAGCAGCTCGAGGGATTCCGCGCCACGGAGGTAGGGGGCGGCGGACCGGATGATGGCGTTCACCCGGCGGCGGTTGATGGAGAGGTCGAGCCCGGCCAGCTCGAGGGTCCCGGCATACCGGAGCATGTCCCCCATCGGCGTCACGCCCGCCTTCGCCTCGCCGAGCAGCAGCGGAATCCGCAGCCCGTCGGGCGGCCGGCGATAGGTCACGCTGTAGCCCTTGGCGGGCTGGATCGGAAGGCGCAGTCCGGCGGCGGCGGCCAGCCGGGGGGACCACGAGCCGGCGGCCAGCACGACCGCCTCGCCGGCCGGGAGGTTCCCCCGCGTCGTCTCGACCGTGGTGATGCGGGCCCCTCGGGTCAGGAAGCCGAGGACCTCCGTCCCGGTCCGGATACGGACGCCCAGCTGCTCGGCGAGGGCGGCCAGCCCCCGGACGAACACGTCGGGGATCAGCAGCGCGTCGTCGGGAAAGAAGATCGCGCCCACCACGCCGGGCGCGAGCGCGGGCTCCAGCGCGCGGGCGGCCACGCCGTCGAGCACCTTGGTCGGAATGCCGCCCTCGCCCAGGAACCGCGCGTCCGCCAGCGCCGCCTCGTAGGCCTTCTCCGTGCGAAAGACCGCCAGCGCCCCCTCCTGGCGGAAGCCGAACTCGAAGCCCGGAATCGCGGCCAGCTCGCGGAAGAGCGCCAGGCTGGCGAAGCTCAGATCCCGAAGCACCGGCATGGCCCGGGCCGCCCGCGCCGGCGTGCAGGCGGCGCGGAACTGCCAGAGCCAGGAGAGGAGCTCGGGGCTCAGGCGGGGCTTGATGTAGAACGGGCTCTCCGGGTTCAGCATCCACTTCAGGCCCTTCAGCCACACGCCCGGCGCCGCCAGGGGGATGCTGTGGCTCGGGACGACGAGGCCCCCGTTCCCGTAGGAGCTGCCCGCGCAGATCTCCCCCGTCTCGACGATGGTCACGTCCCATCCACCGCGCGCCAGGTAGTAGGCGGCGGCGACGCCGATGACCCCGCCGCCGATGACGAGAGCGGATGGCTTCGCCATGGACCCCTCGCTTTCCCTCACCGCGCGGCGCGCGAGCGGCGGCGCGAAGCTGGCGGTGTCACGGGCCTATCCGACGACGCCGGCTCGCCGGTAGGCGATCCGGAGCTCCTGTCCCTCGGCGAACCGCTCGAGCCGATAGGGGGTGATGTCGAGGGTGGTGCTGTGACCGTCGGCGATGTGCTCGGCCATCAGGATCCCGGCCACGGGACTGAGCTTGAATCCGTGACCCGAGAAGCCGACACAGAAGTGCAGCCCGGCCACGCCGGGGGCGCTCCCCATGATCGGGTTCCAGTCGGGGCTGATCTCGTACATGCCCGACCACCCTCCGCTGATCTCGGCTTCGGCCGCCCCTGGCATCAGGCGCGCGAACCGCTCCACCAGATCCGTCGCCGTCGCCAGGTCCGGCCGGTCCTCGTAGTCGTCCGGATCGCCGGGCCGGTCGTCCCCGTGGCGGGTATTCCCGAGGAGGATGAGGTTGCCCGTCTCCGGGCGGCTGTAGATCTCGTCGGCGAGATCGATCACCACGGGGTGGGTGCTCCCGTATTCGAATTTCGGCCGGAGGATGACGATCGGCTGCCGGCTCGCCATGACCGGGAGCTCGATCCCGGCCAGACGGCCGACCCGGTCGGCCCAGGGCCCGGCAGCGATGACCGCGTGCGCGGTGGCGATCTCGCCCCGGTCGGTCTGGACCGACCGAACCCGGCCCCCGCCGGTCCCGATGCCCGTCACCAGCGTGCCCTGGCGGATCACGCCGCCGAGGTCGGTGAACCGCCGGGCGTAGCTCGACGCCACCTCGTGCGGGCTCGCGTATCCCGAGGCCGGCTCGTAGGCGATGGGAGCGTCGTCGGCCGGCGTCAGCAGAGGATCGATCGCCCGGGCCTCCGCCGCCGTGACCAGGCCGGTCTCGATCCCGAGCTCCTGATTCATCCGGACCGTGGCCTCGACAGCCTCCCGGCTCTCCGGCGTGCCGATGACGAGCATCCCGGTCCGCACGAAGCCGGACTCGCCGCCGATCGCCTCCCGGAAGTTCTCGAAGATGCGCCGGGCCAGCAGGGCCATCATCGCCGTGGGCCGCGTCGTGTAGTGGGTCCGCACCACGGCCGACGACTTGCCGGACGTCCCCGAGCAGATGGTGTTCTTTTCCAGGAGGACGACGCGCCCGAAGCGCCGCCGCATCAGGTTGAGCCCGATGCTCGTCCCCATGACGCCCCCCCCGATGATGACGGCGTCTGCCCGTTCCATGGCGGCTCCCCCCGACCCCGGCGTCAGAGACCGTGCCGGGCCAGGAAGCCGAAGAGCGCCCCGGCGAAGGCGCGCGGCTGCTCCCACATCGGCGTATGCCCGGAATCGGAGATCACGACGAGCTCGCTGCCCGGGATCGCGTCGGCCAGGCGGCGGGCGGCGGGAACGGTGATGATCGTGTCCTCGGCGCCGGCCATCACCAGCGTCGGAGCCCGGATCGCCGCCAGCTGGTCGAGCGTCAGGCACGGCCTGGTGTAGATGTCGGTCAGCGTCTCGATGAGGGCGGTGGTCCCGGCACCCATGGCGATCGCCAGGAAGCGGGCCTTCTCCTCGGCGGTGACGTTGCGGGCCAGAACGTACCGCTCGATCCGGCCCGTGAAGGCCTCCGGGACGTTCCCCCGGGTCCGCCAGAGCTCGAGGCGGCTGCCGACGTCCTCCCCGAGACCGAAGGCCGGCGGCACGTGGGCCCAGGTCCCCACCGGGACCAGGGCCAGCAGGCGCTCCGGATAGGCCACCGCGAACTGCTGGGCCACCATGCCGCCGTAGGAATGCCCCATGACGACCGCCCGGTCGATCCCCAGCGCATCCAGCAGGGCGGCGTTGTCGGCGGCGAACTCGGGGATCGTGTATCCGGCCGGCGGCCTGGCCGAGTCCCCGAAGCCGCGCTGGTCGACGGCGATCGCCCGGTAGCCGGCCGGGAGCCCGGCCAGCAGGCGCTCGTAGATCAGCCCCGACAGGCTGAAGCCGTGGATGCAGACGAGCGGGGTCAGCCGTCCGTCGGGACCGGGTGCTCCCGCGGCTTCCCGGATGCGCAGGCTGGTTCCGGTTTCGATCTTCACGTCGCGCTCGACGATCGTCGGCATGGGCTCGCCGTTGCCTCCCCTCAGGACTGCGGGGCCACCGAGATCCCGAAGAGCTTCTCGACCACGACCATCAACCCCACGATGAGCACGATCTGGAGCGTGGAGGCGGCCGCGATGACGACCTGGCCGGCCCCGAACTGGATCTGGCTGAAGATGTGGATCGGGAGCGTGGCCGCGCCGGGACCGGACAGGAAGAGCGAGACGTTCAGCTCGCTGAACGACACGATGAAGGCGAACACCGCACCGGCCATGATGCCGGGTTGGATGATGGGCAGGGTGACCCGCACGAAGGCACGCAGGGGGCTGGCCCCGTGGATCCGGGCCGCCTCCTCGATGGTGACGTCGAATCCGGCCAGGCTCGCCGCCACCGTCCGGATGACGTAGGGCACGCTGATGATGGCGTGTCCCAGGATGAGGCCGGGCAGGGTCGGCACGCCCAAGGCCCGGAAGAAGAGGAGGAGGGCGACCCCCGTGATGAGGCTCGGGAAGATGATGGGGGAGAGGAAGAAGGCGCTCACCAGGTGCCGGAGCGCGAAGCGCTCCCGGGTGAGCCCGAGGGCGGCGGCAGTCCCCAGGACGAGGGAGATGACGGCGGACCCAGCGGCCACCACGAAGCTCAGCCAGAATCCGTCGCGCATGTTCGAGTCGCGGAAGAATTCCTGGTACCACTTCAGCGTGACCCCCGGCGGCGGGAAGGTGAACACCTCGGTTGGGCTCACCGAGGCCAGGACGACGACCAGGATCGGAGCCAGGATCCCCAGGTAGACGACGGCGGTGAGGAGCCCGAGGCCCCGGCGGAACCAGCGGTGGCGAATCGCTTCCCAATCCGCGCCGGCCACGTCGCGGGCCATGACGTCGAGCCCGGGCCGGACCGCCATCACGCCCTCCGCGGGGCGCGTCGCCGCTCGGTGCCGAGCAGCGTGAGGAACCCGAGGCAGGCCAGCAGGGTCCCCCCCAGCAGGACCAGCGACAGCGCGGCCGCAAAGGGCCAGTTGAACGACGAGATCGACTCGAAGACGAGGTTGCCGAGCATCTTGACCCGGTGGCCGCCGAGGAGGAGCGGGATGACGTAGGCGCTCATGGAGATGGTGAAGACGAGGAGGCATCCCGACAGAACGCCGGGGAGACTCAGAGGCAGCGTGACGCGCCAGAAGACGCGCCGCCGGTCGGCTCCGTGGATCGAGGCCGCCTCCCCCAGGGCCGGATCGATGGCGACCAGCACATTGGTGACATTGATGACCATGTACGGGAGCAGGATGGTCACCAGGCCCAGGTAGAGGGTCCCCGTGTTGAACATGAGGGGCAGCGCATCGTCCACGAGCCGCCAGCGCAGGAGAAAGTTGTTGACGATGCCGCGGCCACCCAGGATGACCATCCAGCCATAGACCCGGATGATGGTGCTGACGAGGAGCGGGAAGAGAAGGAGGATGATCAAGAGCTTGCGCGGCCGCGGGCGGAGATCGGCCAGCAGGTACGCGACCGGGTAGCCGAGGGCCAGACACAGGAGCGTCACGCCCAGGCTGATCTCGAACGTGTTCCAGAGACTCCGCAGGTAGAAGCGGTCGCCCAGCGCCTTGGCGTAGTGCTGCAGGGTGAAGACGGGATCGAAGAGGCCGGTCTGCGACGTCTGGAAGACGCTCACGACCGAGAAGATCAGGAGCGGGGCCAGGAAGAGGAGGGCGTAGAAGGCGAGCGGAGGCTGGAGCACGGGCGGCCCCAGCCAGTGCCGGACCCGCCTCAGGCGGCCGGCCCCTTCAGCCGCGGAGGACGAGGACATCCTCGACCCGCCAACTCACGTAGAGGGTGTCGCCCCGCTCGGGCGACGGCCCGCCGTCACCGGCGTTGGGGAGGGTCGCCAGCACGCGATGCCGGCTCGCCACCTCCACCTGGTAGTGGGTCTCCGCGCCGAGATAGACCGCATTCGCGATCTTTCCCGGGATGGCCGGCATTCCCGGCGGCGCCGCCCGAAGGAGCCGGATCCGCTCGGGACGGACGGCCACGCGGATCACCGAGCCCGGCGCGGCGCCGGCCCCGGCCGGGACGACGAACTCGAAGGGCCCCGACCGGACCCGCAGGCGGCCGCCTTCTGCCTCGACGGTGCCCTCGAAGACGTTGGCCGTGCCCATGAATCCCGCCACGAACACGCTGGTCGGCTGCTCGTAGATCTCGCGGGGGCCCCCGACCTGGGCCACCACCCCGTCCTTCAGGATGGCGATCCGATCGGACAGCGTCAGCGCTTCCTCCTGATCATGGGTGACGTACAGCGCGGTGATGCCCAGCGTCTGCTGGAGTTGCCGCAGCTCGAGCTGCATCTCGGCTCGGAGCTTCCGGTCGAGCGCGCTCAGAGGCTCGTCCAGGAGGAGGAGGGCCGGCTTGATGACGATGGACCGGGCGAGCGCGACCCGCTGCTGCTGGCCGCCGGAGAGCTCGCGGGGGTAGCGGTGCTCGAGGCCCTCCAGCTTGACCAGCGCCAGCGCCTCACGAATCCGGCTGGCCGCTTCCATCCGGCCGACCGCGCGCATGGCCAGGCCGAACCCGACGTTGTCGAGCACCGTCATGTGGGGGAAGAGCGCGTAGTGCTGAAAGACCATTCCGATGTTGCGCCGGTGCGGCGGCACCCCGTTGACCCGGCGGTCCCCGATCCAGATGTCGCCCGCCTCCGGCGACAGGAACCCGGCGATGAGGCGCAGGAGGGTGGTCTTGCCGCTGCCGCTCGGGCCCAGGAACGAGACGAACGTCCCCTCGTCGACGACGAGCGAGACGTCCCGGACGGCGACCACGTCCCCGTACCGCTTGGTGACGCGGTCGAGGGCTACGCGGGCCATGACCGCCCGCCCTCGGCCCGGCCCGCGGAGCCTGCCGCCGGGCTTCCGCCGCTTCCGGAGCTCGTCACCCGCGGGTGGCGGCCCGGCCCCCGGGTCGAGCGGGCGGCTAGCCGCTCACGATCTTGTTCCACCGCTCCGTGAGCTCGGCGCGCCGCTTGGTGATCCAGCTGTGGTCGAGCACGATCAGCCGCTTGGTCTCCTCGGCCGTCCACTCGACGCGCTTGCGGACGTCGGGGTCGACGTGCTGGACCCACTTGGCGTTCGAGCCGGCGTAGCGCCACTTGGCGGCGTACCGTGCCTGAACCTCGGGATCGAGGCTGAGGTTCACGTACTTCTCGGCCCACTCCAGGTTCTTGGTCCCCTTGACGATCCCCCAGCCCCACTGGACGAAGATGCCGCCTTCCTTCGGGATGGCGAACTGCGTCTTGGCCCCCCACGTCTGGGCGTGGAGCGTCTCGGCCTTGCCCAGCCACCCGATGGCGACCTCCTCCCGGTGGAACATCTTCTGGATCGACGGCGTGTCCATGGACCACACGGGGCGGAGGTCGGAGAGGCGCTTGAGCATCTCGAACCCGGTGTCGACGTCCTTCCAGTCCTTGCCGGCGGCCAGCGCCCCGAAGAAGATCACGTAGAGCCCGAACGAGTGGTTCACGCCCGGCACCACGATCTTCCCCTTGTACTCCGGCTTCCAGAGGTCGGCCCAGGAGACCGGCGGCTCCTTCACCATATGGGGGTTGTAGGCGATGCCCATCCCGTTGAAGGTCGCGCGCGGCCAGTAGGGCGTCAGGGCGGCCGGATCCACGTCGGGCACGTTGGTGAAGTTCGGCGAGCGATAGTTCAGCGGCTCCAGGATCCCCTCGTCGACGGCCCGGGCGAAGAAGCTGTCGGCCAGGTGGAGGAGGTCGTAGGTCCCGGGCGGGCTCAGCTTCACCTTGGTGATCCGGGCCGCGTTGTCCGCGCTCGGGTCGTGCACCACGGACACCCCGTAGCGCTTGGTGAAATCGACGTCCACGTTCTCCTTGACGAACGTCCCGTACTCCCCGCCCCAGTTGCTCATCGTGAGCTGCTTCGGCCTGGCCTGGGCCTCGGCCGGCCGGAGCCGGGCGAGGGATGCCCCGGCCAGTACCCCGCTCGTCCCCAGCAGAAACCCGCGGCGGTCCATCAGACTCTCTGTCATGGCGAGACCTCCCGTGCCAGTCGGTAACATGAGGCTCCGCGAGTGTCAACCCGCCGTCGGCGCTGCTACGCCCCGCGCAAGGTCGGGTCGAGGACGTCCCGCAGCCAATCGCCCGTGCGGCTGACCACCAGCGAGGTCAGCATGAGCACGAGCCCCGGGCACACCGAGATCCACCATGCGGTGTCCAGGTACTCGCGCCCCTCGTGGATCATGCCGCCCCACGAGGGCGTCGGCGGCTGGATCCCGAGCCCCAGGAAGGAGAGCGTCGCCTCCAGGACGATGGCCCGGGCCAGCTCGAGGGTGGCGATGACCATGAGGGTGGACGCGACGTTGGGCAGGATATGCCGGAGGACGATCCGCGGAAGCGCACCGCCGAGCCCCCGGATCGCGTCCACGAACTCGCGCCGCCGGAGGGAGAGCACCTGGGCGCGGAGCACTCGGGCGTACGTGACCCACCCGGACAGCCCGACGACGACGACGAGATTCGGGAACGAGGGCCCGAGGACCGCGATGATCCCGATCGCCAGCAAGATGAACGGGAACGCGAGCTGGGCATCGGCCACCGTCATGATCGCCTCGTCGAGCCACCCCCCCCGGAAGCCCGCCACCAGCCCGAGAACGCCCCCGACCAGCCCCCCGACCGCCACCGCCGCGAAGCCGATGGTGAGCGACACGCGGGTCCCGAAGATGATGCGGGATAGAACGTCCCGCCCGAGGTGGTCGGTGCCGAGGGGATGGACCTTGCCATCGGCGGCCTCCAGCGTCGGCGCGGCGAGCCGCGCCCGGAGCGAGCCGCGCTCGGGGTTGTGCGGCGCCAGGTAGGGCGCGGCCACGGCGACGACGACCAGCCCGGCCACGAACATCGCGGCGGCCCAGACGTGCCACGGCACCCGCCGGCGGCGGCCGCCCGCCGGCACGGGGATCTCCGGCGCGCTCACCACCGCTTCCGAGATGACGGCCGGCTGGCTCACGGCCTCACCCGGCCGGAGGCGGCGCCGCGATTCCGCGCCGGGGCCCGGGCCGCCTCACGCGGAGGCCTCCCGCGCTCGCGGATCGAGCACGCCGTAGAGCAGGTCGAGGACGAAGTTGATCGCGATGAAGAGCACCGCGGCGAGGAAGACCGTGGACTGGACCACCGGGTAGTCCCGGTTGTAGATGGACTGGATCGCCAGCCGACCCATTCCCGGCCACGCGAAGACCGTCTCCGTGACCACGGCGCCTCCCAGCAGCGTCCCGAACTGGAGCCCGGTGATGGTCAGGATCGGCAACGCCGCGTTCTTCAGGGTGTGCTTGGCGACCACCAGGAACTCGCCGACCCCCTTCGCGCGCGCCGTCCGGATGTAGTCGGCTCGCTGGACCTCGAGGACGGCCGAGCGCGTGATGCGGGCGATCGACGCCATGGCGAACGCGCCCAGCGTCAGGGCCGGCAGGACCAGGTGGTGCCAGTCGCCCCGTCCCGAGGTCGGGAACAGGTCGAGCCTGAGCGAGAGGACCAGGATGAAGAGGATGCCGATGAAGAAGGTGGGGGCGGATTGGCCGATGAGGGCCAGCCCCATGGCGGCGTGGTCGAGCACCGAATTCCGGCGGATGGCGGAGAGGACGCCGACCGGAAACGCGACGACGACGGCGATCACGAACGCGGCCAGGCCCAGCTCGAAGGTCGCCGGGAGATAGGACAGCGCCACTTCCATGGCCGGCTGACGGAAGTGGATCGAGCGCCCGAAGTCGCCCCGGGCGACTGCGACCAGGAACACCCCGTACTGCACGGCCAGCGGCCGGTCGAGCCCGAGGTCGCGGCGGACGCGGTTCATCTCCGCGATCGGCGCGTCGGGCGGGAGGAGGAGCGGCACCGGATCGCCCGACAGCCGCATCACCACGAAGACGACGGTCGAGACCAGCCAGAGCGCGATGAGGGTGCGAAAGAGCCGGTAGCCGAGGAAGCCGCCGAGGCCGCGCATCTTACTTCAAAGGGGGGCTCTGCCCCCCTTTGAGAATCCCCCCCGGAGGTTGCGCGGGCGAAGGCCGCGCTCGAAGCGCTCCGAATGCCCGCACGGCGTGGCAATCGTTCGTGGCACTCGAATCCGCATCCTGATCAGACCACCCTGCACGGGCCCCGGGTGATCCGGGCCCGGCGGGGTCATCGGCGCTACGCGCGCCGCAGACGGAAGTTGAAGCGGCGCACCTCGAGCTGCTGGTTCGGATTCGGCGTGAACTCCACGTACTTCTGGAGCCCGTAGTCCTCGTACGGCTGGATCACGATGATCCAGGGGTGATGCTCGAAGAAGATCTTCGTCATCTTGCGGTACGCTTCACCACGGAACTTCTCGTCCAGCGAGAACCGTGCCGCGTTCCCGAGCTCATCGAACTCCGGGTGCCGCCAGTAGTCCTGGGGCCCGCCGGGCCCGAGGAGCCGCCACATCATGCCGTCGGGGTCGCGGAGGGTCGAGGTGGGATCCGACCACCAGAGGCCCTTGAAGGTCTTCTCTCGGTTCTTCTGGGCCCGGATCGAGTACTCCATCACCTCGACGACCACGTTGAGCCCGACGTCCTTCCACATCGCGGCGATCGCCTCGGA
>DASYUM010000076.1:0-6509 GCA_036001225.1 Candidatus Methylomirabilota bacterium | reverse complement strand
AACGCCCACAGCCCGGCCGCCGCGACGCCGCCCACCAGGATGACCACCAGGTTGTAGGTCGGGTAGATTGTGTCGCCGATGGAGAAGCTCCCCGGCGTCTCGAAGAGGGTGCTGGCCGAGAGCGGGTACGGCCCCCACACGAGCCGCATGAGGTCCTCGAGGATCAGGAGCAAGCCGAAGGTGATCAGGAGCTGGTATTCCTCCGCCCGCCGGTAGAGCGGTCGCAGGAGAGTCGGCTCCAGGATGGCGCCGAGGCCGGCGGCGGCCACGGCGCCGGCCGGCAGCAGGAGGTAGAGCAGCGCGTCCGGCACGCCCCCGAGGGCACGGCCGACCGCCCAGGCCGTCACGTAGGCGCCGAAGGCGTAGAGGTTGCCGTGGGCGAGGTTGACGATGCGCATGACGCCGTAGATCAGGCTCAGGCCCCCGGCGATGAGGAAGAGGACGGAGGCGTAGAGGAGCGCGTTGAGGAGGTGGATGAGCAGGACGTCCACTCGCCCCTCAGCGCTGGCGGGTCGTCACGGGGTCCCGGCGAGGGGCAGCGCCAGGAGGCGCGCTTCCGGGTCCACGTAGTTGCCGCCCACGAAGAGGGCGACCGCGACCGTGCCCGGCCCGGCCGCCCCCGCGCCGCCGAGGTCGAGGGTGTAGAGGCCGTTCCCGGCGTACGGCACCGTCCCGGCCCCGGTCACCCGGCCATCGGCCGCGACCACAACGTATCGGCACTCGGGGGTCTCGGGGACATCGCTGCCCTCGAGCGGCTGGCGGACGAGGACGTATTCCCGCTGGAACTTCTGGACCAGCTCGACGTCGGCGTGGATCTGGAGGCGATTCCCGCGGGCCTCGACCCGGGCGATGTACGCCCGGTGCGGGATGGTGTAGCGGTCGTAGGCGCCGACCCCCAGCGGATACGAGAAGTCCCGGAACACCCCCAGCACCGCGCCGCCCGCCGACCACGACTCGAGCCGGTACGGCCCGTTCGTCACCAGGAAATGCCCGTGCGTCTGGTAGAAGCGCTGGAGCGCGGTCCACCGCTCACGGGCGTCGGCCTCGCTCACCAGGCCGCTCAGGGCCGGGGGCACGTAGCCGCGCCGGGCGAACTCGTCCACCAGCGGTGCCAGCGCATCGCGCAGCTTCGAGTCGCGGGCGAGGTCGAGCCACGGCACGCCCAGCCGGCGGGCCGCCTCCTCGGAGAACGCGGCCAGCCGGCGGCTGACCGCTTCCTCCATCAGGACCAGCACGGGCCAGGGGAGCGGACTCCAGGGCGGCGCGCTGGCCGCGGTCTGCTGCGGGTCGGGCCGGCCGTACCGCCCGTAGGCCTCGATCGTGTGCACGACGGTGGTGAACTTCAATTCGGCGAACTCGCGCACGGTCGCGTCGGTTTGCACGAAGCGGACGCCGGCCAGCCAGTCGAGCAGGCCGGCGGCGCCGGCCGCGACGGCGGCCTCGGTCGCCGGCCGGCCGCGCGCGGCCCGCGCGCCCCACCGCGCAGCCAGGCTGTACGGATAGAGCGTGTCGGCCACGGTCATCGCGCTGCCGTCGTGGAACGTCGAGGCCAGGACCCGATAGGTGACCTTGACGCGGGCCGGCCGGCCGGGGCCGACCGGCTGGAACAGGCCAGTTCCTGCCTCGGGGAGGACGGCGTCCCGGGGGACCTCGGCCACCGCCGTCACCGCCGATGCGGTCACCCGGTTGCCGACCCAGCTCGGCCCGCGCGGGGCCGGGAACGCGGCCGGGTCGCCGAGGGCAGCCCACAGAAGGCGCCCGGTGCCGTCGGTGAAGCCCGCGATCGGGTTCCAGGCGGCCGCCGGCGGCGCGGCGACCCCGAGGTGGAGCCAGCCGTTCCAGGGGAAGTCCTTCAGCTTCGCGGTGCGGACGAAGATCTCGGAGCCGAGTCCGGCGTGGGCGTCGGCGGCGACGTTCTCGATCCCGGCCGAGAACTCGCCGTTGTAGTACTCGCGCCGGGTGACGTAGCCCAGCACCACCCGCTCGCAGCCCCCGGTGAGCACGGCGACCAGCTTCCGCTCGAGATCGAGGCGGGCGGGTCCGGCGTCCGGGGCGTCGGTGGTGAGCTGGCGGACGATCGCCGCGGCCGACTGCGAGGCCGTCCGATCGGTGAGGCTGCCGGCGAGGAGCAGATAGGCGTGGAACCACCCCTCCTTGAGCCAGGGCGGCCCCAGCCAGCCGGCGAGGCTGGTGCGCCGGGGCGCCACCAGGGCATCGAGGGTCACCGCCTCGATCACCGCGTCGGCTACGCCGGTCGCCGGCGACCCCGGCGCCAGCCGACCGGCCAGCGAGCCCTCGGTCCGCAGGCGGAGCGGGGGTCGGGCCGCTGCGGGGGAAGCCGCCGGTGGGGTCCGCTTGGCGGCCTCGATGCGATCGAGGTGCGCGAGGTAGTCCGCGTGATACGGCGTGACCGGGTAGGGGTGGAACGCGTAGCCGGGCGCCGATCGCGGGAGGGTGGCGATCAGCCGGCCGGCCGCCGCGCAGCGCGCGCCCGGATCCCGCCAGGCGTCCAGCGCGCTGTTGAACGTGAGGACCAGATAACCGCCGAAGGACTCGACGGCCTTGACGTGATCGGGCACCGGGGCCTCTCCGAACGGGTCACGGCCGACATAGGCATGGAGCGTGTTCTTCTCCAGTCCGGCGGCGGCGCCCGCGGGATCCAGCGTCTCGATGCGGATCTCCTGCGGGTAATAGGACGGGTAGAAAGGCAGCTCGTGCCCGGCGCCGGCGGAGCCGGCGGTGACCACGTACAGGAACAGGACGGCGCCGAGCCGCTTCACGGGTGGTGACGCGGCAGCGGGTCCGACCGAGGGCACGTGCGCCGCCCGGCCGGACCCGCCGTCCGCTGGATCAGCGAGGCTCGCCTAGGAGACCTTGGGCCAGGTCTTCTCGATCCAGGTGTAGGTGGACGTCGGCTCCCCCTTGGGCCAGCCGGGAGGCGCCGTGATGTTCCGGATCGGGATCGTGATCGCCGTGTTGGGGTCCAGGATCTGGAACGGGTACTCGGCGACGTTCTTGCTGAACCCGGTGATCGCGTCCTTGTAGGCCTGGTGGTTGTCCTGCCGGAAATAGATGTACCCGGCCGGCCCCGCCATGCCGAGGTTCTCGAGCTGGCCGATGATGGCGTCGTCCTCGGGCCAGCCGCCGGCCAGCTTGTTGGCCCGCTCGATCGCCTCCTTCAGCATGTACACCGTGACGTAGGAGCCCTCGGACTGGAAGTTCGGGTACTCCTTCCACTTCTCGTAGTACTTCTTCACGAACTCGGTGTTGGCCGGCCACCGGTTCTGGGGCGGGTAGGTGAAGTAGTAGTTGGAGTGGACGCCGGCGATGACGCCCTCCGGGTGGTCCTTGCCGATGGCGTGGGGGGCGACCCCGAACGCGATGGTGCTCGCGAACTTCATCTTCTTGAAGAGGTCGTAGCGGAGCGCCGTCTTGTAGAAGGCGACGTAGTCGCCGCCCCACACCGAGGAGACCAGGATGTCGGGCTTGGCCGCGATGGCCTTGGTGATGTGGGAGGTGAAGTCGGTCGTCCCCAGCTTCGGCCACCCCTCCGATACCACCTGGGAGCCGGGCAGGAGCTTCTCGCTGACGATCCGGACATGGTCGAAGGCGTTCCGGCCGTAGGAGTAGTCGGGGTGGATGTGGGCGATCTTCCGGACCTGCGGCCAGTGCTGGGCCATGGCCAGCGCGCAGGTCACGCCGTCCGCCGACTGGATGTTCGTGATCCGGAAGATGTAGTGGGGATTGGGCACCGCCTTGTCGAACAGGAAGTCGGTGCAGCCATCCACGAAGATGGTCAGCAGCTTCAGCTCCTCGGCGACCGGCCCCAGGGCTGGCGTGTTCCCGCTCGAGATGACGCCGGTGAAGAGATCGATCTGCTCGGAGGCCTTCATCCGACGCATCTCTTTCACGTTGGCGTCGGTCCCGGCGGCCTCGTCGGCCTTCAGCACCTCGATCTTGCGCTTCCCGAGCAGCCCGCCGTGGGCGTTGACCTCGTCCACGGCGAGCATGAGGCCCTTGTAGGAGGGCTCCCCCAGCACGGCCGCCGCCCCGGTGAAGAAGGTCATGTGCCCGACCTTGAACGGCTTGTCGGGGATGTTGCCCTTGGGCGCGGCCGGGCCCTGAGCCTGGGCCAGCGTCGGGGCGGTCAGGGGGACGGTCGCCCCGGCGGCGGCACCCACCGTGACGCCCAGGCTCTTCAAGAAGTCGCGGCGGCTCGGACTCGGTTGCTCCGCCATGGTCCTTGGTCCTCCATGCGAGGGTTCGGATGTTTGAGGCCCGGATGGGCCCTGCCTACGAGGGGATAGCACCCTGGTAACAGCGTATCGCCTGGTTGTCAAGGGCTTTGGGGTCGGTTGCGCCAAGGCGGCTCGTCGAAGAAACCTCTGATCCAGGCAGGAGGTTCCCGGGACCCCCAGAGGAGGGAGAGGGAGCGGATGGACGCGACCCACATCCCGGTTAGAATACGGAGGGCCTTCGACACCCATGACCGGCTACGGCGGCCGCATCCTCCACGTGGACCTGACCAGCGGCGCGAGCGAGATCCGATCGCTCGACGCGGCGACCGCGCGTGCCTTTCTCGGCGGGAACGGGCTGGCGGCGCGCCTCCTGTGGGACGCGGTGCCGGCCGGCATCGATCCCTACGATCCTGCCAACGCCGTCGCCCTCGCCGTCGGCCCCGTCACCGACACACTGGTGCCCGGGAACAGCCGCGCCTGCATCGCGAGCAAGTCGCCGCTGACCGGGCTCTTCTTCGATTCGACCTTCGGCGGCCGCTTCCCGGCGACGCTGAAGCGCACGGGCTTCGACGCCGTCGTCGTCACCGGCCGCGCGCCGCACCCTGTCTACCTGGTGGTGAGCGAGGGCGGGGCGACCGTGCGCGACGCGCGGTCCCTGTGGGGGCGGACGACCCGGGAGACCGTGGAGGCGATTCAGGCCGCCGAGGGCGCCGAGACCGACGCGCTGGCGATCGGGCCGGCCGGCGAGCACCGGGTCCGCTTCGCCTGCCTCGCCCACTACTGGAAGAACCGCGAGGGCGTCGCCGGGCGGGGCGGCCTGGGGGCGGTGTGCGGGGCCAAGCACCTCAAGGCGATCTGCGTCACCGGGAGCCGCAAGACGGCGGTCGCCGATCCGGCCCGCCTCAAGCGCCTCATCGACGACACCCGGGAGCCGATGAAGAAGGGGACGCAGAACCTCTCCATCTTCGGCACCCCCTTCCTGACCGGCCCCATCAACGCGATCGGGGCCCTCGGCGCCTACAACCTCCGCCAGGAGGTCTTCGCGGAGGCCGAGCTGATCGACGGCCGCTCGCTCAAGGAGCACTACCACGACCGGGACACCACCTGCCTCAAGTGCCCGGTCGCGTGCGGCAAGCAATTCGCGGTGCCCGCCGAGGTGCCGGTCTACGGCGGGACGCGGGGCAAGATGCCGGAGTACGAGACGCTCTTCGCCTTCGGCTCGATGCTCGGCAACGCCAACGCCCCCAGCCTCATCCAGGCCAACATCCTCTGCGACCTCCTCGGGCTGGACTCCATCTCGATGGGCGTGACGCTCGCCTTCGTGGCCGAGTGCCTGGAGCGGGGGCTCCTCGAGCCGGACGAGGTGGGGATGCCCTTCGGCTGGGGCGACCACGCCGGCATGATCCGCCTGATCGAGCTGACCGCGCGCCGCCAGGACTTCGGGGACCGGCTGGCCGAGGGATCGCGGCGGCTGGCCGCCGCCATCGGCCAGGGCGCCGAGCGGCTTCCCTACGCGGTGAAGGGGCTCGAGCTGCCGGCGCACTCGGCGCGGGCGCTCAAGGGCATGTCCATCGGCTACGCCACCGCCACCCGCGGCGGCAGCCACCACGACACCCGGCCGACGCCGCAGTACGCTCAGGGCTTCGATCGCCGCTCGACCGCCGACAAGCCGGCCTTCGCCATCCAGAGCCAACACTTCACCGCGGTGGACGACAGCCTGGTGATGTGCCGCTTCACCTCCGAGCGCGGCTTCGGGCTGTTCGTCAACGACACCTATGCCGGGCTCGTCTCCGCGGTGACCGGCTGGGACATGGACGCGGCCGAGCTGGAGCGGGTCGGGGAGCGGATCGTCAACGTGGAGCGGCTGTTCAACGTGCGGGAGGGCGTTCGCCGGAACGACGATGTCCTCCCGTGGCGGGTGATGCACGAGCCGATCCCCGACGGTCCCTCGGCTGGCATGTACTGCCCGCCGGCCGAGCTGTCGGGGATGCTCGACGCCTACTACGCGCTGCGCGGCTGGGACGCCGAGGGTGTGCCCACCCGCGAGCGGCTGGCCGCCCTCGACCTCACCGCCCTCGCCGGTCCCCAGGAACCTGTCGGGGTGACGACGCGCGGCGCAGTGCCGAACCGCTAACCCGGATAATTCGCGAACGCGCAGGCCGAACGGGTCCTGCCGCCGCGAACCGCCCCACCGTGCTCGCTCGGGCCCGAGCGTGCGGCTGGTCGACAGTCCGGCGGCTGCCGCCTTGCGGCAGGCTTCCCGCGGGGGTG
>DASYUM010000075.1:0-16721 GCA_036001225.1 Candidatus Methylomirabilota bacterium | reverse complement strand
TCCTTCGACGACGTGAACATCTCGCTCTTTTTGTCCAGCCCGACGACGGTAACCCTCCCGGTCCGCATCTTTGGCTACCTCGAGCAGACCTTCGATCCGCTTGTCACCGCGGTGTCTTCGCCGGTGATCGTTATCTCGGTTCTGGGAGTTGTGGTCTCGGAACGGATGGTTGGCCTCGGGCGTCTCTTTGGTGCGGAGTAGAGCCCGGGGATCCTGGTGTTGCGGAAGACGGGCAGGGGCGTGGGTGGCAGACGACTTGTCTCGGCGAATGGGAATGGTAGCTTCCGGCGAATGGCGGGAGTGGACGGAGGAACCAATGGAGAGTGTCGCCAAGCAGCTCGTGACCAATATCGACCGGAAGGCTCTTGTGGATCTAGCGTGTGACCTCATACGGATTCCGAGCCCACGGGCAGAGGAGACCGCTGTAGCCCGTTGGCTCGCTCAGTACTTTGCTGAGCGCGGATATGATGTGGATCTGCAAGAGGTGGAGCCCGGGCGATTTCAAGCGATTGCCATGCTGAGAGGCATCGGCGGTGGCAAGAAGCTCATGTTGAACGGTCACCTGGACAATGACCCGCTCTCTTATGGCTGGAAGCGTGATCCATGGACACCCAGCGTCGAAGGCGATCTTCTGTACGGTGCGGGCAGCTGGAACATGAAATGTGGTGTCGCGACGATGATTGCCGTGGCCGAGACAGGTCGTGGCCCGATTGGTGTGGAAAAGCGAAAGGGCGCATTCTTCCGGCTGTTGGGAGTGGTTAACCCACAGCCGGCCGCCCGGCCAGGCGGCCACCGGAGGAATGCGCCATGGCAGAGCATATCAGGATAGAGGCGCGGCCGCATGACGGCCGGCCGAGCCCGCTCGGCGAACTGATCCATGCGGCGGTGCGGCGCGCGATCGAGGTCGCCGTGGACGAGGAGCTGACCGCCGCCCTCGGCGCGCGGCCGTACGAGCGTGGCGACGCCCGGGGCGGGTATCGCAACGGGACCAAGGCGCGCACGCTGACCGGGCCGACCGGCCCACTGGCCCTGGCGGTGCCGCGGGCCCGGCTGTTCACGCCGACCGGCCGGCGGGAATGGGTCTCGAGCCTGCTGCCCCGCTACCAGCGTCGGCTGCGGGAGGTGAACGAGGCGGTGGTCGCCACCTACCTGGCCGGCGCTAACACCCGGCGGCTCCGCGGGGCCCTCGCGCCGCTGCTCCGGGCGGCGCCGCTGTCCAAGAGCTCCGTCTCGCGCATCGTGGGGACGCTCAAGGCCGAGCTCGAGGCCTGGCGCACCCGCTCCCTCGCCGACCTCGACGTCCTCGGCCTCTACCTCGACGCCCTGGCCCTGCGGGTCCGGAGCGCCGGGAAGGTCGTGAGCGTCCCGGCCCTCGGCGTCGTCGCGGTCCTCACCGACGGGCAGAAGCAGCTCGTGGCCCTGGAGCTCTGCCCCGGCGGCGAGACCTTCCCCGCCTGGAAGGGCTGCCTGGACGACCTGGGAGCCCGCGGGCTCGGGGCGCCGGTGTGGTGCGTCATCGATGGGCACCCCGGGCTGCGCAAGGCCGTCGGCCTCGCGTGGCCCGCCGCGGTCGTCCAGCGGTGCTGCGTCCACAAGCTGCGCAACCTCGAACGGAAGGCGCCCAAACATGTGCTCGCGGACATCCGGGCCGACTTTCACCGGATCGTCTATGCCGAGCACGCTGCGGCGGCCCGCGCGGCCTACACCGCCTTCGAGCGGAAGTGGACGCCGCGCTGCCCGGGCGTGGTCCGCAGCCTCCAGGAGGGAGGCGAGGAGCTGCTCACGTTCTTCCAGTTCCCGAAGCGCCAGTGGAAGACGCTGCGCACGACCAACGTGATCGAGCGCCTGAACGAGGAGTTCCGCCGGCGCGTGAAGACCCAGGGCGCGCTGCCCACCGAGGACGCCGCGCTCGTCTTGCTCGTGGGCCTCGTGGTCAGCGGGCAGATCCGGCTGCGCCGACTCGATGGCTGGCGCCAGATCCCGGCGATGCTGCGCGATCCCCGCCGGTCGGCGGCATGACGCATCGCGCAGCGCCTCTAGGATCGCGTGCGACGGCCCGACCCTTATCTGGGTATTCCCGAGAAGGGGCCGTTTCGCGTGATCCGGATCCGAGCTATGCTGCCCCATCACGCCCGCACCGGAAGGTGCGCCCCCGCATTTTCCACATCAAGCGGGGCACGACCGGTGACTCCCGGGGCACTCTGTTCGCGCCCGGGCGGCCGCGGTACGATCGCCGCCATGGGCCTCGGGCGGATCACGCGATTCGCGCCGACGCCGGCGGGCGGCCGGCGCATCAACGTGATGCGCGCCGGGCGCGCCGGGGTCAAGGCCTTGGCGCCGCCCGAGGACCTCTTCGCCGACTTCAGTCGCGCGAAGGGCGAGGCCAAGCGCGCGGGGGCGTCCGCCGAGGCGGCGCACGCGGCGGCGTTTCGCCGCACGCGCTACCGCGCCCGATTCCGCCGGCACATCCTGTCCGGCGCCGACTCGCGCGGAGCCCTGCGCGCGCTCGTCGAGGAGTCGAAGGCGCGTGACGTGTACGTCATGTGCATGTGCCCGTACCGCACCCCCGGCGAGACGTGCCACACCTATCTGCTTCTCGCGCTCGCGCGGGAGCTGCACCCCGCCGTCCGCATCCTGCCGGAGCCGCGTCCGACGAGGCCCGCCGGGCGCGGCCGGGCCGCGACGCGGCAGGGCCCGCGGTCGCGCTGAGCGCGTCTACGCGCTGGCGATGCCCTCGACCAGGCGCGCGTTCTCGGGGGAGAGCGCGAACTCGTAGCTCTGGAGGTCCTCGCGCATGTGGGCGGGGTCGGTCGTGCCCGTAAGCGGCTGCATGCCGACCTGCAGCGCGAAGCGGAAGACCACCTGGGCCGGGGTCTTGCCGACGCGCGCCACCAGACGTCCGAACGCGGGATGGCGCAGCTCTGCCAGGTTGGCGGTCAGGAGCGAGAAGCCCTGGTAGACGATGCCCCGCTCGCGGCAGAACGCGCGGACCTCGCGGTCCCAGCCGCTTCGCGCGAAGCAGCGGTTCTGCACGAAGGCCGGCGGGGTCGTCGCTCGCGCACAGAGCTCCTCGAGCTGGTCGAGGCCGACGTTGCTGACGCCGAGGAAGCGCGTCTTGCCGGCCGCATGCAGCTCTTCCATGGCCTGCCATACCGCGAGGTCGGAGGCGGTCAGGCCGAAGCGTCGCGCGGGCCCGTGCAGGACATAAGAATCGAGCGTCTCGACCTGCAGATGCTCGAGCGAGCTGGCGAAGGACTGACGCACCTGGGTAGCGACGTCGGCGGCCGGGTCGTAGGGCAGGCGGTGATCCTGGCCGCCCACCGAGGTGAACTTGGTCTGCAGGAACAGCTCGTCGCGCTGCACGAGGCCGGAGGCGAACGCCCACGCGATCGCGGCGCCCACGCCGGCCTCGTGGTAGTGACGGCGCTGGTTCGCGGTGTCGATGCCGCGGAAGCCGGCCTCGAGGGCCAGGCGCGTCAGGCGCTCGGTGTCCGCCTCCTTCCAGGCCGTACCGTAGACGAAGCTGGGCACGCGCGCGCCCGCGACGGAAATGTGGCGAGAGACCGGGTCAGGATCGCCCACGGGATGCCTCTTACGCTGTCAACCTAGATTACCGGAAACCCGAGCGATGGAGATACGCCCGTTCGTGGTGGATATACCGCAAGCGACCCTCGGGGGAGGCTCGCCGAAATGACGCCGCTCGCCGTCCGCGGCGGGGCGGCGATGGCCGCCGTCGCCAGCGTGGCGCTCCTCGTCCGGGCCGCGCTGCCCTACCCTCGGGTCTTCGCCGACAACCGGGTCGTGTTCCACGAGACCGACGTCTGGATCCACGTCCGGCAGGTGGAGAGCCTGCTCCGCCATCTCCCCTGGCCGAACTTCTTCGACCCCTATCGGCTCGCGCCGGACGGCCAGGCGGTCCCCGAGGCGCCGCTCTTCGATATCTCCTCGTCGCCTTCGCGGCCTGGGCCGTCGGGCTGGGCGCGCCCTCGGAGCGACTGGTGGAGACGGTCGCGGCGTTCGTCCCCCCGGCGCTCGGCGTCGTGGTCGTCGGCTTGGTCTACGGCCTGGGCCGGATGCTGTTCGGCCCCGTCGAGGCCGTCATCGCGGCCCTCCTCGCCGCCCTGCTCCCGGGCCAGTTCCTGCAACGCTCCCTGCTCGGCTTCACCGACCACCACGTCGCGGAAGTCCTCTTCGCCACGCTGGTCGTGCTCGGGGTGCTGCGGGCGCTCCGGTCGCCCGGCGGAGCGGGGCGGCCCGCGGTGGCGGCGGGGGTCGCCCTGGCGGCGTACCTGTGGACGTGGTCCAGCGGGGCGCTGCTGGTCCTGGTCCTGGTCGCGTGGGCCGTCCTCCAGCTCGCGCTCGACCACGTCCGGGGATGCCGGACTGAGGTCGGTCGCGTCCTGGCGATCGCGTGCGCCGTTGGCCTCGGCCTGTGGGTTCCGCTGTACCTGGCCAATCGGCGAGGGGCGCTCACGCTCGGCCTGCTGGTGGCCGGGCCGGTCACCGTCGTGGCCCTCGATCGCCTCGGGCGCGCGATGACCCGCCGGGCCCGACCAGCCTGGGCCTACCTGACCCTGATCGCCGCCCTCGGGCTGGGGGCGGCGGCGGCGCTGCTCCTGGCGCCGTCCGTCGGCGGGGAGATCGCGGCGTATGCCGAGCGCTTCCGCGGCCTCGGCCCCGAGACCGTCGGCGAGGCCCGGCCGCTGCTCTGGCCGGCGGGCCGGTTCTCGCTGGCGCCCCTCTGGGCGGAGTTCACGACCTGCGCCCTGCTGGCGGCGGGCGGGCTCGCGCTCGCCGTCCGAGACGCGGTCCGCCACGGCGCACCCGAGAAGACGCTGCTCGCCGTCTGGACGGTCGGGATGATGGTGGCGACCGCCGCCCAATGGCGCTTCGCCTATTACCTGGCGATCAACGTCGCGCTGCTGGCCGCCTGGGCCGCGGTCCGGCTGATCTGGCCGCTGGTCCGCCCGGCCGTCGCCGCCGTCCTCGTGCTCACGGTCGCGGTGGCCCCGAACGTCCTGCCGGCCCTGACCGTGAGCGGGCGTGTCGCCGGCGGCCCGGACCGGGACTGGTTCGACGCGCTCGAGTGGATGCGCGCGAACACCCCGGAACCCTTCGGTGACCCCGACTTCTACTACGCGCGCTACCGGCAACCGGCCCCGGCCCCGGCCTGGGGCATGATGGCGTGGTGGGACTACGGGTACTGGATCACCCGGATCGCGCGGCGGGTCCCGGTGGCGAACCCGACCCAGGCCGGCGCGGCCGACGCCGCGCGCTTCTTCACCGCCCAGGACGAGGGGACCGCGAGCCGGATCATGGACGACCGGCGGGCGCGGTACGTCATCAGCAACACCGCGCTGCTCCCGTATCCGGCGTCGGACCTCAAGGGCATCTTCTTCGCCATGGGCCGGTGGGCGGGGCGGCGCCCCGCGGAGTTCCTCGAGATCTACGTCGAGCGGGATCCGGCCGGGCGGCGGCGGCCTGCCCTGGTCTTCTATCCCGCCTACTACCGCGCGATGGCCGTTCGCCTCCACATCTTCGGGGGACGGGCCGTCGTCCCCCGCGGGTCCACCTGGGTGATCGGCTGGGAGGAGCCGCGGGACGCCGGCCCGTTCAAGCAGCTGACGTTCGTGCGGCAATTCGACACCTATGCGGAGGCCGACGCGTTCCTTCGCGAGAAGCCGCCCGGCCGGTTCCGGATCGCCGGCCGCGATGCCGGTGCCTCCTGCGTTCCGCTGGAAGCCCTGCGCGCGTACACGCCGGTCTACCGCACCCCGGCGGCCCCCCCGACCTCGACCGGGTGGGAGCCGCCCCGCGTCGCCGTGTTCGAGTACCGGCCGACCGCCGCCCCCACTCAGCGAGGCGAGCGTGTCCCCGGCGTCCGACTCTCGGGGGCCGCCGGCCCGGACGCCTCGGGGGGGTTCCCGGCGCCCGGCGTACCGGCCCGCCCCCCGCCCGGCGCCAGCGCCGACGCCCGGATGAGCGCGGTGGCGAACCACGGATCTCGAAACACGAGGACGTCATCCGGCCGGGCGCCCGCCGCCGCCCGGGTCGGCAGCGCCAGGGCGTAGGCCGGCTGGCCGCGCTCGAAGTTCGTGACCACCACCCACTCGGCCTGCCCGAGGACTGCCGCCAGCGCGGGCTCCGGGGGCAGCTCGACCGCGCGGCGGTCGGCGTACCAGTGGATCTGGGGGTAGTTGGCGCCGAGGACCAGCGCCTCCCGGGAGGCCTCTCGCCGCAGGAACCGCATGGCCTCGACGAAGGACGGCTCGCCCAGGACCCGCCGGCGCGCCAGGGCCGCGCTGACGGTGACGAAGTTCGCGACCAGGACCACGACCAGCGCCGCCCCCAGCAGGAGGGCGCGTCGCCCGCGCCCGCCCGCGGGCACCAGCCGGGTCACCGGGAGCGCGGCCAGCATGACCATGAAGGGCAGGGCCGCGGTGATCAGGCGCGGCTCCTTGAACCGATAGGCGCTGAACCAGACCACGATGCCGGCCGCGACGCCGAGGCAATGCAGGCCGAAGCGATCGCGCCGCCAGACCGCCCCGGCGATCCCCGCCACGACCCCGGCCGAGGTCAGGGGTGACAGCATTCCGGGCAGCTCGGCGAGGTAGAAGTGCCACGGCATCGCCACCTGGGGCAGGTAGGCCGTGAGCTGGCCGGCCGCCAGGCGGGGGCCGACCAGCGGGTCGCCGAAGACCAGCTGCTGCCGCGCGAGCCACGGCGCCAGCAGGAGGGCGGCACCGAGCGGCGCCAGCCAGAAGGCCCGGCTCCGCAGGCGCGCCCGGACGGCCGGGTCTCGCGACGCGAGGGCGGCGACGACGAAGGCGCCGGCGATCGGGCCGAAGAGGAGGGCCGTGTGGCGCGTGAGGGCGGCCAGGGCGAACGCCGGCCAGGCGGCGGCGAACCAGCGCGCGTCCCGGTAGAGTCCGAGGTAGAAGCCGGTGACCGCCGCCGTGAAGAACGCCATGAACGCCGTCTCGGTGATGACGAGCGGCGTCATCATCCAGAAGGCGGGGGCCCCCCCGAGCAGGACCATCGCCGCCACGCCGGCGACGGGGCCGCGCTCCACCGCCAGGGCGAAAACATCCTCTTCGCCTACTTCGGCTATGCCAGCCTGGTGACCAGTCCCGTGACCATCGAGGTGGGCGAGAACAACTTCTTCTCGCCCGGCGTCCTCTTTCGCAATCAGCCGACGGAGTTCTTTCCCGGGGTCCATCACTGGGTTTTCGCCACGTCGTTCCAGGTCAGCGGGTCGCAGACCCAGATCACGTGGGAACGGCACGGCGCGGGCCGAGTGCAATCTCAACGAGTTCCTCCTGACCGGCGGTGGCTCGTGCCTCGGCCGATCCAGTGACGCCCGCATCCAGACCTCATCGCCGTCGGGCAACGGCTGGGAGGTGCACTGCGCCCGGCCGTCCACCTTGGCCGTGGCGACCGCGATCTGCGCGCTGCGCCCCTAGTTTTTCCGGAGGGGGCCTCGACGGCCCCCTCCGAGGCCTCCTCCAGGAAAAAGTTGCGGCGGCAAAAGCCGCCGCTCGGATCGGACCAGCATATCCGCGGTTGGCGCCGGCGCTCACCATCGGCCGATCATCCAGCTCTCAGAGTCAGCCACGAGCCGCTCGCCGGCATCGGGCGGCGCGAAGCGCCGGCGCGTTCGGACGCCTCCATCCACGCCCGCGCATCGCCGAGGATCCGCGCCACCGTGTCGGCCACGGACTCTGTCTGCCACTCGGCCTCGCGGACCCACCAGGCGCCCCCGGCGGCGGCCGCCGCGCGGGCGTTGGCGGCCTGATGGTCCCGGGCCGCCTCGGCGAGCGGACCAGCAGCGCCGGAACGCCGGCAATGGCCAGTTCGCTGACCGTTCCCGCCCCCGCGCGGGCGAGCGCGAAGTCCGCCCAACGGTCGGCGGCGGCGATGTCCTCGAGGTGCGGGGTGACCGAGGCCGTGATGCCGGCCGCGGCGTACGCGTGGCGAATGAGCGCGGGATCGGGGCTGCCGGCCTGGTGCACCACCTCGACGGCGAGGCCGCGGTGCCCGAGCGCGGCCGCCAGGGTCGGCGCGTGGTGGGCGAAGAATTCGCCGGCGCCGGCGCCGGTGGTCACCAGGAGGCGCCGGGGCCGATCGGAGTCCGGCGGCAGGCGGCGCTCGCGCGCCAGCGCCGCGATCGCGGCCCGGACGGGATGGCCGACCACCAGGCACCGGCGCGTCAGGAGCCCGCGCCGAGCCGGGGCGAACGCGAGGTAGACCCGGTCCACGAGCGGCGCCAGGAGCCGATTGGCGAGCCCCGGGATGACGTTGGCCTCATGGATGGCCGTCCCGAGGCCGAGGCTCCGCGCGGCGACCAGCACGCCGCCCGACGCGTAGGCCCCGAACCCGAGCACCAGGCGCGCCCCGTGAACCGTGAGCAGGCGCCGCGCGTCCGCGGCCGCGGCGAGCGCCCGCCCGAGCGCGGCGACCTTGCGCCCCCATCCCACGCCGACCAGCGGGGAGGCGCGGACGGTTGCGTGGCGCCACGGCCCCGGCGGCAGCATCCGCGTCACGGACCCCGGAGCGGCCTCGATGACGAGCAGATCGACATCCCCGAGCGCGCGCCGGTAGGCCTCGCCGACGGCCAGGCCGGGTAAGACGTGTCCGAGCGTGTGGCCGACCACGATGGCGACCGAGCGCCGGCGGGTGGCCGGCCGGGGACGATGCCTCACGACGCTCGCGTGGATGAATCCATGGACCCGGCGGGGCCCTGGAGCGCGACCAGGCGGGCGTGGCGCTGCTCCAAGGCGAGGAACGCGAAGATCCCCAGCGCGGCGGTGATGCCGGCCAGGGCGAACCCGGCCCCGTACGATACCCGATCGCTCACGAGGCCGATGAGGGCCGAGCCGATGACCACGCCGAGGTCCCAGGACGCCGACAGGGTACCGAGGGCCAGCCCGCGCTCCGCCGCCGGCGCGCGGTCCACGACCAGGGCGGCCAGGGTTGGGTAGAGCACGGACCCTCCGGTGGCCAGCAGGATCGCCGACAGGACGAGCGACGCGGGCGTGGGATCGAGGGCGAGCGCGAAGAACCCCCCGGCCAGGCACGCGATCGCGGGGAGGATCACCCGCGCCCGGCCCACCCGGTCGGAGAGGCGGCGCAGAACGGCCCGGCACGCGATCAGCCAGATGGGGTAGACCGTGAAGAACCAGGCGATGGCCTTGCCCTGGCCGCGGCTGACGGCGTAGAGGGGCAGGAAGGCGTAGATCGAGCTGTGGCCGATGCTGGTGAGCACGAGCGTGGCCGACGAGGGGAGGGCGTGACGGCTCCAGAGCCGGAAGCCGGGCGGCGCACCCGCGACGGTGGCCGTCGCCGCGCCCGGGAGGGACCAGACCAGGACGGTCATGGCACCCGCCAGCCCCGTGACCACGACGAAGCTGAGCGGCATCCCGCCGAGCTGGAGCAGGGCGAACGCCAGTGGCGGCGCCACGGCGATGGCCAGCGACGATGCGAGGTAATACACACCCAGGACCTCGCCGCGGTGGGCGGCGGAGCTGCTCCCCGCCGCCAGGACGGCGGCCGTGGTCGAGATGAGGCCGTTGGCCAGGCCGACCCCGGCCATCAGCACGATCACCCCCATTGGCGTGGTGGCCAGGTGCAGGGCCAGCGACGTGGCGGCGAGCGCCGCGACTCCGGGCAGGAGCACCGGGCGGACCCCGACGGCGTCGACCCACCCCCCGACGACGGGACGGAGAAACATCGAGATCACCGTCATGACCGAGAAGAGGAGCCCGACTTCGGTCTTGCTGCCGCCCAGCCTCACCACGTGAAAGGGGAGGAGCGTGTTGAGGACCATCGAGGCGAGGTGGATCGATGCGGCGATGGCGTAGCAGGCGAGGAGCGTGGGTGTGAAGGCGACGCCGGTCCGGGCCGACCGGGACAGGAACGAGGCGAGCTTCGGCGTCAACCGCAGGCGATGGCGTAGACGTCCTGGACGCCCGCCGGCAGCCGGTGCTGGTGCCACGTCCGGCCGCCGTCCCGGGTGGCGAAGACCTGCCCGCTGCGGGTCGCGCCGTAGATCTGATCGGGATCCCGGGGGTGCAGCGCCACCGCCATCATCGTGCTCTCGGCTTCGACGTTACGGTCGAGCCGTGTCCAGGTCTCGCCCAGGTCCGGGCTCATGTAGAGCGATCCATCCTGGCTGCGCGCGGCGGGACTGAGGCAAGCGTACAGGACGCGTGGGTCGTGCGGGGACACGCGGACATCGCGGGCGTAGGTGAGCGGCGAGAAGCGCCCGACCTCCAGATCTTGCCAGCTCGCGCCGCGGTCCTCGCTGCGGAACAGCCCCATGCGGACGGCGAGGAAGATGGTGCCCGGGCGGGCTGCGCTCACGCAGAGGGCGTGCCCGTCCAGCATGCCTTCGGTCTCCGTGTCGCTCTGAATCCGGCTCCGGAGATGCGGGCGCTCGGCGAGCTTGACCAGGTCGGCGCTGCAGTCCTCCCAGCTCTCGCCGCCGTCCAGGCTCCGCATGACCCCGCCGACCTCCAGCGCCGCGTACACCTCCTCGGGCTGGGCGGGATCGGCGGCGAGCCGCATCACCCGGCAGGCGAAGCTCATCGCCACCCGCTCGGGCTGAACCGCCCGAGGCAACCGCCGCCACGTCTCCCCGCCGTCGTCGCTCCGGTGGACGCCGATCGGGGCGGTGCCCGCGTAGAGAATCCGGGGATGCGTCGGCTGCACGAGGACCGACCAGACCTCGGTGCGGCCATCGCCCAGCGCCAGGGGTGCCCAGCGCTCGCCGCGGTCCGCGCTCCGGTACAGGCCGCTCCAGGTGCCCACGTAGAGGACGTCCGGATCCGTCGGATGCACGGTGATCGCCTGGACCTGGGTGGCCTCGGGCAATCCCGCGGTGAGCGGCTCCCAGCGATCGTCACCCACCGCCTGCCGGAAGATCCCCCCGCGGGCGCCGGATCCCGACGCCGCCGCGCCGACGTAGACATGGGAGCGCGTGGAAGGGCTGGCCATGGTGGTCTCCTTACCTGATGTCCGTAACCGGGGGCAGGTGCTGACCGGCAACCGGCGTGGCCACGGCGTCCTCCAGGGTGAGCGCTTGCCGCCACTCGCTCGCCGGACGCACGTGTCCCTCGGTGCCGATCTGATCGACGCCCCAGTAGATCTCCAGGTTGTTGCCATCGGGATCCCGGAACTCCACGGCGATCTGACAGCCCGCGCGCCGCCGGCCTTCGAAGACGATGGGGACCCCGTGCTTGCGCAGCCAGGCTCGCGCGCGGAACACCTCGTCGAGGGACCCGACCTCGAAGGCGAAGTGGTTCAGGCTGCTTGGCTCGTGCCTCGTGGCCCCGCCGACCAGCGCCACGCCGTGGTGGTCGGTGTTACAGCGGAGGAAGACCATGCCACCGGGCACCATGCTGTCCGGGTAGCGGTCGCTGACCCGCAGGCCGAGAACCTCGGTGTAGAAGCGGACCGACACGTCGAGGTCGCTGACGTTGAGGACGACGTGTCCGAGCTTGCGCAGATCGAACGGCAGCGGGGTAGCCTTCTCCGACATCGCCGTGCCTCCTTGGGCGAGTGCGAGAGCCCGCCCCATGGTAGCACCGGCCGGCGGGCCTGGGCCGCCGGGCGCGAAGTGCAGTACGATACGTCACCGGAGGCCCCGAGATGCTGATCGTCGATGCGCAGGTGCACATATGGGGCGCCGATACGCCCGACCGGCCGTGGCCCCCGGGCCGGGCCCACCAGGCCCAGAAGCCTCATCCCGTCACCAGGGACATGGTGCTGGAGGGCATGAAGGCGGCCGGCGTCGATCGCGTCGTCATCGTGCCGCCGTCGTGGGAAGGCGACCGCAACGACCTCGCCCTCGAGGCGGCGCGCCGGCACCCCGACCGGTTCGCCGTGATGGGCCGGCTCGCCCTCGAGAAGCCCGAGAGCCGGGGGCTCGTCGACGGGTGGCGGAAGCAGCCCGGCATGCTCGGCATGCGCTTCACGTTCCACACCGAGCTCCAGAAGCCATGGCTGACCGACGGCACCGCCGACTGGCTCTGGCCGGCGGCCGAGCGGGCCGGCATCCCGTTGATGATCTTCCCGCCCGGCTCGCTCCCCGCCGTGGACGAGATCGCCGGGCGCCATCCCGGCCTCAAGCTCGTCATCGATCACCTGGCCATCGGCACTGCAAAGAAGGACGACGCGGCCTTCGCCGATCTCTCCCAGCTCTGCGCGCTGGCGCGGCGGCCCAACGTGGCGGTCAAAGCCTCCGCGCTGCCCTGCTACACCACCGAGCCGTATCCGTTCCGCGGGCTCCACCCGCACATCCGGCGCGTGTACGACGCGTTCGGCCCCCGGCGGATGTTCTGGGGCACCGACTGGACACGGCTGCCCTGTCCGTGGCGTGAAGCCGTGACGCTGTTCACCGAGGAGTTGCCGTGGCTCTCGGCCGCCGACCAGGAGTGGATCATGGGCCGGGCCATCGGTGAGTGGCTCGGCTGGCCGATGCCGAAGACGCCGTGAACGCAGCAGAGCCGAGCGCCGGCTTGCCCGCGGAACCGTCGGGCGGCCGACTTCGCGCGGCCACCACTCGAGGTGCTAGGCTCGTACGTGCCCAAGGGGTAGGGGCGATCATGGTCGAGCTGACGACGGCGTTCGAGGCCCAGGCCGGGCGGATCGGGGCCACGGTCCACCGCGCGGCGCGCGCCGACGTTCTGCCGCTCGCGACGCGGATCCTGCTGGAGGCTCGCTGCCGCACCGTGGCCGTGGCCGACGGGGTACCGCAGCGGCCGGCCTTGATCCAGGGACTCGGCGAGGCGGGCCTGTCCGTCGCGGCCACGGCCGGACTCTGGCCGACCCGACGGGCCGATGCCGGGATCTCGGTCGCGATGCTGGGCGTGGCCGAAACGGGTTCGGTGCTGCTCGCCTCGACCGCCGACGACCGTCGGGTCGAGCTCTGCGTGGACGTGCACCTCGTGTGGCTGGAGGCGGCGACGCTGGTGCCGACGCTGGACGGCGCCGTCGCCGTCCTGCGGAGAGTCAGCGGCCGCCCCCCGGCCTACGCCACGCTCGTGAGCGGCCCCAGCCGCAGCGCCGACATCGAGCGGCAGCTCACGATCGGGGTGCACGGGCCGCGGGCGCTCCACATTCTGCTGATGGCAGCATCCGAATGAGACACGCGGATCGTCTCGCTCGAGTCATCCGTCGGGGTCCGCCCCCCTCCCCCTTCGGGGTGGGAGGGGCTGGGGGTGAGGGGGGACCCGAATGACCAGTCCGATCGCGCCGTTTCCCGAGCGCTACCGCAAGGCGCTGGCCGACCGCCAGCTCGGGCGGAACCTGCTCAACTTCCAGCGCGCCTGGGGCGCCGCCCGCCGGGCCACGTTCGAGCACTGGGAGACCCAGGCGGGGCTCGGGGTGCCCGACCCGTCCTTCGCCGCCCACCGCGCGCGTCTCACCGATGCCAAGCGCCGGGCCATCCGCGACCGCGTGACACTCTTCGCCCGCTTCAAGGAGGCCGCCGAAGCGGCCGGCGCGACGGTGTACGAGTCCACGTCGGCCGCCGACGCCGTCCGCTACGTCGTCGACCTCTGCCGGCGGCGCGGCGTCAGCCTGGTGGCCAAGGGCAAGACGATGGTCTCCGAGGAGCTGTTCCTGAACCACGCCCTGGAGGCGGCCGGCGTGGCGGCGGTCGAGACGGATCTGGGCGAGTGGATCATCCAGCTGGCCCGCGAGACACCGTCGCACATGGTCATGCCCGCCATCCACAAGAGCCGCCAGCAGGTTGGCGGGCTCTTCGAGGCGCACGTCGGCCGCCCGGTCTCGCGGGAGGACATCGCGGAGATGGCCGGGGTCGCCCGCGGCGAGCTGCGACGGGTCTTCGCCGAGGCGCAGATCGGCATCACCGGCGCCAACGCCCTGATCGCCGAGACCGGCACCATCATGCTCGTCACCAACGAGGGCAACGGACGCCTGACCTCGTCGCTGCCGCCGGTCCACGTCGTCCTGGTCGGCTGGGAGAAGCTGCTGCCGACCTGGGACGACGTGGCGGCCCAAGTGCGCCTGCTCGCGCGCTCGGGCACGGCCCAGGACATCTCGGTCTACACGACCTTCATCACCGGGCCCGACCGGGCGGACCGGGAGCTCCACATCGTCATCGTCGACAACGGACGCTCGGAGATGGCGGCCGACCCGGCCTTCGCCGACGCGCTCCGCTGCATCCGGTGCGCCGCCTGCGCGGACGTCTGCCCGCCCTATCAGGTCGTCGGCGGCCACGCGTTCGGCTTCGTCTACTCCGGCGCCATCGGCCTGGTCAACACGAGTTTCCATCACGGCCTCGAGGCCGCCGCCGGGCCGCAGTCGCTCTGCGTCTCCTGTAACGCCTGCGCCACCGTGTGCCCGGTCGACATCCCGCTGCCCCGCCTGATCCTGAACGTGCGCCATCAGGTGGGGGAGCGGTTCGGCCTCCCGTGGCGGAAGCGATGGGCGCTGGCGGTCTGGTCACGCCCCCGCCTCTTTGCGGCCGCCCTCGGCCTGGGCCGGTGGCTCCAGACGCCGTTCGTCCGCGGCCGGCAGCTCCGCCTGCCGCTGCCCGAGGCCTTCCGCTGGCGGACGGCGCCGGCGCTGGCCCGGCGGCCGGCCCGGGCGACCCTGCTCGGGCGTGAGTTCGCGCCGGCCGCCGACGGGCCGCTGGCCGGCAGCGGCGCGCGCGGGCTGACCGTGGCCTACTTCCTCCAGTGCGTGACCGACCGCTTCGCGCCCGAGCAGGCGGCCGCCGCCGTCCGGGTGCTGGCCGCCTGCGGCGCGCGCGTCGTCGTGCCGCGGGGCCAGCACTGCTGTGGCCTTCCCGCCCTCGACGCCGGCGACCGTGGGGTAGCGGCCGCGATGGCGCGCCAGACCATCGCCGCCCTGGAGGCCGTCCGCGCCGACTGGATCGTGACCGCCGCGGCAAGCTGCGCGATCGCCGTGGGGCACGACTACGCCGAGCTGCTGCGTGACAACGGGGCCTGGCGCCCGCGGGCCGAGGCCCTGGCCGCGCGGACCCTGGACCTGGTCACCTTCCTGGACCGGGTCGCCAAGCTGCCGGCCGGCGCGCTGGCCCGCTCCCGAGCGACGGGCCCGCTCACCTACCACAGCTTCTGCCAGAGCGCCAACGTGCTCGGCATCGCCGAGATCGCCCCCCGCCTGCTGCGCGCGGTGTGCGGGTTCGAGGTCCGCGACCTGCCCGAAGCCGCGGTCTGCTGCGGCTTCGGCGGCTCGACCTCGCTGGATCATCCCGAGATGGCGCGGGAGATCGCCGCGCGCAAGTTGGACAACGTGGCCCGGACGGAAGCTACGGTGCTGGTCACGGACAACCCGGGCTGCCTGCTCCACCTTCGCGGCGCCGCCGACGCGCGCGGCCTGCAGTTGCGGGTGGCGCACATCGCCGAGATTCTCGCCGAGCAGCTTGCCGCCGGTCCGGGGACGCTCGGGTCCCGGTGAGGCGGCCCAACACGGGAGGACCGCATGCGCAGACGGCTCGTCGCTCTCTGGCCGGCCCTGGTCGTCCTCGCGTCTCTTGGCAATGGCCCGGCTGACGCCCAGTCCTTTTACGAGGGCAAGACCCTCCGCATCATCGTCGGCCTGGCCGCGGGGGGCGGGTTCGACACCTACGCCCGGGTCTTCTCCCGGCACCTCGGCAAGCACATCCCCGGGAATCCCACCATCGTCGTGGACAACATGCCCGGAGCCGGAAGCCTCATCTCCGCCAATCACCTCTACAAGGTCGCCAAGCCGGATGGGCTCACCGTGGGGCATTTCAACGGGATCCTGTTGCTGGGCCAGGTCCTGGGGCAACCCGGGGTCGAGTTCGATGCCCGGAAATTCGAGTTCATCGGGGCCGCCGTCAAGGAAGATGTCGTCTGCGCGTTGACCAAGGCCAGCGGCATCACGACGATCGAGAAATGGATGGCCGCCAAGACGCCGGTCAAGCTGGGGGGTGTCGCACCGGGTGCCTCCCCCGATAACACGGCGAGGATCTTGAAAGCGGCCCTCGGGCTTCCGATCCAGGTCGTCACGGGGTTCAAGGGGACCTCCGAGATCCGTCTGGCCGCCGACGGCGGCGAGCTGGCCGGGAGCTGCTGGGCCTGGGACTCCATGCGAGCGACCTGGCGCGCGGCCCTGGACGCGGGCGACGTGCTCGTGGTCCTGCAGGCGGTCGCCAAACCATTCCCGGACCTCCCCGGCATCCCCCTGGCCATGAGCCTGGCCAAGACCGACGAGGCACGCCGGCTGATCCGGGTGGGCATCCACCATGCCGGGGCCTTCGCCCGCCCGTTCGCCCTCCCTCCCGGCACCCCCCCGGAGCGGGTCCAGACCCTGCGCAAGGCCTTCGAGGAGACGTTGAAGGACAGGTCCTTCGTGGCCGAAGTGGAGAAGGCCAGGCTCGGACTCGACCCGGTGACGGGCGAAGAGCTGGGAAAGATGGTCGGCGACCTCTTCACGCTGGATCCCGCCCTGCGCGGCCGGTTGAAGGACATCCTCTACAACTAGCCCCGGTCGGCACCAGATCACCCTCTCTCTCCAGGGGAAGGAAAGGGAGCCGGGGCGGACCGCGGAGCGCGGGTAATGTCCTAACCCGGATAATTCGCGAACGCGCAGGCCGAACGGGTCCTGCCGCCGCGAACCGCCCCACCGTGCTCGCTCGGGCCCGAGCGTGCGGCTGGTCGACAGTCCGGCGGCTGCCGCCTTGCGGCAGGCTTCCCGCGGGGGTG
>DASYUM010000074.1:0-23820 GCA_036001225.1 Candidatus Methylomirabilota bacterium | reverse complement strand
ACCGCCGTGGGACCGCCCCCGGCCCCGCTGGGCCCGGCCGCGGCGGAGAGCGGCGAGACCCCGGACACCCGCCCGCCGCACCCGCTCGAGCCGCCGCCGGCGCCGGCGCTGCCGCGCGGCGCCGCCGAAACGATGGTCGCGTTGATTCCGGGCCCGCCACCCCCCCCACCGCCGCTGGTGATCGGCGGTGCGGTCCGGGTGCCAGCCGCGCCCGAGCCGCGCCCACCGGCCGCGGCTGCCCCCGCGCCGCCGGCGGCCGAGCCCGCCGTCGAGCCGACCAAGTGGGACACCGTGCGGCCGCTCCTCGACAAGGCGAAGAGCCTGGCCGCGGACGGCGACGTCCGGGGGGCCCAGACGCTGGTGGTCAAGGCGATGGAGATCGACCCCGGGGAGCCGCAGGTGTGGCAGGCCTTCAAGGGGATCGAGCAGGACCTCCTCGCCCGCGCCGAGACGTTTCTCGCCGACGGCCAGCTCCAGCGCGCCTTCCGCGAGTTCCAGTTCGTCGTGACGACGAACCCCGAGTCGGCCCTCGGCTACAACGGCGTCGGCTTGGCCCTGCTCCAGCTCAAGAACTACGACGAGGCGGTGGCGGCGTTCGAGCGCGCCCTGGCCCTCGATCCCGCCAACGCCCGGTACCGCCAGGCGGTGACCCGCGCCCGCAGTCTTCAGAGAGCATCCAAGGCCTTCGAGCGCCAGGGCCAGCAGAACCTCAAGGAGATGATCGAGGAGCAACCTGCGAGGAAGAAAGGACCGTGAGACCAGTCATGAAGCCGAAGTGCACTTCGTGGAATCGGATCGGGGGGCTGGTCGCCATTGCGCTGGTCGTGGCCGGCTGCGCCGCGGGCGGCGCGGACTTCGAGCTCGGCAAGACCCTGGCTGGCCAGCAGAAGTGGGACGACGCGATCCGCGCCTACGAGGCGGCAGTGGCGAAGGAGCCGGGGAACCCCCAGTACCAGGCGGCCCTGGCCCAGGCCCGGGCGGCGGCCGCGCAGGGAGAGCTTCGAAGCGCCACCGCCGTGGCCGGCGCCATGAGCCAGATCCCCGACGTGGACCGGGCGCTGGCCGTGGTCGAGCGCGCCCTCCGCTACGACCCCGGGCACGCCCCCTCGCGCGAGTTCCAGACGACGCTGCAGCAGCGCCGGGCCGCCCTGGCCCAGGACGTGGAGCGGCTGCTGGCCGCGGGCCGGGAGGCGGCTAAACGCGACGAGTGGCCGCAGGCCGAGCAGGCCGCGATCCGCGCGCTTGCCATCGACCCCGCCAATGCCACCGCCACCCGACAGCGCCAGGAGGCGATCCGCGGCGCGACCGACAAGAGCCTGCGCCTGGCCGCTCAGGCCGAAGCGAGCGAGGACTGGCCCGAAGCCGTTCGCCATCTGGAGGAGGCGCTGGGGCGAGACCCCTCCAACGAGGCGATCCAGGCCCGGTTCCGAACGGCCCAGCAGCGCAACAGCCTCGCCTACTACCTCGGCCGGGCCGGCCAGTTCGAGTCCGAGGGCCAGCTGGAAAAGGCCTTCGCCTTCCTCCGCCTCGCTACCAAGTACTGGGCCTCCGACGCGCGCGTCCGCGACGCGATGGACCGGGTGGCCCGCGAGGGTCGGCGGAAGTACTACACGGAGTCGCTGCGCCGGGCCGAGAACGACGACTGGGGCAAGGTCTACGGCGCGCTGGCCGCGTCGGTGCAGGCGTTCGGCCCGGCCAACAGCGTGGACGGCCAGCTCCGCTCGTTGGTGCGGGACCTGGCGCTGAAGCTCTACGACCGGGCCCTGGAATTCGAGACCCAGAAGCTGTGGGGGAACACCTACCTCTGGTTCCGCACGCTCCAACAAGTGGACCCCTTCTACCGGGACGTCGCCAACAAGGTCGAGCAGACCCGGGAGCGGCTGATGGACCGGGCCACCGTCAAGATCGCGGTGCTCGACTTCGAGCCGCCCAAGGCGGCCCCCGACTCCGGCTCGATCGTGTCCGGCAGCATCGTGACCAACCTGTTCAAGCTCGGACGCAAGGACTTCAAGGTCATCGAGCGCGAGGCGCTCCAATCCATCATCAAGGAGATCTCGATCGGGCAGGCCGGCGTGCTCGACGTGGAGACGGCCAAGGAGATCGGCAAGATCGCCGGAATCGACGTCATCCTGGTCGGGCGCGTCCTGCAGTACAAGGTCGACCAGAACGAGGCCGAGGGGCGCAAGACGGTGACCGTCCCGGTCGGCAACCGCACCGTTCCCAACCCGGCCTACGACCTCCACATGGCGGCGGTCCGGGAGGGGCGCAAGAAGTCCACCGACCCCGCCCCGGCCCAGACGATCCAGGAGCCGGTCCACCAGCTCTTCACCTACAGGGTCGGCAGCGTCACCGCGATCGGCTACGTGAGCGTCTCCTTCCGCCTGGTCGGCGTCGAGCGCGGTGAGATCCTCTTCGCCGAGAAGATCGACGAGCAGGAGACCTTCAAGCAGGACTTCTCGGAGGGGGTGGAGGCGGCCGGCATCCAGGCCGTCTCCAAGAACGCCCCCATTCCCACCGAAGTGTTGAACCGCGTCACCGAGCAGGTGGTGGGGAAGATCGTCGGGTTGATCGCCCGTCACTACGGGAGCCGGCAGAACTATTTCCTGGAGAACGGCCGCGAGCTCCAGCGGCGCCGGCAGTTCACCCGGGCCGTCGAGGAGTACATGAACTGCATCGCCAGCGCCGATCTCGAGCGGACCGGCCAGCAATACGCGGCCGCCGCCCGCGAGCTGGTCGAAGAGCTCCTCCGTCAGTAGGCGGGAGCGGGGGGGTGAGTGGGGCGGGTAGGGGCCGGTAGCTGAGATGGCCGGCTCACCCGAGCGAATCGGCAAGTATCGCGTCCTCGAACCGGTCGGGCGAGGCGGCATGGGAAGCGTCTACAAGGCGCACGATCCCGTGCTCGACCGCCTGGTCGCGATCAAGGTCATGACCGAAGGCGCCGACGTCGGCACCGAGGCCCGGGAGCGCTTTCTCCGCGAGGCCCAGTCGGCCGCCCGCCTCAACCACCCCAACATCATCACCGTCTACGAACTGGGGGAGGACCAAGGTCAGGTCTTCATCGTCATGGAGATGCTCGAGGGCGAGCCGCTCTCCCGCGTCATCGCGCGGGTTCCTCCCCTCGGGCTGCGCGCCAGGCTGGCGCTGATGACCCAGGTTTGCGATGGTCTGGCCTTTGCCCACCAGCGAGGAATCGTCCATCGAGACATCAAGCCGGCCAACATCTTCGTGCTGGCCAGCGGCCAGGTGAAGATCCTCGACTTCGGCATCGCCCGTCTCGGCAGCTCCGACCTGACCCGCACCGGCCTCCTCATGGGCACGCCGAACTACATGTCCCCTGAACAAGCCCGCGGCCGCCGCACCGACGCGCGCTCGGACATCTTCTCGGTCGGCGTGGTCTTCTACGAGCTCCTCTCCGGCCGGAAGCCGTTCGTCGGGGAGGACTACTTCGAGACGATGGAGAAGGTCCGGGCCGAAGATCCGCCGGCGCTCGGCGAGGTCGTGCCCGATCTCCCCCCGGCCCTGGTTCGTGCCGTCCACCGCACGCTCGCCAAGGACCCCAGCGCCCGGTACCAGAACCTGGAGGAGTTGCGGGGCGACCTGGCGGCGCTTCCCGAGATGCTGGCGCCCGAGACCACGGCCGCCCACCTGCGGGAGGCGGTGGACCGGAAGTTCGCCGAAGTCGCCCGGCTCCACCGATCGCTGGTCGCCACCATCGGCGCGACCGCCCTGGGCGAGGAGACGCTGCCGCTGGCCGCCCCCGCCGCCGCCGGGACCGGCCTGGAGACCATCCTGCGTGACCTGGAGAGCCAGACCGAGCGGCTCCGGGCCCTCGCCCGGACCGTCGAGCGGCTGGAGCCGACGGTGGCCCGGGCGGTCGCGGCCTTCGACCGGGGTGCCTTCGAGGACGCGATGGCGGCGCTGCAGCCCATACTCCAGGAGGTCCCGCAGCACCAGCGGGCCCGCGACTACTACGAGCGGGCGCGGCTCGAGCTGCTGCGGGAGCACACGGTGCGCTCGTTCGCGCCGGGGACCGCCCGCCCCGAAGGATCGCCCGCCCGCCCGGCCGGCCTCGACCTCCCGCCTCGCATGGGCTCGCCGGCCCCGGAGCCGGCCCGAGCGGCGGAAGGGGCGACCGCGGTCGCCACCCCGCCGCCCTTCGCCGTGCCGGAGTCGGCGCCGATGGCGATCCCGGTCGGCACGGTCGTGACCTCGGCGACCCGCGCCGTTGCCGGGGGCCGCCGCTTCGCCGTCGTGCTGGCGGGCGTCGCCCTGGTCGCCGTGGTCGGGGGCGGCATCTTCCTCTTTCGGCCGGCCACCCCACCACGCGCGGCCCCGGCACCTGTCGTGGAGCAGCCGCGCCCGGTCTCACCGCCCGCGGCACCGCCGGCGGCGCCGGCCACCCCGGCGGCATCGAGCATCCCCGCGGTCATCGCCCCCGCCCCCAAGACGCCGGCGGCGACACCCAAACCCAAGGCGCCCGCGCCGACTGCGCCGGCGCCGACTGCGCCCGCGACGGGCGGCGGGACGGCGACGGGCGCCGCTCCGGCGAAGCTCTCGGCTGAGCAGCTCAAGACCGTCGAGGATGCCATCGCCCTCGCCCAGGTGTTCCAGGATCGCGGCGATCCCGAGCGGGCCCTCCGCGAGTACCAGCGGGCTCTGGCCATCGATCCCAAGCACGCCGAGGCGCGGAAAGGCGCGACCGAGGCCCAGGCGGCGCTCAAGGGAAAGCGTTGATCGGGCGGGCCGACGCCCTCGGGCTCGTCGTGCTCGGGGGTCTGCTGGCGGCCTGCGCGGCTTCCCCCTCACCACCGGGCAGCGGGCCCCCCGCAGCGTCGGCTCCTCCGGCAGTGGCCTCCCCCGCACCACTGCCGCGCGCGACGGACGCCGAGCGCTGGAGCGGGGTCACCGTCGAACCGGTGACGGAGGCGCTCGCCCGGTCGGTGAACGTCTCCCGCGTCGAGGGCCTCTACGTGCGCGGGGTCGAGCCGGCCAGCCCGGCCGAGCGCGCCGGAATCCGGCGGGGCGACGTGCTGCTCCTGGCCGGCGGCACCTATCTGGCCACTCCGGACACGTTGCCGCGGGTCCTGGCCGAGGCGCCGCTCGGTGCCACGATCGAGGTCGCGCTGCGCCGGGTCGGCGAGTTGCTGACCGTGCGGCTGCCGGTAGAAGCCTCGCCAGCCGGGCGGCTCATGACCGTGATCGCGGCTCCTCGCGGTCTGATTCAGATCGCCGCCGATGGCGCCGTGCTCTACGGCTTCGGTGCGGTGCCGGGGGGCGAGGACCGCGGGATCGTCCCGCTCCAGCTCCCCGGTGGGCCGGTGCCACCCATTCCGCCGCGCGCCGTCGCGTCCCCGGGGGTCGAGCGCGTCATCGCGGCCGACGCGGAGCGCGTCTATCTGGGGTGGGCCGGATCGGAGATCTACGTGGACTACTACGAGATCCGCTCCGGCCGCGTCGGTCGGCTGCCGATCCGGGGGGCCGAAAGCCTGGCCAACCGCTGTCGCGCCCAGGGCTTGGCGCGCGTCAGCGGCGAGCTGTGGATGGCGTGCCAGCGGCCGGATGGCGCGGCGGTCGTTCGGATCGATCTCGGCTCGGGTCAGGCCCGGGTGGAACCGCTGCCAGGGACCTACCGGTCGGGGCTGGCGTACGACGGCGAAGCGATCCTCTGGCTCTGCTGCACCAGCGGGGGGCGGGCATCCTTGGCCCGCACCGACCTGGCGTCAGGGACGACGCGGGTCTTCCCGTTGACGGAGGCGGCGGTGAGCGTCGCCGCCGATCCGGCGGCGGTGTATCTGCTGGTGGGGACCGACATCTTCCAGCACAAACCGTGGCGCTGAGCGGACGAGGTCGGGAAGGGAGCCTGGCGGTGACCGGGACGCGGATTCCTGCAGTCATGGTCGGGCTGGCGCTTCTGGCGGTGGTGTTCGTGCTGCCGGCCCCGGCGGCGGCGCGGAGTGCGGAGGTCTACCTGGTCGTGCAGGTGGACCTTCAGCGTCTTCACCCCAACGCGCCGGCCGACGAGCCGCTCGAGCCGACACCGGCCATCCAGGACCGGGGGCGGGAGCTCATCGCGACCCACCCCGCCTTCCGCGAGGTGTCGGTCCGCTTGGCCACGACCGAGACGCCGCCCAATCCTCGAGTTCCGAGCGACTTCCTGCGACTCGTCGACCACGGGGTGGACGACGTCGTGGTGGTCGACCTGAGCTACCACCTCCGGCTCGACAGCTTCGCAGCGACGGGCCGGGCGGCCATCCAGGGCTTCGTCGCGGTTCACAACGTCGCCGGCCGCCGCAAGGTCGCCTCGCGCGAGCTCCGACTGGTCGTGACCTACCCGGGGGACGTCACGAAGGAGGCGGTGATCCAGGCCGAGCTGGCGGCCCGGGGACGGGGCGCAACGGTCCCGATCGAGGAGGTCGAGCTGGGGCTGCTCGACGCGGCGGCCAAGGCGCGGCTCGCCCCCGAGTTGTCGGCCGCCCTCGGGGTCTATCACCCCGCGTCGCTGCCGGCGCTCTCCCGGCCGGCCGTGCAGGATGCCATGAGCCGGATGGCGCGGTTCCTGGCCGCCTCCCCGGACCGCCGGGACGAAGCGATCCAGATGCTCGAGAGCTACCTGGCCCGGTATCCGGACTCTCCGCACCGGGCCGACCTGGAGCGCCGGCTCCGTCGGTTGCGGCAGGCGCCGAGGCGGGATCCGGGTCGGGATCGCGAGCGGGAGCAGGAGCGCGCGGCCAACGGGGTCGCTCAGTCCCTGACCGCCGGGCAGCTGGCCGAGCTGTTCGACCAGGTCGTGGGCCGCGTCGTCGAGGTGCGGGCCTTCCGGCTCGACTGGCGCGACGGCGGCAAGGTCGTGCTGACACCGATGGACCGGAAGCAGGACTTCATCCTCGAGCAGGTCCCGGCTGGGGTGCGGGACCTCGAGGCGGACCCTTCCCCGATCTACGTCCTCGTGGTCGAGCGCCGGAAGGACCCGGACATCCCCATTCTCGACGCGAAGGTGCCCGTCGTTCGCTGGATCGGCTGCCCGAAGACGGCCTGTCCGTCCAGCCCTTGAGGGTGCGACGCTTCTCGGCGGGGCCTCGCCGGCCCCGGCCACCTCACCGCGGCGCTTCGGTCTGACGCCGCGCCCGCTCAGCCCGACCGCCGGCTAGGCGGTCTCCGACTCGGCGGCGCCGGGCGCCGCCAGCACGTGCGAGGCGTGGTGGTGGACCATCAGCCACGCGCCCGCGTGCCACTCGAAGAGGTTGGTGGCCAGGATCGCCGTCACTGACAGGTTGCCCCGTGCCTCGGAGAGGATGTTCTCGGTGCAGGTCACCCAGGCCAGCTCGCCCCGCACGTCGACCTGGATGTCGGTCAGGGTGAAGCGCATCTCCCGCGTGTTCTGGAAGATGGCGGCCCACGACTCCCGGACCGCTTCCCAGCCGTGCAGGCGGGGCCAGCCCGGATGGACGCAGACCACACGCTCCTCGTGAACCCAGAGCGGCTCCATCTCGGCCAGGCTCAGATTCTCGAAGGCCCGGTAGAAACGCGCGTTGGCCGCCCGGACGGCGTCGGCGTCAGACGCCATCGTCGGCGTCTTCCGACGTCACGACGACGCGACCGTCGGTGACGCGAACGGCCAGCCGATAGAGCGTGCCGCCCGCGCAGGGCCCGCCGGCGCAACGCCCGCTGTCGGGCGCGTAGAGCGCCCCGTGTGTCGCACAGATGAGCAGGCGGCCGTCCTCGGTGAAGAACTCGTTCGGCCACCAGTCGAGCGGCGTGCCGGCGTGGATACACTGGTTGACGTAGGCGTAGAAGTGGCCGTCGAAGTTGACGACGAAGCCCTCGATCCGGCGCCCGCGCCAGAGGAGGGGAAACTTCGCGGATCCGCCGGGGGGAATGTCGGCCACCGCCGCCGACCACTCTCGGGGCGCGCTCATGGCGCTGGCATCGTAGCAAGGCGGGTCCGGTCGGACAACTCGCGTGCCGGCGTGGCCGGCGCCGGATTAGGGGTGGGGCCGTCAGCTCAGTTGTGGCAGGTCGGCAGGATCTCGGTAACGTCCACGACCGGCACCTGGAGCGCCCCGCCCTGGAGCGACGGGTCGGCCGCCGGCAGGCCGAAGGGCAGCGAGGGCCGGACCGGAGTCGCGGCGTTCGCCGTGGCCGGGCGCCGCCCCGTGTCGGGGGCATGGGGGCCAGCGTAGAGCCAGCCGCTTCCCGCGGCGAGGGCCGCGCCGGCCAGGAGACCGGCGGCGCGCAGGAGCCGTCGCCGCGCGGCGCGGCCGGACCGCGCCGTGATCCGCCGGGGCACCCTGTGTCGTCGGGCCATCGCCCGTGGGAAGAGCAAAAGGAATGCCGCCGCGCCGACCGCTTCCCATACGGGTAAAAAGCCCGGGTGACCGCTTCCGCCGGGAAGCTTTTGCCGATCGCCCGGCAGCTCCTGCCACCCGGCGGGACGACCGGAACGGGCCCCAAGTCCATGTGGTACAGTGAATTTCGTGGCAACGCCGGCTCCGGCCGTCGAGGTCCGCGACCTGGCGAAGACGTTCCAGGCGGGCTGGCCGCGGCGGCACCGCCAGCCGGCGCTCCGCGGGGTCTCGTTCGAAGTCCCGGCTGGCACGATTTTCGGCATCCTGGGTCCGAACGGGGCAGGGAAGACAACGCTCCTCTCCATCTTGGCCACCCTGCTCCTGCCCGACCGCGGCCAGGCCCGGGTTCTCGGGCTCGACGTGGTGCGCGATGCCGATCGGATCCGCGAGCGGATCAACATGGCCGCCGGGGGCACCTCCTTTCTGTGGAGCCTGTCGGTCAGCGAGGTCCTCGACATCGCGGCTCGGAGCTACGGGCTGGCCGGCCGGGAGCGGCGGCCCCGGATCCTGGGCCTCCTCCAGCGCTTCGGCCTCGCCGACCACGCCGAGATCCCGTATAACGAGCTCTCGACCGGGCTCAAGCAGCGGCTCGCCCTGGCCAAGGCATTCGTCAACGAGCCCGAGCTGTTGATCCTGGACGAGCCGACCGTCGGCCTCGATCCCGACATCGCCGCGCGTATCCGCGCCGACATCGCCGCCCTCCGGCGGACCCGGCGGATCACGATTCTGCTCTCGACCCACTACATGCGCGAGGCCGAGCAGCTCTGCGACGAGATCGTCTTCCTCCGGGCCGGCGCCATCCTGGCTCGGGGCGATGCCGACAGCCTCAAGCGCCAGACCCTGACCGGCGACCGGATCACGATGAGCGTGGAGGGCGACACGAGCGGCCTCCTGCGGCTCCCCGGCGTCCTCGGGGGTCGGGCCGAGGGCGGGCGGACCGAGTGCGTGGTAGACGACGCCGGGAAGCGGCTCCCCGAGCTGCTCCGATACCTGATCGAGCAGGGCGCGTCGGTCAGCGACGTGCGCGTGGCCGAGCCGGACCTGGAGTCGGTCTTCATCGAGCTCACCCGGTGACGCGTGCTTCGCCCGTTTGCGGGCCGGCGCCAAGCTTCATGACCGCCGCCGGCCGGCACCTCACGAAGACCTCCGCCTTCTTCCTGCGAAGCTGGCGAATGACGCGTCGCAACACGATGACGGTCTTCGAGGTCGTATTCTGGCCTGTGGTGAGCCTCCTCTCGGTGGGGCTCATGACGAGCTTCCTGCGCCTCGGGGAGGCGGCCACCCTCTTCGTCCTGACCGGGACCGTGGCCTTCTCGGTGGTCCAGGTCTGCCAGCTCGACGTGACGTACGCCGTCCTCTTCGACATGTGGGCCAAGAGCGTGAAGCACCAGTTCCTGGCCCCGGTGTACCCCTGGCAGATGGCGCTCGGCGCCTGGCTCATGGGAGTGCTGCGGGCGGTGGCCGTCTTCGCCCTGATGACCGTGGTCAGCCAGTGGGCGTTCGGCCTGAGCTTCCTCCGGCCGGGCTGGGGGGCGGTCGTCGTCTTCCTGCTCGGCCTCGTCCTCTCGGCAGCGGCCGTCGGGCTCCTCGTTTCGGCGCTTCTCCTCCTCTTCGGGGTCCACGCCGAGGTGACCGCCTGGTCGGGGGTCAGCCTGATGCTTCTCCTCTGCGGCATCTACTACCCCGTCTCGCTCCTGCCGGGACCGCTGGCCGCGGTCGCCGGCGGCATTCCGCTGACCTACTTCCTCGAAGCCTTCCGCGCCGAGTTCGGCTTCCCCCCCGTCTTTCCCCACCCCCTCGCGCGGGGATTCACGCTCGGGGTGGTCTACCTGGCCGCCGCCTACCTGGCCTTCAAGGGCGCGATCGGCCGGTCGCGGCGGACCGGGATGCTGCTCAAGCTGTCGGACTGACGCCAGCCCCGGTGTTCTCTCTAAGTCGCTCCCCTGGGAACCAGTGCGCCCCCCGACGCCGTTACCTCCGTAGGACGCTGATTTGGAAGGCGGATGCGGGCGACCTCACTCGGGCGCGTCATCTTCCGAGCCGGGTGGCACGGCTTTGGCATCGCGCCGAGGTAGGACAGGATTACATATGCATGGCGCACTCTGGCGGCTGTTCTGCCGGCTCGCGGACCGAGCCCGGGTCCGCCAGGTGCCCCTCCAGGGTCTCGTCCCCTACGGCAGCAGCCCCCTCACGCCCGAGGCCTGCCTGGACCCGACCTGTCTGTCCGAGCCTGCGCGTTTCTACCCGGCCCCGTCAGCCATCCAGCCCGAGGTGTGGGAGACCATCGACGAGGCGGACGGGGTGGAGGTCGAGGCGCTCCAGTTCCGGAGCGCGGCGCCCTTCGGGCTGACCGAGAACGACCGGGTAACCGCGCGCTTCTACCGGCCGGCCGGCCGCCCGGCCCTCTTCAATCTGCTCGTCCTCCATGGGATCTGGCGCCAGGATCAGGAGTTCGAAGACCGGCTCTGCCGGCAGTTCGCGCGCCACCAGGTGAGCAGCGCCCTGCTCACCCTGCCCTTCCACTGGAGCCGCTCCGTCCCAGGGACGCCGAGCGGGGCCCACTTCCTCTCCGCCGATCCGGTATGGACATCGGCCGCCTTTCGTCAGGCGGTGATCGACGCCCGAGGCGTGCTCGGGCTGCTCCGCGGGCGCGGCGTGCCAGTCGGCGTCCTCGGGTTCAGCCTGGGCGGGATCATCGCCCACACGCTCATGGCGATCGAACCGCTCGACCTCGGCGTCTCCGCCTTCGCCGGGGGCGATACCGCGGGGATCGTGTGGGAAGGTATCCTCACCCAGTCGTACCGGCGCGCCATGGAGGCGCGCGGCATCACGTTCCAGCGCCTGGCCAGCCTGTGGGCCACCGGGGATCCCGTCCGGTTCGCGCGCCGCCGCCGGCCCCCGCGGATGCTGATGCTGAACGCACAGTATGACCTGTGCGTGCCCCTCCGATTCACGCGGGCCCTCTGGCAAGCCCTCGGTGAACCGCCCATCTGTTGGCTGCCCGCGGGCCATATCACTGGCTTTCTCTTCCGGGGTACAATCGTCGCGGAGGTGCTCAAGGCGATGGGTTTGGCCATTCCCGTCCCGGCGCCGCGACGGTTCTCGCTGCGTCTCGCGCCGGCCGCCCGCGAGATGCGGTGGGCTGCCTGACCGCCCGGCGGCTCTTCGCTGCGCTGGGCGGGTTCGTCGCCCTGACGGTTCTCCTGCCTGGGCCCACCACGGCCGGCGAGCGCGTCCTTCGCTATTCCGGTCGCGTCGAGCGCGTGGATCTCGGTGAGGGCCTGGTGATCGTCGATGAGCTGGCCGCCCGCGGCCTCCGGCGGCGGCACGAGCTGTACGTCAGCTTCGACACCCCGATCGTCACCGCCGAGCGGCTGCGTCCCTGGGAGATGCGCGGGAGCCGCGCTTACGAGGAGGTGCCGGTCTCGTTGGTGGACGTGCTGACCGGCGACTTCGTGGTCGTGGAGTCCACCGAGGAAGGTGGGCGCCCGGTCGCGCTGCGGATCACCATCGTCGAAAGTCCCCGACGTCCCCGCCTCAGCCACTGAGCCGCCGCGCCCGCCCGGGCGCCGCTCAGAGGGGTTCGACCATCACCGTCTCGCCAGCCTTCACGTCTCCCCGCGCCTCGTCGAGAATGATGAGGCAATTGGCCTGGACCATCGAGGAGAGGATGCCTGAGCCCTGGGGGCCGGTCGTCGCCACCTCCCAGCCGCGTTCGGTGAAGCCGAGGACGCCGCGCTTGAACTCCTGTCGTCCGGCCTTCTTCCGCATCGGTTCGGTGGCGACGGCGAGGAAGCGGGCCGGCTCCAGCTCCCGGCGGCCGGCCAGCTTCCAGAGCGCCGGGCGCACGAAGAGGAGAAAGCACAGCATCGAAGCGACCGGGTTGCCGGGGAGGCCGAAGAAGTGGGCACGGCCGATCTGGCCGACCGCCAGCGGCCGGCCCGGCTGCATCGCCACCTGCCAGAAGTCGATCCCCCCGATTTCCGACAGGACGGCCTTGACGAGGTCATGGACCCCGACCGAGACCCCGCCCGAGGTGAGAACCACTTGGGCGGCGTCTGCCGCTTCGAGGAGCCGTGCCCGCAGGAGTTCCCGGACGTCCGGCACGATGCCGAGGTCGATGGTGGTGGCGCCGGCCGCCGCGACCAACCCGGCCAGCGAGAAACGGTTGGCGTCGTAGATCTGCCCCGCCTGCCGGGGGCGCCCCGGCTCCACTACCTCGTCCCCCGTGGAGAGGAGCGCCACCCGGGGCCGCGCGCGCACCGGCGCCTCGGCCAGGCCGAGGGAGGCGAGCAGTCCCAGCTCCTGCGGGCGCAGAACCGCGCCGGCTCCGAGCACGACCGCTCCCGCCCGGACATCCTCCCCCCGCGCGCGGACGTTGGCGCCGGGAGCGACCGCGGCCAGCCGCACGACAGCCCCCGCGGATGCCTCGCGGTCGGCCAGCTCCTGGGGCACCACGGTGTCGGCACCGGCCGGCATGGGTGCTCCGGTCATGATTCGAAGCGCCTCCCCGGGCCCGACGCGGCCGGTGAACGTCGAGCCCGCCGCGAGGTCGCCGACGATCCGCAGGGTCACCCGCGCGCGTGGGTCGAGATCGGCCGACCGGACGGCATAGCCGTCCACGGCGGAATTGTCGGCGGGTGGCACGTCGAACGGCGCAGCGACGTCGCGGGCCAGGACGCGGCCGAGGGCAAGGCCGACCGGCACCGGCTCGGGCTCAGTCGGCCGCCCGATGCGCGCGAGGATCTGGGCTTGGCCGTCGGCGACCGAGATCATGCCGTCGTCTCGCTATTATAAGTCCCCCGTTGCCCGGTTGCGCGGACCGAGCCGGGCGCTCTGTTATAGTGGGCGGCGATGGAGGCGACCCCGCTCGACTGGGCGTCGACCCCGTGGGGCACCGGCGCCGCCGTCCCCACCCACGACGACGCCGGGCCGGCCACCGTCGGGTTCTGGCGTCGAGCGGTGGCGCTGATCATCGACCTGGGGGCGGTCTGGGTCCTCCTGCGGATGGGGGATCTCCTCACCGTGGCGCTGGCCCGGCGCGTCTTGGTCGCCCGCGCGTTCGGCTATACCTGCTTCCTGGTCATCCCGGCCGCATACTTCGTCCTCATGCACGGCACCGGCGGCCGGACGCTGGGCAAGAGGCTGATCGGGGCGCGGGTCGTCACCATGACCGGCGCGCCCCTGAGCTATCCGCGGGCATTCGCGCGGTACCTGGCGTCGTTCGCGGCGATACTGCCGCTCGCCGCCGGGTACTTGATGGTCGCCGCCCGCGCCGACAAGCGGGGACTCCACGACCTTCTCGCCGGGACGCGCGTCGTCCGTTCCCGCTGACGAAGCCCGGCCCGCGGGCTCTGCTATCATAGGATCGCGATGAGTGCGCAGATCCTGCGCGAAGCGTGGCAACGGCTCTCCATCGGCGAGCGGGTGGCGCTGGCGACCGTCGTCGCTACCCGCGGCTCGACGCCCCAGAAGGTCGGCGCCCGCATCCTGGTTCGCGGCGACGGGGGCTCACTGGGCACGCTGGGCGGCGGCGCCGTCGAGGCCGAAGCGGTCCGCGAGGCCTCGCTCCGGCTCGGTTGGGGCAAGCCGCTGATCCGTGAATACGCCCTCTCGACGGGCACCGACGAATGGGGGCTCGCCTGCGGCGGGACGATGGTGGTCTTCGTCGAGCCCCTGGCCGAAGACGCGCTCGGCTGGCTCCAGCTGGTGATCGGAGCGGTCGCCAGCGGCGAACCGCTCGCCCTGCTCACCCTGCTGGAGGGCGCCCAGGCCGGAGCCCGGCTGGTCGTCCGCGAAGATGCCAGCGTGGGGACCTTCGGGGATCCGGCGCTCGACGGCGAAGCGGCCGCGATGGGCCGCCGGGTCCTGGTTCGGGAAGGGACCGAGCTGGCGTCGCTGGCGGGCAGCCGGGTCTATGCGGAGACGTTCGGGCCGGCGCCGGCGCTCGTGATCGTGGGGGCCGGCCACGTCGGAAAGGCGCTGGCCGCCCTCGGCCGGTTCCTCGACCTGCCGGTGACCGTTCTCGACGACCGCCCCGAGTATGCATCGCGGGAGCGCTTTCCAGAGGCCGACGAGGTCGTCGCGGAGCCGGTCGGCGAGGCGCTCGGTCGCCTGCCCGTCACGCCGCGGACCGCGATCGTCGTGGCGATGCGCAACCAGGACCTGGACCACGAAGCCACGGCCGCCGCGCTGCGGACTCGGGCCGGCTACGTCGGCCTGATCGGGTCGCGGCGGAAAGCGATGCTGATCGCCGAGCGGCTCGTGGCCGACGGCGTGCCGGCCGAGCGCGTGCGCGCGGTGCGGAGCCCGATCGGCCTCGACATCGGGGCCCAGACGCCGGCCGAGATCGCCCTGGCCATCCTCGGCGAGTGGCTCATGCTCCGACAGGGTGGCTCGGGGACGCCGCTGCGCCTCGACGAGGCGCTCTTCACCAAAGCCGCTGCCAAGGCAGCCGGGTTGCCGGCGCCGGCCGGCGCCGCTCGCTCCGGCCCCGACGCCGGCTGACCGGGCGCCGAGTTGGCCGGGCGCCCCGATGGCGACGCCCTCCCCCTCGGGCTGCGCAACCGCCTGGCCGAGCTGATCCTGGAGGCCTTCGACGCGCCGCCCGCGCGGCGGGCACTCGAGGCGCTGGCCAGCTTCTGCCGGAGCGAGGACGGTCGCGTCGGAGTCGACGCCGCCGAGCGGCTGGCCGCCTTTGGTTGCTTCGCGCCGGCCGGGTCCGGTCGCGTCCAGCTCTTGGGCACCCATCGCGCGCATCGGGACGCGCTCTGCCGCCGCGCCGCGGCCGCCTGGGCAATGCTGGAGTCGCACACCGTGCCGACCGACGGCAGTACCTTGCTCGGACTCCTGACCCGGGCGGCCTGGCTGGCCGACGCCGGCCTCTACTTCGAGGTACACGAGCTGCTCGAGCCGGCGTGGTTCCGCGCCGAGGGCGCCGAGCGGGTCGCGCTCCAAGGGCTGATCCAGGTGGCGGTCGCGTTCCACCACCTCGGGAACGGAAACCGGGACGGCGCCGTGTCACTGCTGAGCGAGGGGCTGGCGAAGCTCGAGACCGCCGGGGCCGCCCTGGCGCTGGATGCATCGGAGTGGATCCGCTCCCTCGGCGCCCTGCTCACCGCGTGGCGGGCCGGAACGCCGCCACCGCCAATCCCCGGCTGGCCGACGCCCAGCGAGGCGGCACGGCGCTCCACCTGACCGAAGCCGACGAGGTCGCAGTCGGCGTGCCGTTCTAACGGAGGCCCGCGCCCGGGGCGCCGGCCAAGAGAGCTGCGTCGTCACCAAGGAGGCGGAACGTGGAGCTGGGACTCGACGGACGGGTGGCGCTGGTCACCGGAGGCTCGAAGGGAATCGGGCGGGCGTGCGCGACGGCGCTGGCCGCCGAGGGGTGTCGCGTCGCGCTCTGTGCGCGGGGGGCGGAGGGCTTGGCCCGGATCGCCGATGAGCTGAGCGCGAAGGGGGGCGAACTGCTCACGGTGGCCGCCGACCTCGCCGAAGCGGACGCCCCCCGGCGGGTCGTCGACGCGACCGTCGCTCGCTTCGGCCGGCTGGACATCCTGGTCAACAACGCGGGGGCGATCCGGGGCGGCGACTTTCTCGGCACGCCGGCCGAGCAATGGGCGGAGGACTGGCGGCTGAAGATCCTCGGCTACGTGCGGATGGCGCAGGCGGCGCTGCCCGTCATGCGCGCGCGCCGATGGGGCCGCATCATCAACATCATTGGCGCAGCGGCCCGGAACCCGACCCCGGACTACATGGCGGGCGGGATCGCCAACGCGGGGCTGATCAACTGGACCCGCGCGCTGGCCGACCTCGGCGCACCCGACCAGGTGCTGGTGACGGCGGTGAGTCCGGGCGCCACCGCCACCGAGCGCTGGGACAGCCTGGTCGCCCAGCGGGCCCGCGCCCAGGGCCGGCCCGCCGAAGAGCTGCGGCGCGATCTGGAGCGCGCCCAGCCGCTCGGCCGGATCGGTCGTCCCGAGGACGTGGCCGACCTGGTGGTCTTCCTGGCTTCGGAGCGGGCGGGCTTCATCACCGGCGTGGCGATCACGGTGGATGGCGGGGCGAGCCGCGGTGTCCACCTGTGAGCGCGGCGGCCGTGGCGGCCGCGGCGCGGGGAAGCGCGCCGATCCCTTCACCCGCGTCCTTTGCGACGCCCTGAAGCCATCCCGGTCAAAATCGCGCTTGACAGTTTCCCGGCCCCCGGGTAGGGTTTAGCCGGCGTAAAGGGTCACTAGTGACGCATTCGCCGCATGCCCTCAAAGAGGAATCGCTCTTTGGGGGCATTCTTGTCTCGGCCCGCGAGGGAGGTGCTCGATGGCGGCCAAGCTCTTCGTAGGTAACCTGTCGTATCAGGCGACGGAAGAAGACCTGCGTGAGCTCTTCCAGCAGGCCGGGACCGTCGAATCCGTCCGGATCATCACGGATCAGTTCACCGGACGCCCCCGCGGCTTCGGCTTCGTCGAGATGTCCACCAAGGAGGAAGCTGAGCGCGCCATCGAGCAGCTCAACGGGCGCCTGTTCCGCGACCGGAACCTGGTGGTGAACGAGGCCCGTCCCCAACCGAACCGCGCGCCCGGCGGGGGCCGCGGGCGCCGCGAGGGCGGTCCCGGTGGGGGCGGCGGCGGAGGTTGGCGTCGCTGAGGCGCGTCAGCCGCGCCTGAGCCCCGCTGCTGCTGAGCCGAGGCAGGCAAGGCCTCGGCTCTTTGTGTTTCAGGGGAGAGTTGGACTCGCCGAGCGGAGGTGGGCGAGCACTTCCTCCGGCGTGTCCGCCACCCGCAGGATCGCCAGCTCGGTCGCGGTCACCCGTCGCTCGGCCACCACGACCCGCTGTAGCCAGTCGAGGAGCCCCTGCCAGTAGGCGGCGCCGAGGAGGATCACCGGGAAGGGCCGGATTCGCCGGGTCTGAACGAGCGTGGTGGCCTCGAACAGTTCGTCGAGCGTGCCGAAGCCGCCGGGGGCAATGACGAAGCCGACCGAGTACTTCACGAACATCACCTTGCGGACGAAGAAGTAGCGAAAGTTCACCAGCTTGGCCAGGTAGCGGTTGGGCGCCTGCTCCTGGGGTAGGTCGATGTTCAACCCGATGGACAGGCCGCCGGCTTCCATCGCGCCCTTGTTGGCGGCCTCCATGATCCCCGGCCCCCCGCCGCTCAGCACGGTGAAGCCGTTCTCGGCCACGAGGCGCGCGGTCTTCTCGGCCAGCGCGTAGGCCGGGTCGTCAGGTGTCGCCCGCGAGGACCCGAAGAAGGCCACCGCCGGCGGCAGCCCCGAGAGCGCCTCGAACCCGGCCACGAACTCGTCCATGATCTTGAAGACGCGCCACGGGTCCTCGGTGTCGAGCTGGATCGGCGTCGGTTGCAGCTCGGGCATGGGCAGCCGGCCGGGGCTCAGGCCCCGATGGCCCGGCGATACTCGCTGAGCGACACGGCCCCGACGATGCGGCGGCCGTCCTCGAGGACCACGGTGGGGATGGCCCGGACCCCGTGCTCGCTGACGGCCGCCTCGTAATCCTCGAGCACCGGCGCCCGGCCCTTGCCGGCTTCGTAGTCGGCCAAGAAGCGCGGCACGTCCAGCCCGGGGAGTCGGCCGACCACAGCCGCGACCTCGTCGGGGACGCCGATGTTCACACCCTCGGCGAAGAAGGCGCCGTACAGCCGGAGGTGGAGCGCCTCGAACAGGGCTTCGCCCTGGAGTGCCACGCACTTGGCCGCTTCCAGGGCCGGCAGGCTCCAGGTCGGAAAGTCCGGACGTTCCCACATCCGGAAGCTGACGCTGGTGTCGCTGGCCAGGTCGCGGCAGCGACGCCAGGCCTCCTCGCGGTAGGTGCCCTTGAACGTCGCCCGGGGATCGGGCGTGGGGCGGAGCGGAAACGCCCTCCAGCGGATGACGAGGTGGTCGCCCAGCTCACCCTGCAATTGGCGGAGGCGCACGGCCGCCGGGTAGCACCAGGGTCAGAGATAGTCGGCGTACTCGATGATCACCACGCGAGGGACCTCTCGATTCGAATTCTAACCGGCACGTTCCCCCCCCGGCAAGCGAGCACGGCCGCGCCTTGCGTCGGGGTGGACCTCTGTATTACAAGGGGAGACACGCCCATGCCGCGCTCGCTTCCGACCTCCAAGGCCGAAGTACGCGAGATGATCTGGCGGGCCATGGAGGTCCGCGGTGTCGCGCGGTTCCCCGGGACCAAGGGTCGCATTCCCAACTTCGTCGGGGCCGAGCGGGCGGCGCTCCACCTCCAGACGCTCGCCGCGTGGCGGGAGGCGCGGGTGGTGAAGATCAATCCCGACGCGCCCCAGCTCCCGGTCCGCCGGCTGGCCCTGCGCGAGGGCAAGGTCGTCTACATGGCGGTCCCCCGCCTGCGCACGCTCGACTGCTTCCTCGAGCTGGATCCCGAACGGCTCGGGAAGCGCGCGCTCCAGGCCGCAGCGATAAAGGGCGCCGAGCGCCTCGGCCGCCCGGTCGGGCTCGAGGCGGTCCCCCCCGTCGATCTGGTCGTGTGCGGGTCGGTGGCCGTCAACGCGAAGGGAGCCCGGGTGGGCAAGGGCGGCGGTTTCGCCGACCTCGAGTACGCCCTCCTCGCCGAGACCGGAAAGGTCGGGCCGGCGACGCCGATCGTGACCACGGTCCATCCCTTGCAGATGGTGCCACAGGCGCTCGAGATGCGGTCCCACGACCTCCCGGTCGACGTGGTAGTGACGCCGGACGGGCTGATCCCGCTGAAGCCCGCCTACCCGCGACCCCGCGGCCTCTACCCCTCGGAGCTGAGCGACGACAAGGTCGCCGAGATCCCCGTGCTCCAGCGACTCCTGCGGCGCGGCTGACGTCGGCGGCGGAGGAACGCCCCATGGACCTGGGACTGAAAGGGAAGGCCGCCATCGTGGCCGCCGCCTCGAAAGGGCTCGGCCGGGCTGCGGCCCGCGGCCTGGCTGCCGAGGGCGCGCGGGTCGCCATCTGCGCGCGCTCGGCCGACGAGCTGAAGAAGACCGCCGACGCCATCCACGCGGAGACGGGCGCCGAGGTCCTGGCGGTGCCGACCGACGTGCTGAAGCCGGAGGCCATCCGCAACCTGGTCGGCCACGCGGTGGAGGCCTTCGGTGGCGTGGATATCCTGGTGACGAACGCCGGGGGCCCCCCTTTCGGCTTGTTCGACCAGATGAGCGATGCCGACTTCCAGGCCGCCTTCGAGCTGAACCTGCTCTCCACGGTGCGGATGATCCGGGAGGTACTCCCGCAGATGCGCCGGCGGCGGTGGGGCCGGATCGTCAACATCCAGTCCACCTCGATCAAGCAGCCGATCGACGGCCTCCTGCTGTCCAATTCCATCCGGCCGGGGGTGGCCGGGCTCAGCCGCTCGCTGGTCCAGGAGGTGAGCCGAGACGGGATCACCATCAACACCGTCTGCCCCGGGCGTATCCTCACCGACCGCGCCCGGGGCTTTCTGGCGAGCCGGGCCCAGATCGCCGGCCTCAGCGTCGATGAGTTCGTGAAGCAGGACACGGCCGCCATCCCGATGGGGCGCATGGGCGAGCCCGAGGAGGTCGCGAACATGGTGGTCTTCCTCGCCTCCCAGCGCGCGTCTTACGTCACCGGGGTCACCGTCCAGGTCGACGGGGGGCTCGTGCGTGGCCTGGCCTGAGCGCCGGGTCGTCGCCGTCGGCCTGGCCCTCGGCCTCCTCGTCGTGGCCGGCGCCGCCGGCGGGCAGGGCGGGGGGTCCTGGCGGCCCGCCGCGCCGCTCCCGTCCAGCCGGACCGAGGTCACCGGGGCGGAGCTGGAAGGCCGGATCTACGTCATCGGCGGCTTCGGAGGCGCCGACCGCGTGGAGGCGTACGACCCGAAGGCGGATCGCTGGGCGCTGCGAGCGCCGCTGCCGACTTCGCTGCATCACGCGGCGGCAGTCGCGGTAGCCGACCGCCTCTACGTGATCGGCGGTTACCATGCGGGGCTCCGCTGGAGCGCCCTCGACTCCGTGTACGAGTACGCGGCCTCCACCGATCACTGGCGCGAGCGCGCCCGGCTTCCCACGCCCCGCGGGGCGCTGGCCGCGGCCGTCGTCGAGGAGCGCATCTACGCGGTCGGGGGCGTCGGAACGGACGGCCGGAATACCGGCGCCCTCGAAGTCTTCGACGCGGCCGCCAACCGGTGGGAGCCCCGGGCTCCGATGCCGACCCCGCGGGACCATCACGCGGCAGCGGCCCTCGACGGGAAGCTCTACGTGGTCGGGGGCCGGCTCGACGGCAACTACAGCCGGAACCTCGCCACCCACGAGGTCTACGACCCGTCCCGCAACGCCTGGGTCGCCCGGGCCCCGTTGCCGACCGCGCGAAGCGGGATCGCAGCCGTGGCGGTCGGGGGGCGGATCCTCGTCTTCGGCGGCGAGGGGCCGGGCGGGACCTTCGGCGAAGTCGAAGCCTACGAGCCCGACACCGACCGGTGGGTGACCCTTCGCCCGATGCCGACACCCCGCCACGGGCTGGCAGCGGCGGTCCACGAGGGGCGCGTCTACGTCATCTCGGGCGGGCCCCGCCCCGGCGGCTCCTTCAGCTCGGCGAACGAGGTCTTCACGCCGTAGCTCCTCGGGGGGTCGGCTTGACAAGCCCCGACCGGCTGCTAAATGAGAAGAGGGGCGGGTCGCCCCCCGGGGCGCGTGCCGTCCCGCGGATCACGACCATCAATAATGGGAGGTGCGTTCGACATGTTCGATCTCGTTCGTTGGTCGCCCTTCGGCTCGCTCAGTCCGTTCCGGCTCCATCGAGAGGTCGACGAGCTGGTCGGCCGCTTCTTCGGCCAGAACCGGACCACCAGTGAGCCGACGTCCGAACCGGCATGGTGGCCCGCCGTCGAGAGCTGGGCCTCCGACGGTAACCTCCACATCCGGGTCGCGCTGCCCGGCGTCGATCCCAAGGACGTCGAGGTGTCGCTGACCGACAACGTGCTGACCGTCAAGGGTGAGCGGAAGGCGCAGACCGAGCGCCAGGACGGGGGCTACTATCTCCGGGAGTTCAGCCACGGCGCCTTCGAGCGCTCCTTCGCTCTCCCCGAGGGCGTGGATCCCGCCAAGGTGACCGCGAAGTACACCAACGGCATGCTGGAGATCACCCTGCCGGCCCCGCTGTCGGTGGCCCCCAAGAAGGTGGATATCCAGATCGAGGGCCAGCCGAGCGAGCCGAAGTCCATCAAGGCCTGAGATTCCGCTCGTCTCGCGGCGCGGCTCCCGGGCGCGACCCGGGAGCCGCGGCCTTTTTCGGCCCGGCCCTGCCGTGTAAGATGACCCCATGCGGGGGGCAGGTCGCGGCCCGGCGGTCGTCGTGGGCGCCCTCGTCTGGCTGATCGCCGTGGGGCCGTCGCCGGCCCAAGACCTCCCGATCGTCGACACACACCTCCACTACAGCCAGAATTCCTGGGCGGAATACTCGCCCGCCGACATTTTCCGCATCCTCGACCACGCGGGCGTTCGGCGGGCGTTCGTCTCCAGCACGCCCGACGACGGCACCGTGCGGCTGTACGAGGCGGCGCCGGATCGCGTGGTCCCCGTCCTTCGCCCATACCGCGAGGCTGGCGACCTCGGCCGCTGGCATCAGGATCCGTCCGTCATCGGCTACCTGGAAAGCCGGCTCGGTCGCGGCATCTACCGCGGCATCGGCGAGTTCCACCTGACCGGGAGCGAGGCCCGCTCGCCGGTGGTCCGCCAGGTCGCGGCGCTGGCCGTGCGCCACCGCCTCTTCCTCCACTGCCACTGCGATGCCGAGGCGGCCGAGGTCCTGGTCGGTCTCGACCGCGACCTCCGGGTCCTCTGGGCCCACGCCGGCATGTCGGCCGGTCCCGACGTGGTGGGCCGGCTGCTCGACGGGCATCCCACCCTGACCGTCGAGCTGGCGCTACGCTCGGACGTGGCCCCCGGCGGCGGCCTGGAGCCGGCCTGGCGCGCGCTCTTCCTTCGTCACCCGGACCGGTTCATGGTCGGGACCGACACCTGGATCCCCTCCCGCTGGGCCGAGCTGCCGGCCGTGCACGCGTGGACCCGAGGCTGGCTCGGCCAGCTTCCGCCCGAGGTGGCGGGCCGCCTGGCCTCGGGCAACGCCGAGCGGCTCGCCGCCGGCGGGCGCTGACCGCTTCCCGCGTCCGACCGAAAGGATTCCCGATGCTCCGCTACTCGGCAAACCTCACGATGCTCTACAACGAGGTGCCGTTCCTCGAGCGCTTCCAGCGGGCGGCCGCCGCCGGCTTCCAGGCCGTGGAGTTCCTCTTTGCCCACAACGTCGACCAGGACGGGGTGGAGCGGGAGCTCGCCCGTCATGGTCTCGAGCTGGTGCTGTTCGACCCCGAGGGCGGCGATTTCGCCGCCGGCGACCGTGGCTATCTCTGCGACTCCGGCCGCCGGGACCATCTCCTCAAGACCATCGAGGACGCCATCGCGACCGCCCGCGGGCTCGGCTGCCGCCGGCTCAACGTCCTGGCCGGCAACCGGGTGGAGGGAGCGACCGACGCCGAGATGCGGCGGACGGTGGTGGAGAATCTGAAGCGGGCCGCCCCGCTGGCCCGGGCGGCCGGGATCACCCTGCTGATCGAGGCGCTCAACACGTGGGAAAGTCCACGCTATTTCCTGGACCGCTCGCGGCTCGGGCTCGACATCGTCCGCGAGGTCGGGGAGCCGAACGTGCGCTTCCAGTACGACTGCTACCACATGCAGCGGATGGAAGGCCAGCTCATCGAGACGCTCACCAAGAACCTGGAGTGGATCGGCCACGTGCAGATCGCCGACGTGCCGGGCCGCCATCAGCCGGGCACCGGCGAAATCCACTACGCCAACGTCCTGCGGGCGCTGGAGGAGGCCGGCTACGCGGGATACGTCGGGCTCGAGTACCGCCCGGCGGGACCGACCGAGGACTCGCTGGCCTGGCTGCCCCCCGAGACGCGCGCCCGCCGCTGAAGGCCTGCGTGACCCGACTGATCGCGCGCGCCGCCGCGTGAGCCTCTGCCGCGACGTCCTGCGCTGGTTCTGGTCGCACGACGGCTTCTTCCTCGCCGCCGGCCTTGCCTTCTACGTGGTGATCTGCGTGGTCCCCTTCGTCCTGCTGCTGATCGCCGGCGGGGGGTTCCTCCTCTCCAACGAGAGCGTGGTGGAAGGGGTGGTGAACCAGCTCATCGAGATCCTGCCCGTCTACCAGTCGGACGTGGAGCAGCTCCTCACCGGCGTCGCCCGCGCCCGGGGCATCTCGGGACTGCTGGGGACGGCCATCCTGCTGCTCTTCGCCACCCAGCTCTTCGCCGCCACCCGCTTCGTCCTGAATCGTATCTTCGGGGTCAAGGGACGGGGCTTCTTCCGGGGGGTGCTCTTCGACCTGGTGATGATCGTGCTCCTCACGTTTCTGTTCTTCCTGACCATGGCCCTCACGGCGGCCGTGGCCTGGATGAAGGCCCTCCTGCCGGTCCTCCACCGGGGGCTGGTCTTCAGCTCTCTCTTCGAGTGGA
>DASYUM010000073.1:0-4922 GCA_036001225.1 Candidatus Methylomirabilota bacterium | reverse complement strand
CGTGAGCGAGTTCTTCGAACAGCTCGATCAGCTCCGGCGCGTGGAAGGGCGGGCCGCGCTGGCCACGCTGGTCAACACCCGCGGCACGACGCCTCGGAAGGAAGGCGCCAAGATGTGGGTCGGGGAAGGCGGCCGCATCCTCGGCTCGGTCACCATCGGCGGCTGCGTGGACGCCCAGGTCATGGCCGAGGCCGAAGACGTCATGACCCAGGCCGCACCCCGCCTGCTCCAGCTCGACCTCGGGGACGAGGACGCCTGGGAGATCGGGCTCACCTGCGGCGGCACCATCGAGGTCTTCCTGGAGCCGGTCGCCCTCGGGTCGGCGGCGGGAACCCGAGAAGGGGCCCTCCCGCTCTACGAGACGCTGCGAGCCCACGTGGCGAGCGGTCGGGCGGGGGCCCTGGTGACCCGGATGGATCCGCCCGCGGCTGGCGCCAAGCTCCTGGTCCTCGACGACGGGCGTCATGTCGGCAGCCTCGGGGACCGCACGCTCGACGAGGCCGCGGCCGGCCTCGCCGCCGAGGGCTTCGCGAGCGGCGCCTCCCGGACGGTCGAGGTCGCCGGTCGGGTCCGCTGCTTCATCGAGGTCCACATGCCGGCGCCGACCCTTCTAGTGGTCGGGGCCGGTCACGTGGCGATGCCGCTGGTCACCCTCGCCCGGGCGCTCGAGTTCCGCACCGTCGTCGTGGACGGTCGCCCGCGGCTGGCGACGCGCGAGCGCTTCCCGGACGCCGACGAGTTGGTGGTCGGCATTCCCTCCGAGGTGACGCGGCGGGTGCCGCTCTTGCCCTCGACGGCCGTCGTGCTGGTCGCCCACGACTACAAGTACGACCTGCCGGTCCTCCGTCACGTGCTGGCGGCGCCCGCCGGCTACGTCGGAATGCTGGGCAGCCGGCGGCGCGGCGAGGCGATCCTGAAGCTCCTCCGCGAGGAAGGCGTGCCGGACGCGCAGCTCACACGACTGCGGGTCCCGATCGGCCTCGATCTCGGCGCCCGCTCGGCTCCGGAGATCGCGCTGGCCATCCTGGCCGAGATCGTCGCGGCTCGCTACGGCGCCTCGGGTCGGCCGCTCGGGCTTGCGAAGGGCGGCGGCGCATGAAGGCCCACGCTGTCGTCCCCGGGCAGGTTGGCGCCGAGCGGCTGGCCGGGTGGGTCCTCTGCCACGACGTCCGCGACGCGAACGGGAAGCTCGCGCTCCGCAAGGGCACCGTGCTCGATCCCGCCGGCGCCCGGCGGCTCGTCGAAGTGGCCGGCACCGAGGTCCACCTGCTCGAGATGGAACCCGGGGACCTCCACGAGGACCCGGCCGGCGAGCGGCTGGCGGCGGTGGTCGCGGGCGAAGGAATGCGGATCCGGGACGCCGCCGGCGGCCAGTGGGCGCTGGTGGCCGAGCGGCGGGGCCTGGTCCGGGTCGGCGTGGAGGCCCTGGCCGCCGTCAACGCGCTCGAGGGCATCTCGGTCTATACGCTGTACGACGGCCAGGTGGTGGACGCCGGCGAGGTGGTGGCCAGGGCGAAGGTGACCCCGCTCGTGATCCCGGAGGCGGTGGTGCGCGAGGCCGAGACACGCTGCCGGGCGAGCGGCGGCCTGGTGGTGGTCCGGGGGTTCCGACCGGTCCGCGTCGCGGCGGTGGCCGGAGCCAACCTCGATGCCAAGACCCGGGCTCGGTTCGAGGCCGCGCTCCGGGAGAAGCTCACCTGGTTCGGGACCCTGCTCACCCGCCTGGACTTCGTCGCCGAAGAGACCGGCGCCATCGCCGCGGTGCTCGATCGGGACCTGGCCGAGGGGGCCGATGCGGTCGTGGCCGCCGGGGCCAACGCGCTCGACCCGCTGGACCCCGTCTTCGCGGCCATCGAGCGCCTGGGCGGACGCTTCCTGCGCCGCGGGGTCCCCGCGCATCCCGGTAGCCTCCTCTGGCTGGCGATGATCGGTGAGACGCCGATCGTCGGCATGCCGGCCTGCGGCATGTTCTCCCAGGCCACGCTCTTCGATCTCCTGCTGCCCCGGCTCCTGGCCGGCGAGCCGATCGACGCGCCCCACCTGGCCGCCTACGGTCATGGGGGACTCCTCGGGCGCGACATGGCCTTCCGCTTTCCGCCGTACCGGGCGGGCCAGGAGCGCGGCGCCGTCCCGGAGTAGCGCCTCGGCGGGCGGCACGCCGGCGGAGTGCCGTGTAAGTCCGCTCGCGAGTTGCCCGAACCGACCCCGTGTGTTACGGTGACCACGTGGGTCGGCTCTACAGCGACATCATCCTCGACCGCTTCAAGCACCCCCGCTATTTCGGCGAGTTGCCCGAGCCGGATGCCGCCCACGAAGACGTCAATCCGCTCTGCGGTGATCGGATCCGTGTCGAGGTCCGTCTCGACAGCGGCGCCGGCCCCGAGGTCGAGGCGGTCCGCTACCGGGGGGATGCCTGCGCCATCGCGCTGGCCTCGGCCGACCTCCTGGCCGAAATGGTCGAGGGCCGGCCGCTGGGCGAGGCCTTGCAGGTGGACCGCGACGCGCTGCTGGCCGCGCTCCAGGCCGAGATCCGCCCCTCGCGGCTGCGGTGTGTGACGCTGCCGCTGGATGTCTTGCGCACGGCGCTGAACGCCGTGCCGGCACGCTCATGACTCTTGGCGAACGCGTGAGGGCCGACTTCCCGATCCTGAGCCGGACGATCGGCGGCCGGCCGCTCGTCTACCTCGACTCGGCGGCAACCGCCCAGAAGCCGCGGCTCGTCCTCGATGCGCTCCGCGCCTACTACGAGCGCTCCAACGCGAACGTCCACCGCTCGATCCACACCCTCGGGGAGGAGGCGACCGAGCTCTTCGAGGCGGCCCGCGACCGGGTCCAGGGCTTCATCGGGGCGCGCCACCGGGAGGAGATCATTTTCACCAAGGGGACGACGGAGGCGATCAACCTGGTCGCTCACACCTGGGCCGGCCGCGCCCTCGTCGAGGGCGACGAGATCCTGTTGACCGAGATGGAGCATCACTCGAATCTCGTCCCCTGGCTCCTCCTCGCCCGCGAGCGCCGGCTCCGCCTCCAATACGTCCCGGTCACCGAGGACGGGCGCCTGGACCTCGAGGCCTTCGACCGCCTGCTCGGGCGGCGGACGCGGCTGGTCGCGCTCACCCATGCCTCCAACGTCCTCGGCACCGTGAACCCGGTGGCCGATATCGTCAAGCGGGCGCAGGCGGCCGGGGCCCGCGTGCTCGTCGACGGCGCGCAGGCGGTGCCCCACCTGCCGGTGGACGTGGCGGCGCTCGGCGTGGACTTCTACGCCTTCTCGGGTCACAAGATGGGCGCTCCGACCGGCATCGGCGTCCTCTACGGGCGGCGGGAAGTGCTCGAGCCGCTGGAGCCGGCCTTCGGGGGCAGCGAGATCATCAAGGAGGTCTGGCTCGACCGGGTCACCTGGAACGATCTGCCGTGGCGCTTCGAGCCGGGGACCCCGCCCATCGGGAGCGCGGTGGGCCTGGGCGCCGCGGTCGAGTACATCGAGAGGTTGGGCCGCGACACCATCGTTGCCCATGAGACGGCACTTCTCGGGGAGGCGCTGGCCCGGCTGGCCGAGGTCGAGGACCTGCAGCTCTATGGCCCCCGGGACACCGCCGCCCGCGTCGGCGTGGTGTCCTTCAACCTGCCCGGCGTGCACCCCCACGATCTGGCGGCCGCGCTCGACGCCGACGGGGTCGCCGTGCGGGCCGGCCATCACTGTGCCCAGCCCCTCGTGCGGCGGCTGGGCGTGGTCGGCACCACCCGGGCCAGCTTCGCGGTCTACACCACGAGCGAGGACATCGGCGCGCTGGTGGCGGCTCTGCGCCACGCCAACGAACTCCTGGGCTTGAGCCGGTTGAGGTCGTCGGCGCGCTGACCGGCGCCGGCCGGGTGTCCACAGTCTCCACCCACCACAGAGGGAGGCCTGTATGAAGCGACTCGCGATCGGGACGTTGGTCGGCGTGGTGCTGGCCGGGCTCCTCCTCGCCCAGGGCGCGGCCGCCGAGCCCCTCAAGATCCGCTACTCGATCTGGGTAGGGTACGGCCCGCTCTTCATCGCCAAGGAGAAGGGCTATTTCAAGGAGGAGAAGGTCGACGTCGATCTCGTCAACATCGAGGACCCCAAGGAGGGGTTCGCCGCCCTGGCCGCGGGGCGCCTCCACGGCGTCGTCTCGACGGTCGACACCATGGTCCTCTACCTGAAGACCGGCAAGGAGTACCAGTACGTCCTCGCCCTCGACGACTCGGCCGGGGGCGACGGCATCGTGGCCCGCAAGGAGATCAAGTCCATCAAGGACCTGAAGGGGAAGAAGGTCGCCGTCAACGAGGGCTCGGTCTCCCAGTTCTTCCTCAACGTCCTGCTGCGCCAAAACGGGATGAGCCAGAAGGACCTCGACGTCGTCAACATGAAGCAGGGCGACGCGGGGGCGGCCTTCGTGGCCGAGAAGGTGGACGCGGCGGTGACCTGGGAGCCCTGGCTGACCAAGAGCAAGAACGCGCCCCACGGCCACATCCTGGTGGATTCGTCCAAGACGCCCGGCCTCATCACCGACGTGGCGATCTTCCCCCGCGACGTGATCGCCAAGCGCGGCAAGGAGATCCAGGGGATGGTCAACGCCTGGAACAAGGCGGTGGCCTACTACGAGAAGAACGACAAGGAGTCGCTCGAGATCATGTCCAAGGGGCTGGGCGACTGGCTGAAGGACCCCAAGGTCTTCGCCGAGACCCTGAGCGGCGTCAGGTTCTACAACAAGGAAGGGAACGCCAAGTTCTTCGGGACGCCGCAGAAGCCGGGCGACATCTACAAGGTCGTGAACAACGCGATCGAGATCTGGCAGAGCTTCGGGAAGCTCCAGCCCAAGGGCGTGACGGCGAAGGATCTGGTCAACCACTCCTTCGTGAAGTAGCTCGCTCGGTGCTGCGGGTCCTGTCGCCGGCGC
>DASYUM010000072.1:0-8966 GCA_036001225.1 Candidatus Methylomirabilota bacterium | reverse complement strand
CTTCGTCTGGCGTCGTCCGCGGTCCTCGGCGGCCCTCAGCTTCGGGGGGCTCGCCCCGGACGGCGGGGCCCCAGCCCCGCGACGTCCGGAGGCTCGCTGGCGCGGCATACGCCTCGGCGCGCCTCCTCCCTGCGTCCTAGGGCGGCTCGCTTCTCGGCCACGGTGAAGCGTGGGTAGCTATCGCATCGCGGTCATCCCGGGGGACGGGATCGGCCCCGAGGTCATCGCCGAAGCGATCAAGGTTCTCCAGGCCGTCGCGACGCCGCCCGGGCTCGCCTTCGACTTTCAGGCGGTCGAGGCCGGCGCCCGCTGCTACCAGCGGACCGGCACCGACCTCCCCCGCGAGACCCTCGAGGTGTGCCAGACCGCCGACGCCATCCTGTTCGGTTCCGCCGGCCTGCCCGACGTCCGCTTCCCCGACGGCACCGAGATCGCCCCCCAGCTCACCCTCCGCACGACCCTCGACCTCTACGTCGGCCTCCGCCCGATCAAGCTCTACCCCGGCGTCCCGAGCCCGCTGCGACTCGCCGAGGGCGAGCGAATCGACTACGTCATCCTGCGCGAGAACACCGAGGGTCTCTACGCCTCGCGCGGCGCCGGCGTTCGGGTCGGCGACCAGGCGGCGACCGACACGCTCGTGATCACGCGATCCGGTGCGGCCCGCATCTGCCGCCAGGCCTTCGAACTGGCCCGGCGCCGCCCGGGCGCCCCGCTGGACAGCCGCCACCGGGTGACGTGCGTGGACAAGGCCAACGTGCTCAAGAGCTACGCCTTCTTCCGCGAAGTGTTCGACCAGGTGGCGACGGATTACCCGGAGGTCGAGGCGACCCACGCCTACGTGGACGCCATGGCCGCCTACCTCGTCCAGGCGCCCGCCCGCTACGACGTCATCGTCACCGAGAACATGTTCGGCGACATCCTGTCCGACCTGGCCGCCGCCACCGTGGGCGGCCTCGGACTGGCGCCCTCCGGCGACATCGGGGACGACTACGCGCTCTTTCAGCCGTCGCACGGGACCGCCCCCGACATCGCGGGCAAGGGCATCGCCAATCCGCTCGCGACGATCCTCTCGGCCGCGCTGCTCCTGGAGTGGCTCGGGCAGCGTCACCGCGACCCGGCGGCGGGCGATGCCGCCCGCCTGGTCGAGACCGCCGTCGTGACCGTCCTCGGGGCGGGCCGCCCGCTCACGCCCGACCTCGGCGGCGATGCCACGACGGCGGTGGTGGGGGATGCAGTGGCGGCGGCGCTGTAGTGCGGAGCCGATGACCGTCACGTCCCGGCGTCCTCGCCGGGCGAGCGGACCACGGGGCTGGGCGGTGGCGCTGATCCTCGGGCTGGGGCTGGCCCTCTATCTCCCTGGCCTCGGAGTGGAGATCCTGCGGAGTCCGCTCGAGGTCAAGTACGCCCTGGTGGCGCGCGAGATGGTTCACGGCTCGAGCTCGCTCCTCGTCCCTCACCTGTTCGGGGTGCTGTATCCCGACAAGCCGCCGCTCTATTTCTGGGTGACGGCGGCCTTCGGGTGGCTCGGCGGGGGAGAGATCGACGAGCTGACGGCCCGCCTTCCGGCGGCCCTCGCCGCCATCGCGGGACTGCTGGTGGTCTACCGCCTCGGCGCCGACCTCTTCGGGCCGCGGGCCGGGCTTCTGTCGGCCTGCATCCTGGCCACCGCCAACCTCTTCTTCTGGTACGCCCGGCAGGGGCACCCGGACCAGTTCCTGACCACGTTCGTGACCGTCGCCTGCCTCGGCTTCTGGCGCTCCTTCGCCACGACCGGGCGCCGCCGGGGGGTCTGGGTGGCGATCGCGTATGCGGCCATGGGGCTCGCCGTGTTGAGCAAGGGATTGCTCGGCCTGCTGCTGCCCCTCATGGCCGTCACCACCTACGGGCTCCTGACCGCGCCCCTCCGCACGCTCCCCCGGCGCCTTCACCTGGCGTCGGGGTTCGCCATCTTCCTGGCCGTCGTCCTCGCCTGGTACGCGCCGGCCGTCGCCCAGAACGGCCGCGGCTACGTCTACGAAACCCTCGTCCAGCAGCACGTCATGCGGTACGCCTCGCGGTGGGTCCACGTGGAGCCCTGGTACTACTACCTCGGCTTCATCGTGTCCGGCTTCTTTCCGTGGGTGCTCTTCCTGCCGGCGGCGGTCGGGCTCGGGTGGCGGGTGCGGCACCAGGCGAGCGAGCCGGCGGGCCGGGCCGGGGACCCCCCGGCCGGGGACCCCCCGGCCGGGGACGGGCCGGCCGGGTCCGCGCGGCATCCGGTCCTCTTCCCCCTGGCCTGGTTCGTCACCGGCTTCGTGTTCCTGAGCCTCTCCGCGAGCAAGCGGGGGATCTACCTGCTCCCGCTCTACCCGGCGGCCGCCCTCCTGGTCGGCTGGCTGTGGGACCGCACGCTCGCCGGCCGGGCCTCCGCCCGGCTCGTCGGGATCCCGCTCGTCGGCCTGAGCGCCATCGCCGCCCTCCTCGCCGTCGGCCTCGCGATCGTCCCGTACCCCGTCCTCGAGCGGTACACGTCGCGGGGCCACGTGGATACCCTGGTCCCCCAGGACCCCCGCCAGCTCGCGGGCGTGGTCGCTCTGCTGCTCGCCGGCGCCGTCGCCGTCGGCTGGACCTGGCGCCGACGCCGGCCCGCGCTGGCCTTCGCGCTGGTGACGGCGATCCAGGCCGCGGTGCTGCTCACGGTGGCGGTCGTACGGGCGCCGCAGTACGAGATGCGCTTTCCGATTCGCAGCTTCGGCGCCCGGGTCTCGGCCATCGTCCCTGCCGATCTGCCGGTGCTGTCGCTGCTCAAAGGCGAGAGTCTGCTGGCCGCCTTCTACCTGCCGCGTCCCGTCATGCTGTTCAGCGATACGGCCGCCCTGCTGGCCTCCCGGAAGACGGTCCCCGAGCCCCGCTACGCGCTGGTCGACGGCGACGAGCCGATCTTCGACGAGCCCGGCGTCCACCGGCTCGCGGAGGCCCCGTTCGGCAAAGGCCGCGTCGTGCTGGTCCGCGTCGATCCCGCGCCGGGCTAGGTCGGGGCCGGTGCCGAAGAGGAGCGGCGTGCAGTCCCGCGTGTTCTACGGCTGGTGGGTGGCCCTCGCCTTCGCGGTCATCGTCTTCCTCTCGACCGGGATCCGCTTCACGGTCGGCCCGTTCCTCAAGCCGATCGTGGCCGATCTCGGCACCGACCGCGCCGGCTTCTCGCTGGTCGTCTCGCTGAGCCTCTTCCTCTACGGCGCCTTCATGCCGTTGCTCGGCCGCCTGGTCGATCGCTTCGGCGCCCGGCCGGTCGGCCTGGCCGGCACCCTCGTCCTGGCCGGCGCGGTGGCGGCGACCGGCCAGGTAACCCGACTCTGGCAGTTCGGCCTCGTCTACGGGGTCGGCGTGGCGCTCGGGCTGGCCGCGACCGGGCACGTCGTCGGCTCGGCCGTCCTCTCCCGCTGGTTCGTCCGCCGGCGGGCGACCGCGCTCTCCGTGCTCGGTGGCGCCTCCATGGCCGGCATGAGCCTGCTCGTCCCGGTCTCCATGTGGCTCATCCTCACCATCGGCTGGCGGACGACGTACGCCGTCGTCGCCCTCGTCTTGCTGGTCGTCATCGTGCCCCTGCTCCTGTGGGTCGTCCGGGAGTCGCCGGAGGCGATGGGGCTCGCGCCGGACGGCGGGCCGCCGCTGCCGCCCGGGGGCGCCGGCAGCGCCCCGGAGCGGACCGGCGTCGCCCGGGCGCTCCAGACACTTCCCTTCTGGCAGCTCTCCGGCGGGATGTTCACCTGTGGCTTCTCGATGAGCCTGCTGGCCGCCCACGGCATCCCGATGCTGACCGATCACGGCTATTCCCCGATGCTGGCCTCGTGGGCCCTCGGCCTGCTCGGGGCCTCGAGCATGGCCTGCGCGATGCTCCTGGGCGCCATCGGCGACCGGATCGGCCGGCGGCCCGTCCTGGCCTGGCTCTATGCCACCCGCGCGCTGCTGCTGGCCGGGCTCTTCCTCGTCCACGACAGCCCGGGCGCGTTGCTGGCGGTGGCCCTCCTGGGTGGCGCCAGCATGTCGGGCAGCCTGGCCATGACCTCGGCCCTCACCGCCGACATCTTCGGTCGCTTCTCGGTCGGCTCGATCTTCGGGCTGATTTTCCTCGTCCACCAGGCCGGCGGCGCCGGCGGGTCGTGGCTCGGGGGGCTCCTGTTCGAGCTGACCGGGGGCTACGGCGTCGCCTTCGCCGTCGCCGCCGCGCAGCTCCTCGCTGGCGCCCTGGTCAGCCTGGCCATCGACGAGCACGCGCGGGCCGCCCGGTGGAGCCCGGTGGCCGGCGGCCGGTAGGTGCCCTTCTCCTATTACGACCGCCTGACCCGAGCCCAGCAGCGGATCTATCGCCAGAGCGACGAGGTCACCAGCCTTCGCCTCCCTCAGCCCCGCGCGCTCCACCCGCTGGTCGGCGCGCTGGCCGCCGCCCTCACCGCCGAGGACCGGGCCGCGGTCCAGGAGGGCGCCCAGCGCCTGTTCACCGGGATGACCGACGCCTTCGGCGTCCCGCCCTGCCGGCTCGAGGTCCTGGCCGCCCGGCCCCACGGTCACTGGGGCGAGCTGCAGGGCCTCTACACGACCGCCGAGCGCGGCCGGCCGGCCAAGGTGACGCTGTGGATGCGGACCGCCCGGCAACGGCGGGTGGTGGCCTTCCGCACCTTTCTCCGCACGCTCCTCCACGAGCTCTGCCACCACCTCGACTATCAGCACCTGCGTCTGGCCGACTCCTTCCACACCGAAGGCTTCTACAAGCGCGAGTCGAGTCTCTTTCACCAGCTGGTGCCCTCGCCGCCCCCGCCGGCGCCGCCGGAGCCCGAGGATGGGAACGCCGTGGATCCGGCGCTACACTAGGGAGGATGCGCGAGCCGGGCGCCGTCCTTCTGATCGCCTGCTACGAGCTGGGCCACCAGCCGCTGGCCGTGGCCTGGCCCGCCGCGTTTCTCGAGGCGCAGGGCTACGCTCCGGCCGTGCTGGACGTCGGCGTCGAGCCCTTCGACGCCGAGAAGGCGGCCCGGGCGCGCCTGGTCGCGATCTCGGTGCCCATGCACACCGCGCTTCGGCTCGGGGTCATGGTGGCGGAGCGGGTCCGCGCGGCCAACCCCGACTGCCACATCGCTTTCTACGGGCTGTACGCTACCCTCAATGCCGACCACCTCCTCGCCCACGGGGCCGACTCGGTGCTCGGCGGCGAGGTGGAGAGCCAGCTCGTCGAGCTGTGCCGCCGGCTGGAGACGGGCGAGGCGCGGCCGGGCGGGCACCGCCTCCATCTCGGCAAGCTCGTCTTTCCGGTTCCGAGTCGGGCGCACCTGCCGTCGCTCAAGAAGTACGCGCGCCTCGAGCGCGACGGCCGGCTCGAGCTCGCCGGCTACGTGGAGGCGAGCCGGGGTTGCAAGCATCGCTGCCGCCACTGCCCCATCCCGCCGGTCTACGGCGGGCGGTTCTTCGTCGTGCCCCGTGACGTCGTCGTGGCCGACGTCCGCCAGCTGGTGGAGGCGGGCGCGACCCACGTCACCTTCGGCGACCCCGACTTCCTCAACGGCCCCGGCCACGCGCTCGCCGTCGCCCGGGCCGTCCACGCCGCGTTTCCCACGCTGACCTTCGACTTCACCGCCCAGGTCGAGCACCTCCTGCGCGAGCAGCGGCACCTGCCCGAGCTGGCGGCCCTCGGGTGCCTGTTCATCGTCACCGCCGCCGAGTCGCTCAGCGACACGGTCCTCGGCCACCTCGACAAGGGGCACACCCGGGCCGACATCGGCGCCGCGCTCGGCGTGGTGCGGGCGGCCGGCATCGCACTGCGACCGACGTGGGTGGCGTTCACGCCGTGGACGACGCTCGACGACTACCGGGAGATGCTCGCCTTCGTCGAGCGCGAGGGACTCATCGACCACGTGGACCCGGTCCAGTATTCGATCCGGCTGCTGGTCCCGCCGGGGTCGCTGCTCCTGGACAGCGCGGCGCTGCGGCCCTATCTGGGGGAGCTGGTCGAGGCGGACTTCTACTATCGGTGGACGCACCCCGACCCGCGGATGGAAACCCTGCCGGCGTCGGTGGCCGCCCTGGTCGCCGAGGCGGCCGAGCGCGGGGAGGACGCCGCGGTGACCTTCTACCGGATCCGGGCCCTCGCCGACCAGGTGGCCGGTCGGCCCGCGGGGGCATCCCCGCCAGCGCCGGATCCGGCCCGCGCGCGGCCCCCGCGGCTCACCGAGCCGTGGTTCTGCTGAGCGGAGCCCACCGCGGGCCAGTTGGCCCGCACCGGCGGCGTCGAGCAGGCGGTCGGCGTTTAGCGCTCCACGCGCGCCGGCGCGCCTGACCGGGCGTCGCTCAGCGCGGGTTGATCCGCAAGAGCTCCACCTCGAAGACCAGCGTGGCGCCCGGGGGGATCACCCGCCCCGCTCCCCGGTCGCCGTAGCCGAGATGCGGCGGGATGATGAGCCGGCGCTTGCCGCCGACGTTCATCGTCGCCACCCCTTCGTCCCAGCCCCGGATGACGCGACCCGCGCCGAGCGGGAACGCGAACGGCTCCCGGCGATCCACCGAGCTGTCGAACTTGGTGCCGCTCTCGAGCCAGCCGGTGTAGTGCACCTCCACCTGGTCGCCGGCGGCCGGACTCGGGCCGGTCCCCACCACGAGATCCAGGTAGCGGAGGCCCGAGGGCGTGGTGACCGTCTCCTCCTCCATGTCGAGGTCTCCTTTCCCGCCGTTCAGGCCCGGTCGGGCACCAGCCGGACGAGCTGCTTGCCGAGGTTCTTCCCCTGGAGCATGCCGATGAAGGCGGCCGGCGCGTTCTCCAGCCCGTCCACGACGTCTTCCCGGTAGCGCAGCGTGCCCTGCCGCACCCACGCGGCGAGCTGGCGGAGCGCGGGCTCCCGCCGGGCATAGAAGTCGGCGACGATGAAGCCCTGGATGCGCACGCGGTTCACGAGGACGAACCGCTCGTTCCGGGGCGCCAGCTCCGGCTTCTCCAGGTTGTACTGGGAGATGAGGCCGCAGATGGCAAAGCGCGCGAAGGGGTTGACGCGGCGGGAGACCGCCTCGGTGATCGGGCCACCCACGTTGTCGAAGTAGACGTCGATGCCGCGCGGGCACGCCTCGGCCAGCGCGGCGTCGAGGCCGCCGGCTTTCTTGTAGTCGATCCCGGCGTCGAAGCCGAGCTCCTCCACGATGTAGGCGACCTTCTCCGGTGAGCCGGCGAGGCCGACCACCCGGCAGCCGGCGATCCGGGCGATCTGCCCGACGACCGCCCCGACCGCGCCCGACGCCGCCGAGACGACCACGGTTTCGCCCGGCTTGGGCTGGCCGACCTCGAGCAGGCCGAAGTAGGCGGTGAGGCCCGGCATGCCGAGGACGCCGAGCGCGGTCGAGATCGGGGCCAGCGCGGGATCGACCTTGCGGGCCTCCCGACCGCTCGACACCGCGTACTCCTGCCAGCCCAGCCGTTCTTCGACGACGTCGCCGACCGCGAAGTCGGGGTGGTTCGAGCGGACCACGTCCCCGACGACCCCGCCCACCATGACCTCGCCGACCTCGACCGGCCGCGCGTAGGAGGGCGCGTCGGACATCCGGCCGCGCATGTAGGGGTCGAGCGAGAGGTAGCGGGCGCGAACCAGGAATTGGCCCGGCCCCGGCTCGGGGACGGGCGACTCGACGAGCCAGAAGTCGCTCGGCTCGGGCATCCCCACCGGGCGGCCGGCCAGACGGATCTGGCGATTGCGTGGCGAGGTCATGGCACCTCCCGGAGCCGGGTGACGGGAACCCTCAGGTCACCGCGCTGCGATCGGTCGAATACTTCTCGTAGCGGCGCTCGGTCACGATCACCTGGAGCCGCCGCATCGCCTCGTGGATCTCGGCGTACGACGTGTAGAGCGGCGCCAGGCCGAAGCGGAGGTTGTCGGGCTCGCGGAAGTCCCCGATCACCTGCATCTCCTCGGATCGTCGAAGAGGAACTCGTGCCGGAACCGGGCCAGCTCGTCCTCGGCGTCCAGCTGGCGGGCGTAGGCGAGATCGGAGTTCACGCCGCGGCTAGGCCTTGAACGCCGCGTCGATGGCGGCCACGTCCTTCGGCGCCAGCGTGAAGTCGAGCGCGCCCGCGTTCTCGCGGACGTGCTCGGGGCGGCTGGCCTTGGGAATCGTGAACAGCCCCGGGCGGCGCGTGAGGAAGTTGAGCGCGACCTGCCGCGGCGGGCGTCCGTGGCGGCGAGCGATCTCGGCCACCGCGCCCCGCAGGAAGCCGCCCCGCGCCAGCGGCGTGTAGCCGACGACGGCGATCCGGGCCCGCTCGCAGTGTGGCAGGACCGCCCGCTCGATGCCCCGGTCTCGGAGGTGATAGAGGACCTGGTTGCCGGCCAGCCGCTCGCGACCGAGCGCCGCCTGGGCCGCGTCCAGCTGCGGGACATCGAAGTTGCTCACCCCGACGAAGCGCGTGAGCCCGCGGCCGACCAGCTCCTCCATCGCGCGCATCGTCTCCGCGATCGGATGAGCCCCGCTCCACCAGTGGAGCAGGTAGAGGTCCACGTACTCGGTTCGAAGGCGGCGCAGCGAGGCCTCGCAGGCGCGGAGGGTCCCGGCGTAGGAGGCGTTGGAGGGCAGCACCTTGGTTGTGACGAACACGCGGTCCCGCTGCCCGGCCACCGCCTCGGCCACGACCCCTTCGGCCCCGCCGTCCCCGTACATCTCGGCGGTGTCGATGTGGGTGAGGCCGAGCTCGATCCCCAGCCGGAGGGCGGCGACCTCGTCGCGGAACGCGCGCCGATCCTCGCCCATCCGCCAGGTGCCCTGGCCGACGACGGCCACGGACACCCCCGTCTGGCCGAACGGCCGGGTGATCACCGGTCGTGAACCCGTGAGGAGAAGGACATGCCGCGAAGACACCGCTGACGCCAGCGCGTCCCCGGGTCCCGGTCCGAAGCACTCCGCGCGCGGGCTTTGCCCGCGCAATCCAGGGGGGAGGCCTCGGAGGGGGGCGACGCCCC
>DASYUM010000071.1:0-6013 GCA_036001225.1 Candidatus Methylomirabilota bacterium | reverse complement strand
AGGAGATCCGGGAGAAATACGGGCTGAAAGACCCGATCCCCCTGCAGTACGCGCGCTGGATCGGGCTCACGCTTCGTGGCGACCTGGGCGAGTCGATTCGCACGCGAGAGTCGGTGGTCCGCATCGTGGCGGTGAAGCTCCCCATCACCCTGCAGCTCGCCGGCTACGCCCTGGTCGTCGCGCTCCTGATCGCGATCCCGGCCGGGGTCCTGGCCGCCGTGCGGCGGAACACCGTCTGGGATTACCTGGCCAGCGGCGTCTCGCTGTGCGGGGTGTCGGTTCCGAACTTCTGGCTCGGCATCATGCTCATCCTGCTGGTGTCCGTGCGTCTGGGCTGGCTGCCCGCCTCGGGCTTCGTGCCGCTCGCCCAGGATCCGGTGGGAAACACCCAGCGCATGATCATGCCCGCCTTCGTGCTGGGCGCGGCGCTGGCCGCCGTGCTCATGCGCCAGACCCGCAACAGCATGATCGAAGTGCTGAGCGCCGATTACATCCGCACCGCCCGGAGCAAAGGGCTCCCGCCGCGGGCGGTGGTCCTCCGTCACGCGATCCGGAACGGCCTCATCCCGGTGATCACGATCTTCGGCCTCCAGCTCGGGGCCCTCATCAGCGGAGCCGTGGTCACCGAGCAGATCTTCGTCGTCCCCGGCTTCGGCCGCCTGATCGTGGAGGCCGTCTTCACCCGCGACTACCCGCTGGTGCAGGGCGTGGTGCTGATCACGGCGAGCGCCTACGTGGTGATCAACCTGCTGGTCGACCTGGCCTATTCCCTGGTGAACCCCCGCATCCGGGTCCCGGGCTCTCGCGGAAATGGCTGAGATCACCGGACGGAGCCCCTCCGGGGCCGTCGGGCGCTCGGCGACCATGACGGGGCGTGAAAGCGGTTCCTCCGCCACCGTGTTCGCCGGCCCGAAGCGGCGCGGCCGCCTCGACCGCGGCTGGCGGCGTCTCGCCGGGCGCCCGCCGGCGCTGGCCGGCGCCATCGTGGTGCTGGGATTCGTGGTGATGGCGGTGGGGGCGCCGTGGATCGCCCCGGCGGATCCCATTCAGACCGAGTGGAGCCAGATCCGGAAAGCGCCGAGCTGGGCGCATCCCTTCGGAACGGACGACCTCGGGCGGGACAACCTCTCGCGCGTGATGTGGGGGGCGCGCATCTCGATGCGAGCCGGCGTGCTCTCGATCCTGCTGGCGATGGCCCTCGGGGTGCCGGCCGGTCTGGTCTCGGGCTATTACCGGGGCGGCGTCGATCAGGTCCTCATGCGGCTCACGGACGCCTGGCTGGCCTTCCCGTTTCTGATCCTGGCCATCGGCCTCGTCACCATCCTCGGCCCATCCCTCACCAACGCCACCCTGGCCATCGGTCTCGGCGCGACGCCGACTTTCATCCGCCTGACCCGGGGGCTGGTGCTGGGCACGCGCGAGGAGGACTACGTGCAGGGCGCGCGCGCGCTCGGGGCCGGCGACGGGCGCGTGATGGCCTGGCACATCCTCCCCAACATCGTGAGCTCCCTCCTGGTGCAGGCCACGGTCTCCATTCCCACCGCGATCATCGGCGAGGCGATCCTCTCGTTCCTCGGTCTCGGGGTACAGCCGCCCGCGCCGAGCTGGGGCACCATGCTCAACACGGCCCAGCAGTTCCTGGAGACCGCGCCCTGGATGGCCTGGTGGCCGGGCCTGGCCATCTTCGTCCTCACCCTGTCCTTTAACCTCGCGGGCGACGGCCTGCGGGACGCCCTCGACCCCAAGGACTACTGATGGGCCGCCACCCCGTGGCTCTCGCGTCCCCGCTCCTGATGAATGCGGTGGGGGGGTCTGGGGGAGGAGCGCCGCCGCTCCCCCCCAGGACTACTGACGCGTGTTAGCATGGGCGCCGTGCTCGGTCCCGCCAAGATCCGCATCGGGGTGATGCCCGGGCCGTGGCCCGATGGGGCCGCGGCGCACGACCTCCTGTGGCGCCTCACCGAGCTCTGCGAGACCACCGCCATCGACTCCCTCTGGCTCTCGGACCGGCTGCTGGCCGCGTCGCTCGAGCCGCTCACCGCCCTCGCCGCCGTGGCCGGGCGGACTCGCCGCCTCAAGTTCGGGACGGCCGTCCTGGTGCTGCCGTTCCGGAGCCCGATCGTGGCCGCCAAGGCGCTGGCGACGCTGGACGTGGTCTCGAACGGGCGGGTTTTCCCGGCGGTCGGCGTGGGACTCGACCAGCGGCGGGAGTGGGAGGCGGCCGGCGTCCCCCGCGAGGCGCGCGGCGCCCGAACCGACGAGGCCATCGAGCTGATCCGGCGGCTCTGGCTCGAGGACGAGGTGACCTACCGCGGCTCGTACTTCACCCTCGACCGCGTCCGGCTCCAGCCCAGGCCGATCCAGACGCCCCCGCCGCTCTGGGTCGGCGGCACGACGGAAGCGGCGCTCCGGCGCACCGGGCGGCTCGGCGACGGCTGGCTCGCGTCGCTCATCGCCCCCGATGCCTTCGGGCGGGCGGTCGAGCGCATCCAGGGGTATGCCGAGGCGGCCGGACGGAAGATCGAGGCCGACCACTTCGGGACGATCATCCCCTTCGTGCTCGCCGGCTCCCGGGAAGACGGGTGGCGGGCCGCCGAGCCCTCCCTGCCGCGGGACCGCGCGGACGAGGCGACGCTTCGCGCGGCGACCGCGGTCGGGCCGCCCGAGGCGGTGGCGGAGGTGATCGAGCGATACGTCGCACGCGGCGGGACGAAGTTCGTCCTGCGGCCGGCCGGGCCGCCGGCGGCCCTGCTCGAGCAGCTGGCCCGGCTCGCCGACGAGGTCATCCCCGCGTTCCATGCTCGATAGGACGACCTTCGCGCCGCGCCCGAGATGAGCGAGGAGCGGACTCCGATGAGCGACCCGTCGGCGGCCACCGCCGAAGGCCGGCGGCTCCAGGACGCCGAGGCGCGGCGGGCCCACTGGCGGCGCTGGGGCCCGTATCTCGCCGAGCGTCAGTGGGGGACGGTGCGGGAGGACTACAGTGCGTCCGGCACCGCCTGGCAGTATTTCCCGTTCGAGCACGCCCGCTCCCGGGCCTACCGCTGGGGCGAGGACGGAATCGCGGGCCTCTCGGACCGCCACGGCCTCATCTGCCTGGCGCTCACCCTGTGGAACGGCCGTGACCCGTGGCTCAAGGAGCGGCTGTTCGGGCTGGACGGCCACCAGGGAAACCATGGCGAGGACGTCAAGGAATACTACTTCTACCTCGACAACACCCCGTGCCATACCTACATGCGCTACCTCTACAAGTATCCCCAGGCCGCCTTCCCCTATGCGGAGCTCCTCACCGAGAACGCGCGCCGGGGCCGCCGACAGCTCGAGTACGAGCTGATCGACACCGGGGTCTTCGATGCGGACCGCTACTTCGACGTCGTGGTCGAGTATGCCAAGGGCGCCCCCGAGGATATCCTGATGCGGGTCACGGCGATCAACCGGGGACCGGAGATGGCGCCGCTGGAGCTCCTACCGACCCTGTGGTTCCGGAACACCTGGGCCTGGGGCATCGACGAGCGGCGGCCGCACCTCCGAGCCGTCGAGCCGGTCGAGGGCGGGCTCGCGGTCGAGGTCGTGCACCCCGCCTACGGCCGCCGCGTGCTCCTCTGCGCGGGGGCGCCGGCGCTGCTCTTCACTGAGAACGAGACGAACGTCCGGCGGCTGTGGGGGGGCGAGAACGAGGTCGCCTGCGTCAAGGACGGGATCGACGATGTCGTCGTGCACGGCCGGACGGAGGCGGTGAACCGGGTGGCGGCCGGCACCAAGATGGCCGCGCGGTATCCCGTCCGGCTGGAGCCGGGGGCCGCGGCCACCGTGCGGCTCCGCCTGACCGACCGGCCGGGTCCGGCGCCGTTCGGCCCCGCGTTCGACGCGACGTTCGCCGCGCGACAGCGCGAGGCCGACGAATTCTACGCCACGGTGATCCCGGCCGATCTCTCCGAGGACGCCCGGAACGTCATGCGCCAGGCCTTGGCCGGACTCCTCTGGACCAAGCAGTTCTACCACCTGGACGTGGCGCGCTGGCTCCGGGGCGACCCCGCCGGCTCCCCGCCGCCGCCCGAGCGCCTCCACGGGCGGAATCATCGATGGACGCACCTCTACAACGAGGACATCCTTTCGATGCCGGACAAGTGGGAGTACCCCTGGTACGCCGCGTGGGACCTCGCGTTCCACACGATCCCGCTCGCGCTCATCGATCCGGCCTTCGCCAAGGATCAGCTCGTCCTGCTCCTCCGCGAATGGTACATGCATCCCAATGGCCAGCTTCCGGCCTACGAGTGGGCCTTCAGCGACGTGAATCCCCCGGTCCACGCCTGGGCCGCCTGGCGCGTCTACAAGATCGAGCGCCGTGTCCGGGGGCGGGTCGACCGGCGCTTCCTCGAGCGCGTCTTCCACAAGCTGCTCCTCAACTTCACCTGGTGGGTCAACCGGAAGGACACCGAGGGCCGCAACGTCTTCCAGGGTGGCTTCCTCGGACTCGACAACATCGGCGTCTTCGACCGCTCGGCCCCGCTCCCCACCGGCGGCCGCATCGAGCAGGCCGACGGCACCGCCTGGATGGCGATGTACTGCCTCAACATGCTCGCCATCGCCCTGGAGCTGGCCCGCGAGGACTCCGCCTACGAGGACGTGGCCTCGAAGTTCTTCGAGCACTTCGTGAGCATCGCCCGGGCCATCAACGACGTCGCCGGTGAGGGGATCGAGCTCTGGAGCGAGCGGGACGGCTTCTACTACGACGTCCTCCACACCCCGGACGGCGGTGCCCACCCGCTCCGGCTCCGCTCGCTGGTGGGGCTGATCCCGCTCTTCGCGGTCGAGACGCTGGAACCCCGCGTGGTCGACGCCCACCCGGGGTTCAAGCGGCGCATGCAGTGGTTCCTGGAGAACCGGCCAGAGCTCGCCCCCCACGTCGAGACCGACACCGGCCCCGACGGCGGGGTCCGGCGCCTCCTGACGCTCGCCAAGGGCCCCCGGCTTCGGCGGATCCTCGCCTACCTGCTGGACGAGGCGGAGTTCCTCTCGCCGTTCGGCATTCGCGCGCTCTCCCGCTGTCACCGGGATCATCCCTATGTCTTCACGGTCGACGGCGCCGCGTATCGGGTCGACTACGAGCCGGCCGAGTCTTCCACCAGCCTGTTCGGCGGCAACTCGAACTGGCGGGGGCCGATCTGGTTCCCGGTGAACTTCCTCCTGATCGAGGCGCTCCAGAAGTACCACTACTTCTACGGCGATGCGCTCAAGGTCGAGTTTCCGACCGGGTCGGGGCACCGGATGACGCTCTGGGACGTGGCGGCCGAGCTCTCACGGCGGCTGACCCAACTCTTCCTGCGCGGGCCGGACGGCCGCCGGCCCGTCTTCGGCGGGACGGAGAAGCTCCAGACGGACCCGCACTGGCGCGACCTCATCCCGTTCTACGAGTACTTCCACGGGGACAACGGCGCCGGCATCGGGGCCAGCCACCAGACGGGCTGGACCGCGCTGGTGGCCAAGCTCCTCCAGCAGTCAGGCGAGCGAGTCTCCCTGCCGTGACGGCGGCCGCGTCCCGCCGGGCGCGGGTGGCCGTCCTGCTACTCGTCGCGCTCGCGCTCTTCTCGAGCGGGAAGTTCGTCGTCCAGATGGCGGCCCTGGCCGCCCGGTCGGCGGGCCCGGACCGCGTCTCGCACTACCTGACGCGCTTTGTCGACCTGCGGCCGCTGCTTCCGCGTCATGGCGTCGTGGGGTATCTCTCGGATCGGCCCGACGCCGTCCAGGAGTACTACCTCGCGCAATACGCGCTCGCGCCACTCGTGGTCATTCAGAGCCCCGACCCGCCGGTCGTCATCGGCAACTTCTTCGACCCCGAGGCGGGCACCCGGCTGGTGGCCGAGGGGCGCTTTCCCGTGCTCAAGGACTTCGGTGAGGGCCTCCTGCTGCTGGGCGGCCGGACCAGGCGGTAGATGGGGAGGGGGCGTCCAGGCTCCCGCTTCATGATCCCAGGAGCGTGTCGGAGTAATCAGCGGCCGATGACCCCAATCAC
>DASYUM010000070.1:0-37188 GCA_036001225.1 Candidatus Methylomirabilota bacterium | reverse complement strand
CGGCTCCAGCTCGACGAAGGCGCCGAAGTCGGTGAGGTTCCGCACCTTGCCCTGGACGCGCATGCCGGGCTGATACCGCTGGTCGATGGTATCCCAGGGATCGGCCTCGACCTGCTTCATGCCGAGCGAGATCCGCTTCTGCCCCTTGTTGACGTCGAGGACCATCACGTCGACCTCGTCGCCCACGTTGACCAGCTTGGACGGATGGCGGACGCGCCGGGTCCACGACATCTCGGAGACGTGGACCAAACCCTCCACGCCCTTCTCCAGCTCGACGAAGGCGCCGTAGTTGGTGAGGCTCACCACCTTGCCGTGGTGGCGGCTGCCGATGGCGAAGCGCTCCTCGACCGATTCCCAGGGGTCGGGCCCCTTCTGCTTGTAACCGAGCGAGACCCGGCCCGTCTCCCGGTCGAAGTGGAGCACCATTACCTCGATCTTGTCGCCGACCTGGACCAGCTCCGAGGGGTGGGTGATCCGGCCCCAGGACATGTCGGTGATGTGCAGGAGGCCGTCGATACCCCCGAGGTCGATGAAGGCCCCGTACTCGGTGATGTTCTTGACGACTCCGGTCAGGACCATGCCCTCCTGGAGAACGGACAGGGTGTGCTTGCGCTTCTCCTCCCGCTCCTCCTCGAGGACTACCCGCCGGGAGAGGACGACGTTGCCGCGCCGGCGGTTGAGCTTGATGACGCGGGCTCGGATCGGCTGGCCCAGCATGGAGGCGAGGTTCTTGACCGGCCGCAGATCGACCTGGGAGCCGGGCAGGAACGCCTTCACCCCGACGTCCACCGCCAGTCCGCCCTTGACGACCTCGACGACCTTGCCGTCGATCGGTGTCCCCTTCTCGTAGGCGCGGGTGATGACGTCCCACACCTTGATCTTGTCTGCCTTCTCCTTGGAGAGGACGATGAGGCCCTCGGAGTCCTCCTTCATCTCCAGGTAGACCTCGATCTCCTCGCCCACCTGGGGGACGATGCCGGTCCGCTGGAATTCGTCGAGCGGGATCGTGCCCTCGCTCTTGTACCCGACGTCGACCAGGACCTCGGCATCCTTGACCGCGACGATGCGCCCCCGGACGACCTCCCCCTCTTCCAGATCCTGCAGGCTCTGGCGATAGAGGTGCTCCAGCTCGTCCTGCCCGGGTCCGGTGCCGCCGGCCCCGCTCGCGCCCTGGCCCGGAGCTCGCCGCGCGGCTTCCACCTCCTTGAGCGAAGCTCCGGTCCCCCCGCCCGCGCTCGGATGGGCATGGGCGCGGGGCTCGGGTTCTGGTTTCACGTGTTCCATTCCTGCGTTCCTCCCGTCGAATGAATTTGGCCGGCGGGCCTGGGCCCCCGGGCCGCGTTCTCCGCGTGCTTGGTCACGACCGAGGTGACGGGCGCCGGCGCCCGCTCGACCTCGGCCTTCAGGCGGCCGATGGCCGCCATGATCTGGTCGCTGATCTCCTGATACCGCTGCTTCCCCCGGCTGCGGGTGAACCGGAGCGGGGCTCCGTAGACCACCGTGATCCGGCCCCGGCGCGGCCGGGTCGCGCCGCGTGGCAGCACCTCGCCCGTGCCCCGGACGTAGACCGGCACCACTGGCGCCTCCGAATGGGCAGCCAGCATGCCGGCGCCGGGCCGGCCCCGCCCCAACGTTCCGGGGGTGCCCCGGGTGCCTTCGGGGAAGACGAGGAGCGCCCGCCCCTGGCGCAACAAGAGTAACGCATGACGGAGCGCCCCTGCATCCGCCCCCTCCCGCTCCACCGGATGGGCATTGAGGGCGCGGATCAGGGGGCCGAGGAGCGGGATCCGGAACAGTTCGGCCTTGGCCATGAAGTCGAGCGGGCGCGGCGCGCCGGCGCCCACCACCGGGGGATCGAGAAAGCTCACGTGGTTGGCGGCCAGGATGACCGCCCCCTGGGCCGGGACCCGCTCGGTGCCCGTCGTCCGGAAGCCGAAGACGAGGCGGAGGAGGCCGAAGACCACCGGCTTCACGAGCGCGTAGAGCACACTCGCTCCACTTCCTTGGCCATCAGCTCGATCACCTCGTCCACGGACATGTCGCTGGAGTCGATGTAGGTGGCCTCCTCGGTCCTGACCAGCGGCGCCATCGCCCGGCCGCGGTCCGCCGTATCGCGGGCGGCCAGCGCCTCCCGGACCGTGTCCAGCTCGCCGGGCTCCCCGCGCACCCGACGGTCGGCCAGCCGTCGGCGGGCGCGGACCTCGAGCGAGGCGTCGAGATAGAATTTGCAGTCGGCCCCCGGGAAGACGACGGTGCCGGCGTCCCGGCCCTCGACCACCACTGGACCCGCCGCCGCCAGGCGGCGCTGGAGCGCGTCGGCGAAGGCCCGCACCTCGGGGCGCTGGGAGAGCGTCGAGGCGAGATCGCTCACTCCGGGTGCGCGGAGGGCCGCCGTCGCGTCGTGGCCGTTGACGACGACGCGCTGGTCGAGCGGGCTCCCACGAAACTCGATGTCGGTGCTGGCTAGCACCTGGTCGAGCGGGGTTCCGCTGGCGACGCGCCAGGCGAGGGCGCGGTAGATCGCGCCGCTGGGGACGTAGCGGTAGCCGAGTCGCTGGGCCAGCTGCCGGGCCACCGTGCTCTTGCCGGAGCCGGCCGGCCCATCGATGGTCACCACGGGATGCCTGGTCATCCGATGACCTCGATGGCACCCTCTCCAGCGAGCCGCCGGCACGTGGCGACGAAGTCGGGATACGAGGTCGCGATGCAATCGATCCCCTCGACCACCGTGGGGGCGTCGGCGACCAGCCCGGCCACGATCAGCGCCATGGCCAGCCGGTGGTCGCCCCAGCTCGCGACGCGCGCGCCTCGCAGCGGCCGTCCGTTGGAGCCGGTGACCCGGAAGCCGTCGGGGCGCTCCTCGACCGCGGCGCCCATCTTGCCCAGCTCGACAGCGACCGCGCGGATACGGTCGGACTCCTTCACCCGTAACTCGGCGGCGTCCCGCAGCTCGGTGACCCCCTCGGCGCAGGCGGCGGCGACGGCCAGGACCGGCAGCTCGTCGATGGCGCGAGGCACCAGGCCGCCGGCAATCGTCGTCCCGTGGAGACGGCTGGGGCGAACGGTCAGATCCGACAGCGGCTCGCCCTCGCCCGGCGCCGCCGCCGCCCCGACGTCGGTGCCCATCGCCGCCAGGACGTCGAGGACGCCGGTCCGGGTCGGGTTGGTGCCGACGCCTTCGATACTGACCTCGCCGTCCCGGACCAGGGCGCCGGCGACCAGGAAGAAGGCGGCCGAGGAGATGTCCCCGGGCACCCGGACGCCGGTCCCCCGCAGGGGCCGCCCCGGCGTCAGCGTCACGACGTGACCCTCCGTCGCCAGCTCGGCCCCGAAGGCGGCCAGCATCCGCTCGGTGTGGTCGCGGCTCGGGCCCGGTTCGACCACGCTTACCGGGCCCGAGGCCCACAGGCCAGCGAGGAGGACGGCCGACTTGACCTGCGCGCTCGCCACCGCCGAGACGTGACGAACGGGGTCGAGCGGCCGGCGCCCGGCGATCGTCAGGGGCAGCCGGCGCCCGCCGCTCCGGCCGATCACGCGTGCCCCCATCCGGGACAGCGGCTCGACGACGCGGTCCATCGGTCGCTGCCGCAGCGACTCGTCGCCGGTGAGCGTAGCGGCGAACGGTTGCCCGGCCAGGAGACCGAGCAGCAGCCGCGCGGTCGTCCCCGAGTTCCCGCAGTCGATGACGCTCTCCGGCTCGACGAGCCCGTCGAGGCCGGCGCCGCGGATGAGGTAGCGGCCGGGCGCCTTCCGCGTCACCTCGGCGCCGAGGGCACTCACCGCCGCCACAGTGGCCAGGCAGTCGGACCCCTCCAGAAACCCGTGGACCTCGGTGATCCCCGTTGCCACGGCGCCCAAGAGCGCCGCCCGGTGGGAGATGGACTTGTCGCCAGGGACCGTGATGCGGCCGACCAGGCGGGGGGCGGGGTGGACGAGTGCGTTCATGGGCTCAGCCGAGCTTCTCCCGGCGCTTCCGCGCCTGCGCCAGCTCGGCCTCGAGCGCCTCCCACTTCCCGTCTCGGATGAGCGCCTCCCACTCGGCGAGCCGCGCTCGATAGTCGGCCAGGGCGTCGAGCAGCGGCGTCCGGTTACCGCGAAAGATGTCGGTCCACAGCGCCTCGGCCGACGCGGCGACCCGGGTGGTGTCCTGGAAGCCGGGCCCGGCCAGCGCCAGGGCGTCGTCGGCGGCGGCGGCGACGAGGGCGAACGCCGCCAGGTGGACGAGGTGGCTCACCGCGGCCACGGCGCGGTCGTGTTCCTCGGCGGAGAGGAGCCGGACCTGGCTGCCGAGCGTCTCCCAGAAACGGCTGACGCGGGCGACGGCGGCCTCCGGCGTGCGGGCGGTAGGCGTCAGCAGGGTGAGCCGCCCCACGAAGAGGTCGGCCTGGGCGGCCTCGAACCCCGAGCGCTCGGACCCCGACATCGGATGCCCGCCGACGAAGACCACGCCGTCGCGGGACGGGCAGGCCTCGGCGGCCGCCACCACCGCCCCCTTCACACTTCCCACGTCGGTCAGCACCGCGCCCGGCGCCAGGTGGGGCCAGGCCGCGCGGACGAGCCCGGGCAGTGCGCCGACCGGCGCACAGAGGACGATGAGGTCGGCACCGCCGACGCCCTCGGCCAGGTCCGTCGTCGTGCGGTCGACGACGCCGGCCGCGCGGGCCGCGGCGAGCGGGCCCGGGGTTCGCCCCACAGCCACGATTTCGGCCGCCGCCCTCCGCGTCCGCGCCGCCCGGGCCACCGAGCCGCCGAGCAGGCCGAGGCCCACGATAGTGAGCCGCTGGAGCGACGGGGTCATCGGACCACCGACCCGCGACATCGCCGCGGTTTCACGACCGGCCCCGCTTGCCGAGCACAGCCCTGAGCGCCTCGATCAGGCGGGCGTTCTCCTCGGGGGTGCCGACCGTGATCCGGAGCCCCCGCTCGGCGCCGAAGGAAATGGCGGGGCGCACGATGACGCCCACTCGCAGGAGTTGCTGGTAGACCTTCCGGGCGTCGGGAAACTCGACGTAGATGAAGTTGGCCCGGGTGGGGACGTAGTGGATCCCCAGCTCGTCGAACGCGCGGTAGAGCGTCTTGATGCCGGCCTGGACCATCGCGATGCTGGCGCGCGAGTGCTCCTCGTCCTCCAGCGCGGCCAGCGCCGCGACCTGGGCGATCGAGTTGACGTTGAAGGGCTGGCGGATCCGGTTGAGAAGCGCGATGCAGTCGGGATCGGCGATGGCGTAACCCACCCGGAGGCCGGCCAGGCTGGCGACCTTGGAGAAGGTCCGAAGCACCACCACTCGCCGCCCCTGCCGCAGATGCCCCAGGCTGTCGGGGAAGTCGGGCCCGTGGGCGAAGTCCACGTAGGCCTCGTCGAAGACGATGATGACCCGCTCCGGGGTCTCGTCGAGGAACTTCTCGACCTCGTCGGCGGTGATGATGGTGCCGGTCGGGTTGTTGGGATTGGCGATGAAGACGAGCTTGGTGAGGGGGGTCATGGCCCGAGCCATCGTGGCCAGATCGAGCCGGTGATCCTTCAACGTCACGACCACCCGGATGCCGCCGACGCTCTGGACGATCGAGGGATAGACGATGAAAGAGGGGTGCGGGAAGACGACCTCCTCGCCGTGCCGGACGAAGGCTCGGGCCAGGAGCTCGAGCAGTTCGTTGGAACCGTTGCCGAGCACGATCGAGTCGGCCGAGACGCCGTGGCGCTTGGCCAGCGCGTGCCGCAGGTAGAACCCCGAGCCGTCGGGGTAACGGTTCAGCCCGCCCAGGACCTGGCGGATCGCCGCCAGCACCCCGGGCGAGGGAGGCAGCGGGTTCTCGTTGGAGGCGAGCTTGATCGCCCCCGCGATTCCCAGCTCCCGCTCCACCTCTTCGATCGGCTTGCCCGGCTCGTAGGGGGCGATGTCGAGGATCGGCTCGTTGGCGAGGCGTTCCCAGGACGTGCTCATTTGGGACCCCCCTCACCCGCGACCCCTCCCACCCCGAGGGGGGAGGGGGGGGCACGCTGTCCGGCGGGCGCGGAGGTCCGGGCGCATCGGCGCGGGGCGCCGGCCGCGGCCGGGACCCCCCTCACCCCCGACCCCTCCGAGGGGAGAGCAGCGGCCCCGATACGAGGGGCGAGACTCCGGGACACGCGATCGCGGAAGGGTCGGCAGGGTCATGGGGATCTTCCTCGATTCCTCGTCTCAGGCGGCGGGGTACGACCCGAGGACCTTCAGGAAGAGGCACCGCTCGCGAAGGGCGGCCAATACCCCCTGCACGTCCGGGTCGACCTGATGACCCTCGAGGTCCACGAAGAAGACGTACTCCCATGGTCGCCGCCGGGTGGGCCGCGACTCGATTCGCGTCAGGTTGAGGCGGGCGGCGGCCACCGGCTCCAGGATCCGATAGAGCGCGCCGACCTCGTCCTTGATCGAGAGGAGGAGCGAGGTCTTGTCGCGTCCGGTGGGACCGATCGGGCGGCGCCCGATCACGAGGAAGCGGGTCACGTTGCGCGCCACGTCCTCGATCCGCTCCCGGAGTGTCGGGAGCTGGTAGAGCCGCCCGGCCAGCTCGCTCGCGATGGCCGCCGCCGCCCCGTCCTCCAGCGCCCGCTCGGCCGCCGCGGCGGTCGAGGCGACCTCGACTGGCTGGGCGTGGGGAAGGTTCCGGTCGAGCCACTCCCGGCACTGCGCCAGCGCCTGGGGATGGGAGAAGACCTGCTTGACGTCAGCCAGGTCGCCCGCCCGCGAGAGGAGGTAATGGTGGATTTCGAGCTGGACTTCGCCGCAGATCAGGAGCTCGGAGTCGATGAGGCGATCGAGCGTGTGGTTGACGGCGCCCTCGGTCGAGTTCTCCACCGGGACCACGCCGACGTCGGCCCGTCCCTGTTCGACCTCGGCGAAGACGTCGGGGATCCCGCGCAACGGCACGTACTCGGCGCTCTCGCCGAACCGCTCCAGCGCGGCCAGGTGCGCGAAGGTGGCGACCGGACCCAGGTGGGCGACCCGGAAAGGGCGCTGGAGGGCGCGGGAGGCAGACAGGATCTCCCGCCAGATGGCCCGGACGGCCTCGGCGGAGAGTGGGCCGGCGTTCAGCCGGAGGACGTGACCGAAAACCTCGTGCTCGCGTTCGGCGTCGTGGACGGGAGCCCCGGCCGCGCGCTTGGCTCGGCCGACCTCGAGCGCGATGCCGGCCCGCTGGTTGAGGAGCCTCAGGAGTTGCCGGTCGATGTCATCGATACTGGCCCGCCATTCCGCCAAACCCATACACGCTCCAGGAAACGGTCGCAAAAGCCTTCCTAGTATAGTGAACCGGGTCATCCGGCGCAAGCGACGGTGGGCGGTCTCAGCGGGCGGCGGTGGTCGACGCCGCGCCCGCGTCGGCGCCGAGCGCGGTGCGCTCGCGCGTCGTCAGCTCGCGCCAGCGTCCGGGGGCGAGGCGGCCGAGTCGGATGGGACCGAAGGCGACGCGGACGAGCCGCCGCACCTCGAGGCCCACCGCCCGACACAGGCGCTTGACCTCCCGATAGCGGCCCTCGCGAAGCGTCAGCGCGAGCCAGGTCTTCCCCGCCCCTGCGGGTCCGAGCCGCCGCACGGCGTCGGCCCGCGCGGGGCCGTCGTCCAGTACCACGCCGTGGCGGAGCGCCGCCAGCGTTGCCGGATCCACGCGGCCTTCCACGCAAACCTCGTAGACCCGCGCGACGGCGTGGCGAGGGTGCGTGAGCTGGTAGGTGAGCGCGCCATCGTTGGTGAGCAGCAGCAGTCCCTCGGCGTCGTAGTCCAGACGGCCGACCGGGTGGAGACGAACGCCCAGGTCGGGCAAGAGGTCGAAGACGCGCGGACGGCCGCGAGGGTCGTCGCGCGTCGTCAGGTAGCCGGGGGGCTTGTGGAGGAGGACGTAGCGCTTGGGCTCGGGACGCGCCATCTCCCGGCCGTCCACGCTGATCCGGTCGCGCGCGGGGTCGGCCCGCGCCCCCAGTTCGGTGACCGGCTGGCCGTTGACGCTGACCCTTCCCGCCTGGATGAGGCGCTCGGCCGCGCGCCGGGAGGCAACGCCTGCCTCGGCGAGCAGCTTCTGCAGGCGGATGCTCGCCACGCTCAGGCCGGGGGGACCGGCGCCCCCTCTTCCGCCCGCTCGATCGTGGCCGCGGCCGCGATCCCGGCGCCCGGGACGCCCTCCCCGCTCGACCCGGCGGGCAGCTCGAACGGCGGCAACTCGCCCAGGTCGCGAAGGCCAAAGTGCTCGAGGAACTCGCCGGTGGTGCCGTAGAGGATCGGCCGGCCGGGCGTCGCCTTGCGCCCGACGATGCGGATCAGGCGTCGCTCGAGCAGATGCGTGACCACGCTCTCGGCGCTCACCCCGCGCAGCTGCTCGATCTCGGGCCGTGAGATCGGCTGGCGGTAGGCGACGATGGCCAGCGTCTCGACGGCCGCCCGCGAGAGCCGGCTCTTGAGGCGCAGCCGCTGGAGGCGGAGGAGGATCGGCGCCAGCTCCGGGCGGGTGACGAGGCGGAAGCCGCCGGCGACCTCGACCAGGGCCAGGCCGCGGCCGGACGCCTCGCAGGCCACCCGCACGGCGTCCACGGCGGCCTGCGCCTCGCCGGGAGTCAAATCGAGCACCTCCACCAGGCGGTCCAGGGGGAGCGGCTCGTCCGATGCGAAGAGCAACGCCTCGACGGCAGCCTCGACCTCAGCCTTCACGGTGCGACCTCCCTCGGTCGCCGGCGGCTGCGTCCCGGGAGGAGGGCGGCTCCGGGGTGGCAGCGGCCGACGGGCCCGTCAGCGTGCGCTCGATCACGATCTCTCCGAACAGCTCCCGCTGCTGGGCGCGGGCGCGCTGCAGGCGGACCAGCTCCAGCACCGCCAGCAGGGTCACCACGACCTCGGGCCGCGGCGGGGTCGTCCCCAGCAGGGCCGAGAAGAGCACGTACCACGAGTGGTCGAGCACGCCCAGGATCTCGGCCATACGGGCGAGGAGCGATGGTGGCTCGGGCTCGATGTCGCGCGTCGGCTCGCCACGGGCCAGTCGGACCAGGAACGCGCGATAGGCCTCGCCGAGGTCCCACAGGCTCAGGCTCTCGATCGGCAGATAGTCGGGGATCGGCAGCTCGCTCCAGGTCCGCCGGAAGCGGGTGGCCCACTCGGCCTCCCGGGCCCGCAGCCACTCGCCGACCTTTTTGACCCGGGCGTAGGCTCGCAGGCGCGCCTCCAGCTCGAGGCGCAGGGCTTCGCCTTCCTCGTCCAGCCCCTCCTCCTCCACCTCGGGCCGGGGCAGCAGTAGCTTCGACTTCAGGTAGATGAGGGTGGCCGCCATGACCAGGAACGCCCCGGCGTCGTCGAGGTCGCGGAACTCGACCGCCTCCAGGTAGGCGAGGTACCGGTCGGTGATCTGACGGATCGGCAGCCGGGCCAGGTCGATCTCGTTTGACCGGGCGAGGTGGAGGAGCAGATCGAGGGGACCTTCGAACCCCTCCAGCCGGACTGTCAGCGGGCCGGTGGCCGAAGTGCCCGGAGCCGCCTCTGCATCCACGGTGCTCACAGGATCCCGACCGCCGCCTTGGCCTCGGCCAGCGTCTCACGGGCGGTATGGCGGGCGCGGGCCGAGCCGTCCTCGAGCACCTCGCGGATCCGGCCGGGGTCGGCGGCGATCGTGGTTCGCCGCTCGCGAATCCCCTCCAGCGTCGGCATGAGGTGGTTGAGCAGGACCCCTTTGCAGTCGAGGCACCCGATTCCCGCCGTCCGGCAACCGTGGGCGGCCTGGGCCCGCTCGGCCTCGGGCGTGAAGATCCGATGGAGGTCGAAGACCGGGCACACGTCGGGATTGCCGGGGTCGCTCCGCCGCTTGCGGGCGGGATCCGTCACCATCGTCTTGACCTTGGGGACGGTCACCTCGGGTGGATCGGCCAGGTAGATCGCGTTGTCGTACGACTTCGACATCTTCCGGCCGTCGGTTCCCGGGACCTTCGGAATCACGGTCAGCTTGATCTCCGGCTCGGGGAACACGAGCCCGAACAGGTGGTTGAAGCGCCGAGCGACCTCACGGGTCAATTCGATGTGGGGTGCTTGGTCGACGCCCACCGGGACGTAGCGCGGCTTGTAGATCAGGATGTCGGCGGACTGCAGAAGCGGGTACCCGAGGAGCCCGTACGACGGCGATTCCAGGCCGAGCTGCTCCACCATCTCCTTGTAGGTGGGCACCCGCTCGAGCCACGCGACCGGGGTCACCATCGAGAAGAGCAGGTGCAGTTCGGCGTGCTCGGGGACCAGGGACTGGACGAAGAGCGTGCTGCGGGCCGGGTCGAGGCCGGCACCCAGCCAGTCGGCGGCCATCTCCAGGGTGTTGGCTGCGATCTCGTCCTTGGCCGGGATCTCGGTGGTCAAGGCGTGCCAGTCGGCCACGAAGTAGAAGCAGTCGTAGTCGTCCTGGAGGCGCACCCAGTTGTCGAGCGCCCCCAGCAGGTTGCCGAGGTGGAGCCGTCCGGTCGGGCGCATGCCCGAGAGCACCCGCTCGCGGGATGGCATCAGGAGCTCGGCCCGGCCTGACCCGTCAGGTGTGCAGCCAGCCGATCGAGGTCGGCCGGGGTATCCACGCCGAGCGACGCGTGGGGTGTGACGAGGACGCGAATGCGCACCCCGTGCTCGAGCGCGCGGAGTTGCTCCAGCGTCTCGGTGCGTTCGAGTTGCGTGGGCGGGAGCGACGCGAACCGCTGGAGGAAGGCGCTCCGGAAGACGTAGATGCCGATGTGACGCAGCGTGGTCGCGAAGCCGGCCTGGCGCCGGAACGGGATGGGGGCTCGGGAGAAGTACAGGGCGTAGCCGGCCCGGTCGAGGACGACCTTGGTGGCGTTGATGTCCTCCCGCTCGTCGACGCCCTTGATCGGATGGGCGAGCGTGCCCATCTCGATCCTGGGGTCGTCGGACATCACGTGCACCAGCTCGTCCACCGCCTTGGCGTCGAAGGTGGGCTCGTCGCCCTGGAGATTGACCACCAGCTCGGCGCCGTCCGACCGCATCGCCTCGGCGACCCGGTCGGTCCCGCTCGGGTGGTCGGCCCGCGTCATGGCCACCGCGCCGCCGAACGCGGTGACTGTCGCGGCAATCCGCGGATCGTCGGTCGCCACGATGACCCGCTCCACCGTGGTCAGGAGCCGGGCGCGCTCCCAGACGTGCTGGATGAGCGGCTTGCCGCCGACGACGGCCAGCGCCTTGCCCGGGAAGCGGACCGAGGCCCACCGGGCCGGGATGACCGCGACGGCCCGCGTCACTGGCGCCGCCCGGCCGCCCGCAGCTCGCGCACCTTGGCCGCCCGCAAGAAGACGTAGTGAGCGTAGAGCGCGGCCAGCGTGAAGCCACGCCCACCGTCCAGGAAGCCGCCGCGCAGCACGTACATCGAGAGGAAGCGCCAGGCCGGCCGCAGGAGCAGGTCAGCCAGGGTGCTGCCGCGGCCGGCGGCGGCGAGCTGACGCGCGGCCAGCTCCGAGTAGCGGTTGGCCCGGGCCACGAAGTCCTCGATCCCGCGGTAGCTCTGGTGGATGAGCGGCGCCTGCAACCGCCCGACCGGTCCGTCCACCCGGACCGACTCGTGAACCGCGGTCGCCGTGAAGACGCCGCGACCGCGGCGGAAGAGCCGCAGCTGATAGTCGGGATACCAGCCGCCGTGGCGAATCCAGACGCCCTGGAAGAAGTTCTGCCGCGGAATGCGGAAGCCGGCCACCGGCGGATTGGCGGCCAGCGTCGCCGAGATCTCGGCTCGCAGGGCCTCGGAGACGCGCTCGTCGGCGTCCAACGAAAGGAGCCACTCCCCGCGGCAGAGGCCGAGGGCGAAGTTCTTCTGGGCGCCGTAGCCCTCCCAGGCGTGGAAGAGGACGCGGTCGGTGAACTCGCGGGCGATGGCCACGGTCTTGTCGCTCGAACCCGAGTCCACCACCACGATCTCGTCGGCTCCGGCGACGCTCTCCAGGCACGACCGGATTCGCTCCTCCTCGTTGAGGGCGACGATCGCGACGGAAAGCCCGGTCATCCGCGAATCCGCGGGCCGCCTGGACCCGCTGCCCGACGGAAGCTCATCGGAAGAGCGTTTCGGCCGCGGCCAGCACGCCCTCGACCGCGATGCCATCCATGCGCCCGGTGGGACTCTGCACGGTGACGAGCCGGGGTCCCCATGGCCCATTCCGCCGGGCGTCGGTCGGACCGTAGAGGGCGACCGTGGGGACGCCGAGCGCGGCCGCGATATGGATCGGCCCGGTATCCCCGCCCACGACCAGCGTCGTCCGCCGGAGGAGCGCCACCAGCTCGGGGATGGACGTGGCGGGAGGGATGACGGCCGCCGCGCGCAGGTCCCCGGCAATGGCGCGGGCGAGCGCCTCCTCGCCTGGCCCCCAGCAGAGGAGGACGCGGGCGCTCAGCCGCAGCGCCAGCTCGTCGCCGAGCCGCCGGTAGGCCCCGGGCGGCCACCGCTTGGCGGCGCCGCCGGTGCCGGGATTGAGGGCCACCAGCGGCGTCTCGGGCTTGAGCCCCTCCCGTTCGAGGAAGCCGGCGACCGTCGCTTCGGCCGCGGAGTCGGCGGGGATCGGATAGACCGGCGGGCCGGCGGCCTCCCGGCCGAGACCGATGGCGGCGAGGAGGGCGAGGTTCTCCTCGACCACGTGGATGGGGCCGGCCGGGAGCTTGACCCGCCGGTTCGTGAAGAGGACGTTGAGAGACTCGCGGCAGTCGCCGAGGGCGAAACCGACGCGGACCGGCGCCCGCGTCAGCCGGGTGATGAGGCCGCTCTTGAGGTTGCCCTGGAAGTCCAGGGCGACGCCGAAGTCCCGCCCCCGAAGGGCGCAGACCAGCCCCCGGACCTTGCCGACGACCGTCCGCACGCCGCCCGGCCGGCGGAATTCCCGGCGCCACAGGCGCGTATCCACCGGGATCACGTGGTCGAGGTCGGGATTGCCGGTCAGGATCGCCGCTTCCCGACGCTCGACGATCCAGGTCAGCTCGGCCCGCGGTAGGCGGGCGCGGAGGGCGTGGGCGGCGGGAAGGGCGTGGACGACGTCACCGAGGGCGGAGAGCTTGACGAGCGCGATGCGCTCGGCGCCGGTCACCGGCGCGGCGCTCCCCTATCGCCGAAACGGGCCAGGATGTCGGCGATCAGGTCACGCGTCGAGTGCCGCTTCGGGTCGCCGGCGATGGCGACCTCGCCGCCGCTGGCCTGTACGGTGGCCGCCTCGGGAACCGAGTCTCGGGTGTAGTCGGTGCCTTTGGCGTGGACGGCCGGGCGCAGCACCGTCACCAGACGGTCGGCGGTATCGTCGTCGAACACGACGACGTGGTTCACGGCGGCGAGGGCGGCGACCAGCTCCGCCCGCTCGGTGGCCGGCATCAGCGGGCGTCCGGGGCCCTTGAGGCGGCGGACCGAGGCGTCCGAATTCAGCCCGACGATCAGCAAGTCGCCGAGGGCGCGGGCGGCCGCCAGGTAGCGGACGTGCCCGACGTGGAGGAGGTCGAAGCAGCCGTTGGCGAGCACCACGCGATGGCCGGCCGCCCGGGCCGCGTCGGCCACCACGCGCGCCGTCTCAAGGTCGAGCACCTTGTCCGTCATCGTGGGCGACCACCCTCCGCAGCTCGGCCCGCGTGATCGGCGCGGTCCCTCGCTTCAGGACGACGACGCCGCCCGCGTAGTTGGCGAGTCGGGCGGCGTCGAGGGGGGCGGCACCGCTGGCCAGGGCGAGCGTGAACGTGCTGATGACGGTGTCCCCCGCTCCGGTCACATCGGCGATCTCGTCGCTTCCGTGGACAGGGATGAAGGTCGCCGCGCCGCCCCGCTCGAAGAGGGCGAGGCCCTTGGAGCCGCGCGTCACCAGGAGAAGCCGGCTCCCCAGCCGCTCGAGGAGGCGCCAGCCGGCCTGCTCGACCGCCTTGTCGCCGTCGAGGGCGACACCCAGGAGTTGCTCGACCTCGGGCTCGCTCGGCGTCGCCGCCGTGACCTCGGCGAAGCGGAGGAGGTCGTAGCGGGAGTCCGCGCTGATCAGCGCGCCCCGGCCCCCGAGCCGGCGCACCTCGTCGATGAGCCGCGGGGTGATCGTCCCGTAGCCGTAGTCGGAGAGGACGACCGCGTCGACCTCGCGCTCCCACGCCCGCAGCCGGTCGATCAGGAGCGCCTCGGCCGCCGGGGGGATCGATCCCTCAGGCTCCCGGTCCACGCGGACGAGCTGCTGGCGGGCGGCGACCGAGCCGTAGCCGCCGGCCATGATGCGCGTCTTGACCGGCGTGATCCGATCGGCGGCGACGGCCACGCCGTCGGTGGGCACGCCGAGCTCCCCCAGCATCTCGCGCAGCACCGCCCCCGCCCAGTCGCTCCCGACGACGCCCAGGGGCAGGACGCGGGCCCCCAGGGCGTGCAGGTTGTGGCAGGCGTTGGCGGCGCCGCCCAGCCGCACGTCACGGGCGAGGTAGCGGAGGATGAGGACCGGCGCCTCCCGGGAGATGCGAGCGGGCTTACCGTGGACGTACTCGTCGGCGACCAGGTCGCCGAGGACGAGGATCGTCTTGCCCGGAAAGGCGTCGATGAAGCGGAGGAGGCGGGGAGCGTCGGCGCCGAAACCGCGGTCCGCGCCCGAACCCGACGTCGGCCTCATCGGGCCCATTATACGGATCGGTCCGAGCGTGAAAAGCGCTTTTTGCCCCGCCGCGGGGCCGGCGTACGGGGAAACGCCGACCCGGCGCCCGCGCACACCCCCGGCCCCGGGCGGGATGGCCGCGCGCCGCGCGAAGCTGAGCCGCAACGCGAATGGTGGTCCAGTTCGAGCGGCGGCTTTGCCGCCGCCACCCTCTTGGGGGAGGTTTGGGAGGGGGCCGCAGAGGCCCCCTCCCATGATCTAGGGCGGGCCGATCAGCTCCAGGATCTTCGGCTTCAGCTCCTCGTACTTCAGCGGCTTGGCGAAGCCGGCCTGGACGTCGAGGTCGAAGGTGACCACGTCCCACAGCGCGGAGACCACGATGATCGGGAGTGCGGCGAAGCGCGCCCACTCCGGATCGCTTCGGAGCTTCTGGACCAGGCTGGCGCCGCCCAGCTCCGGCATGTTGATGTCCAGGATGAGCAAGTCCACGGGGCCCGCGCGCAGCTCACCCAGCGCGGCCCGTCCATGGTGGGCGACAGCCACCTCGTAACCGTCGCGCTGGAGGAACTCGGCCAGCACCTCGCAGACGCGGACATCGTCATCCACCACCAGGATCCGCTTCATGTCCCTAGCCCACGAAGTGCGCGGTGACGAAGGCGAAGAGGAACACCACCAGCAGACCGAACGAGAGCATCCGCAATCCCTCGGCCAGGCTTCCCCCCCGGTCGGCGAGCCCAGCCACCCCGAAGGCGGGGACCGCCGCCAGGAACTCCCGACCGACGCTCTCCGGCGCGAACAGGACCCCCACCACCACGGTGGCGCCCGTGTAGAACCCGGGTACGGGTCCCAGCCACCGGAAGGCGGCGATGGTGAGCGCCATGAAGAGGAGCGGCAGGATGATGCGCAGCGAGTCGAGGAGCTGGGTGTAGGCCTGGATGCGCGGGCCCCGGGTGAGGATCCAGTAGGTTTCCCGCCAGTAGCCGGCCAGGTCCCACTGGGCGCGGACATTCCAGCCGGCGGCGTGAGCGTCCCAGAAGGCGAGGGGGTTGCCGAAGGCGATGCCCAGATAACCCGCGTAGAGACCGAAGCCCAGCGGCACCAGGAGGACCCCGACGACATCGGCACGCTTCGGCGCGCGTCCCCCTCGCCAGTCGCGAAGCAGGCCGGCCACGAAGGCCGGGAACAGCAGCACGCCCATGGGCCGGGTGGCGGCGGCCAGCGCCCCCCACACCCCGGCCCGCAGCCACTGCCGGCGCCCGGCCCCGATGAATCCGAGGGTGACCAAGAGGAAGAAGAGGCCCTCGGCGTAGATGGTGTGGAAGAAGAACGAGAACGGGAAGACGAGGAGCCAGAGCGCGGCCCGCTCGGCGGCGACGGGCCCGGCCTGCTCGCGCACCCAGTACCAGAGCGCCACGACAGCCGCCACCGCGGCGGCGTTGGCCACCAGGAGGCCGGCCACGACCTGGTTGCCGATCAGCGCCGTCAGGCCCTTGATGGCCAGCGGGAAGAGGGGGAAGAACGCCACGTTCGACTTGCCTTCTGGGTCGAACCAGTACCCCCGCTCGACCACGTTCAGATACCACCAGGCATCCCAGCGGACCCAGGTGGCCAGCGAGAGGTTCTTCCCCAGATAGACCTCGGTGGGGGGCTGGATACCGGCCGGGACGATCCGGATCGCAGTGGCCCCGACGATGAACAGCGTGAGGCGGGTCAGCGTGAAGTAGCCGAGCGTGCGGGCGAGGGCCTGCCGGTCGGGGCTGGCCGCCGCCCAGTCACGAGCGGCGGCGAGAGTGTGGGCGGCCCGGGGGACCCCCAGACGCGCGGTCGCAACGAAACGCTGAGCGACGGCCATGGGTATACGTGGTGGCCGGGCCGCAGGGGAACCCGAACCGGGGGATTGTAGCACGGTGGCCCCGGCCCGACCTAATCCGGCGACGCCAGGGAACGCACGTAAATGGCCTCGACGGCGGCGGCGCGGCGCTCGGGCGTGAAGCGGCTCGCGGCCCGGTGCCGGGCCGCGGCCCCGAAGGCGCGGGCTCGAGTCGGATCGGTGAGCAGGGCGCCCAGCCGGGCGGCCACGACCTCCGGGAGCGCGGCCGGCGCGGCGTCCACCAGCCAGCCGGTCTCGCCGTCCACCACCGTTTCGGGCATCGCGCCGAAACGGCCCGCGACGACGGGCCGGCCGGCGGCCATCGCCTCCAGCACCGCGCGGCCCGTCTCCTCCGAGCCGCCGCCGAGAAGGACGAAGCAGTCCATCGCCGCCAACACCTGGGGCAGATCGTCGCTCCGGTAGCCGGCGAAGACGACGACGTCGCCAAGGCCGAGCTCCCGGACGCGCCGCTCGAGCGCCGGTCGACCCTCCCCGCGCCCGACGAGCAGGACGCGCAAGTCCGGGAGCCGCGCCCGCAGCCGGCATGCCGCCTCGAGGAGGAGATCGTGTCCGCGGCCGGGAACGAGCCGCGCCACACAGCCGACCACCGGCGCTTCGCCCAGGCCCAGCTCGGCCCGGACCGGGCGGCCATCGAGGTCGGCGCGGAAGCGCTCGACGTCCACGGCGCCGGGCACCACCGCCAGCCGCGCGGGGCCCACCCCCGCCTCGCGGGCGGCGCTCGCGATGGCCTCGCTCACGGCGATGACCGCCGCCGTCCGCGAGAACAGCCAGCGGCTCGCCGGCCCCCAGCGGATGGCGCGGCGGTGGTGGACCGTCCGCACCAGGGCGGCCGGGCTCCCCCGCCCGGCCAGCGCGGCCAGCCAGTGATCGTGGCTGAGGTGGGCATGGACGATGTCGAACCGGCCGTCGCGGAGCCAGCGACGCAGGGCCACGACGTCGCGGACGAGGAGGTCCGGGCGCGCCGTCCGCTCCAGGGCGAGCCCGTCGAGGGCCGGGAACCCGGCCGCCCGGGCGCGGGCCTCGAGCGCATCCCCCCGGATGTAGGCGAACGCGACCTGGTGGCCGCGAGCCCGCAGCGCCTGGGCAAGGTCGAGAGCCGGCTCCGCGCTTCCCGTCCACCAGCGGTTTGCCACCAGGTGCAAGATGCGGAACGGCCTCATGACCGCGCCGAGCGAGCCGAGGACGACGGGAGTCGGGCGCGGACCGCGCTGAGGACGTCGTCGACGCTCAGCGCGCGCAAGCAGCGATGATCGATGGGGCAGCGAGGCCGGAAGCAAGGCGCGCACGGCGGCCTGGTCCAGAGCGCGGCGTGCCCGTCGCCTACCGGCGCGGTGAGCCGCGGGTCGGTCGGACCGAACAGGGTCACGACCGGCGTCCCCACGGCGGCGGCGACGTGAGCGGGGCCGCTGTCGGGGGCGACGAGGAGCGCGAACTCGGCCAGCAGCGCGGGGAGGACGCCGGGATGATCTCGCCCGACCAGGCTGCGGGCCGGTCGCCCGAGCGCCGCTTCGACCGCGCGCGCAAGGGGCGCGCTGCCGGGGCCGCCGAGGAAGACGACGGGCGTGCCGCCATCCTCGAGCCGGCGGGCCAAGTCAGCCAGCTGCGCCTCGGGCCAGAGCTTGGAGGGGCCGAAGGCGGCGCCGAGCTGGATCGCGACGGCGCGGCGGCCGGGATCCAGGCCCGCCGCGGCGAGCAGTCCCCGCGCCTCGGCCTGGCGGGCGGCGGTGACCGCCAGCGTCGGCGTGGTGAGGATTGCCGCCGAGCCGAGCGGGGCGAGCAGCGCGAGATAGGCCTCTACCTGATGCTGCCGCCCGGCCTTCGGCGGCAGTGGATGGGTGAGGAAGGCGGCCCGCCCGTCGCCGGCGTAGCCCACGCGCCAGCGGGCGCCAGCGAGCCGCGCGAACAGCGCCGCCTCGAAGGAATTCGGGAGCAGCAGGGCCAGATCCAGGCGCGCTCGGCGGAGGTCGCGGACCAACCCGGCGCGCGCGGACCAGCGGCGGGGATAGGGGAGGCGGCGGTCAATGCCGGGCTCGGCTTCGAGGACGGGCTCCGCCCACGGCCCCAGGCACCACAGCTCGGCCGTCGGCAGCGCGCCGCGTAGCGCGCGAATCGCGGGCACCGCCATGACCGTGTCGCCGAGCCAGTTCGGACACCGCACGAGGACACGGTGGACGCGATCACGGGGGATGGCCGGCGGCCTCATTTACTCGGCCGCGCGCGCGTCGAAGGCGGTCCACCACGCGCGGTCGGCGTCGCCGAGCCGGAGCCGGACGCGCACCACCCAGATCGGGAGCTGGCGCAACCCCGGCAGCCGGACCGCGTCCTTCTCGGTGGTGACCAGCGCCTCGGCGCCCGCCGCCCGCGCGCGCGCCTCCAGGGCCGCGACGTCGTCGGCGGTGTAGCCGTGGTGGTCGGGGAACGTCACCAGCTCGCGGGGCGCGACGCCCAGGGCGACCAGCGTCCGCCGGAAGTTGTCGGGGGCGGCGATCCCGGCGAAGGCGAGCGCCGGGCGCGTCCGCAGCGCCTCGACGGCGAGGCGGCCGCCGGTGGCGACATCTTCGACGGCCTCGACCTCGTAGGTGGCGTGAGCGATCGGTGCCGCGGGCGCGTGGCGCCGCAGCCTGGCCTCCAGCGCCGCCGGGTCGGCGGCGGCGTCGGCGTGGGTGAGGACCAGGAGATGAGCCCGGCCGAGCGCGGCCGGCGGCTCCCGGAGGGTGCCGCGGGGGAAGAGTCCCCGCTCTCCCCAGGGCGCCCGGGCGTCGAGGCACACGATCGCGAGGTCGGTTCGGAGCCGCCGTTGCTGGAAGCCGTCATCCAGCAGGAGGACGTCGGGTCGGAAGCGCGCCAGCGCGGTCGCGCCCGCACGGGCCCGGTCGCGTCCCACCAGGACCGGGACGCCGGGGAGCCGGCGCGCCAGCAGGTACGGTTCGTCACCCGCGTCGGCCGCCGTGGCCAGGAGTCGCTGGCCGTCGGAGACGATGAGGTCGGCCGTCCCCCGGCGGCCGTAACCGCGGCTGAGGATGGCGACCCGCCGTCCCCGGTGGCCGAGGCGGCGTGCCAGCAGCTCGACCAGCGGCGTCTTCCCGGTTCCGCCCAGGGTGAGGTTGCCGACGGCCACCACGCGACAGGGCAAGCGCCGCGTGCGAAGGAGACCGGAGGCGTAGGCGGCGCCGCGCAGCGCCAGGCCGCCGCGATAGGCGAGGGCGGCCGCCGCCAGCAGGCTGTCCCACGGGGCCGGCAGACCGTCCCGCCACGCGCGCTCGAGCCGCGCACGCCGGGTCGCGACCGGCGCCGGGACGTGGTCGGAGGCGGCGCGGTCAGGCGCCGTCGCCGGCCCTCGTCGCCCGATCGGCGGGCTCGAGCAGGGTCTCCAGCGCTTCCAGCGTGCGCTGGCACGCGCCCTGGTGCGCCCGCACCGCGGCCCAGGCCGCGTCGCCCATCGCCCGCCGCCGGCTCGCGTCGGCGAACAGCGCGCGCAGCGCGGGCAGCAACTCGGCGGCGTCGCGGAGCTGAAGGGCGGCCCCGGCCCGCAACAGGAGGGCGGCCGACTCGCGGAAGTTGCTCATGTGCGGGCCGAAGACGACGGGCTTGGCGTGGAGCGCGGGCTCGATGACGTTGTGGCCGCCGGCCGGGACCAGGCTGCCGCCGACGAAGATCACCTCGGCCACCGCGTAGAGCGTGGAAAGCTCCCCGATCGTGTCCAGCAGGATCACCTCGGGCGGGTCACCGGGGGCGACGCGGCTGCGCCGTACCGGCGCCAGTCCCCGCGTGCGGGCGAGCGCCTCGACCTCCTCGACGCGCTCGGGGTGGCGCGGGGCGAGGATGAGGGAGAGCGGCCCGGCACCATCGCCCAGTTCGCCCCGCAGTCCGCGGAAGGCGTCCAGGATCGTGCCCTCCTCGCCACGGTGGGTGCTGCCGGCGATCCAGACGCGGGCGGCGCCGAGATGAAGCAATCGCCGCCAGAGCTGGTCCGCCCCGTCGGTGCCCTCGGCGGCTTCCATCTTCAGGTTGCCGGTCACCAGCACCCGCTCGGGCCGGGCTCCCAGCGTGATGACTCGTCGCGCGTCCTCGTCGGACTGCATGCAGAAGAGCGCGACGCCGTCGAGCACGCGGCGAAACAGGCGCCGGACGCGGCCGTAACGGCGGAACGAGCGGTCGGAGATCCGGCCGTTGGCGACGGCGGCCGGGACCCCGGCGGCGGCCAGCGCCCGGAGGAGGTTGGGCCACAGCTCGGTCTCCAGGGCGATGAAGCAGCGGGGGCGGACGCGGCGGACTGCCCGCCGGACAGCGGGACCAAGATCCACCGGGAAGACGAAGGCGGCCGCGGTCTCCGGCAGGCGGGCCCGGGCCACTCGGGCCCCGGTGGCGGTCACCGTGGACACGACGACCTCGGTGGCGGGCCAGCGTCGCCGGAGAGCGTTGACGAGGGGGACCGCGGCCATCACCTCGCCGACCGAGACGGCGTGGACCCAGAAACGGTCCGGGCCCGGCCGGAGCGGGATGAAGCCGAAGCGCTCGCCCAGCGCCAGCGGGTGGCCGGCCCGCCAGACCTTGCGGACGAGAAAGACCGGCAGGTAGGCGAGCCCGAGGAGCGCGAGGCCGACGCTATAGAGGAGGTACACCGCGGGCGCCGGCCAGCCGGTCGGCCTCGAGCGTGAGCCGCCGCAGGGCGGTCTCCAGGTGCTGGCGGGCGGTCTCCAGCGCCGCGCGGTCGGCGTCGGCGGCGACCGCCAGCGGGTCGCCGAACACGACCGCGACGCGGGCGAAGGGGTGCGGGATGAGGAACTCGTCCCACGAGCGAAGCCGGGTGGCCCGCGAGGCCCCGATGCCGAGCGGGACGATGGGCGCCCGTCCGAGCTTGGCCAGCAGCACCGGACCGGCCTGGGCCACGTAGCGCGGTCCCCGCGGGCCATCGGGGACGATCCCGACCTCGGCGTGCTCCTGGCGAAGGAGCCGGGCCAGGGCGCGGATCGCCGGGGCAGCCCCCCGCGAGGTCGAGCCGCGGACGACGCGGAACCCGAAGCCACGGGCGAACCGGCTCACGATCTCGCCGTCGCGGGACCGGCTGGCCAGGACGTGGACGACCCGGCGGCGGCCGTAGAAGTACGGCAGCAGGAACATCCGGCCGTGCCAGGCGGCGTAGATCACCGGGCCGCCGCTGGCCCATAGCCGCTCGACGGCCTCGCGATTGGCCTCGGTGAGCCGAAGGCTCGCGCCGAGCACGCGGACGGCGGCTCGTCCGAGCGCGACCTCGATCGCCACCGTGCGGCGCTCGCGCCAGCTCAGCTCGCGCCCGCGGGCGGTCGGGGACGCGACGACGACCGGCGCGTCAGGCACTGAGGACGTGCCCACTCTCTTGCAATACCGCGCGCGCCGCGCGCTCGCCGGCGCCGGTCTGGCCGAGGCGGGCCCGCACCTCGCGGAGGGCCAGTCGCTGGGCGGCCCGGGCGGCGTCGTTCTCGAGCAGGCGCACCGCCGCGTGGGCGAGGCGCGCCGGCGTGGCCCGGCCCTGGATCAGCTCGGGCACCGCCGCCCGCCCGGCGAGGATGTTGGGCAGGCTGATGGCGGAGACGCCGCGGACGACCAGCCGGGCCAGCGCGTAGGAGAGCGGGGAGAGCCGGTAGAGGACGACCATCGGCGTCCCATAGCAGGCGGCTTCCAGCGTCGCCGTCCCCGAAGCGACCAGCACCAGGTCGGCGCCCGCCATCACGCGGTGGGCCTCGCCGGGTACGATGCGCACCCCGAGGAGCTCCGCCCTCTGCAGGGGGCCGTCGATCGCCGCCAGCGGGATGGTCGGGGCCAGCGGAAGGACGAACCGGGCCTCGGGCACGCGACGAAGGATGCGCAGCGCCGCCTCCAGGAGCACTGGCAGGTGGCGCCGAACCTCTTCGACCCGGCTCCCGGGCAGGAGGCCGACGAGGGTCTCTTTCGGAGTCGCCAGCTCCGCCCGCGCCACCGCCCGGTCGAAGGTGGGAAGGACGTCGAGCAGCGGGTGCCCCACGAATTCGACGGGGACGCCTGCCTCCCGGTAGAGGCCGACCTCGAAGGGGAAGACGGCCAGGACCCGGGAGACGTCACGCGCCATGTCCCGCAGTCGGCCCCGGCGCCAGGCCCAGACCTGGGGGGCCAGGAAGTAGATGACGGGGATGCGGAGCCGCCGGGCCCGGCGAGCGAGCCGGAGGTTGAACTCGGGAAAATCGATCAGCACGACGGCGCGCGGCCGTCGCTCGCGCAGGCAGCGACAAAGATCGCGGAAGATTCGCCACAGGAGCGGCAGGCGGCCGAGGACTTCGGTGCCGCCGACGACCGCCGTCCGGTCGATGCCGTGGAGGATCCGCACGCCGGCGGCGGCCATCCGCGGTCCGCCCATCCCCGCCAACCGCAGACCGGGGGCCAGTGCGGTCAGCGCCCGAGCCAGGGTCGCGCCGTGCAGATCGCCGGACGGCTCGCCGGCGACGAGCAGGACGTCAATGGGCTCCCGGCTCTCCGCTGACGCCGACAACGCTGATCCCCGCCCGCGCCGCCTCGGCCGCCACCGCGGGCCGGTCGAGGAGAAGCACCCGTCCCGCTTCCACCGCCAGCGCGGCCGCGCGTCCCTCGACGCAGAGCCGGAGCGTCGCCGCCCCGACCGTCGGGACGTCGAACCGGTAGTCGTGGGCGGGCCCGGTGGCCTTGACGACCACGGCGCCCGGACCCGCGAGGGCAAGGCCCCGGCGGATCGTCTCGTCGGTGCCTTCCATCGCCTCCACCGCGGCGACCGTCCCGGCCCGCACCACCACGCTCTGGCCGATGCCGTGGCGGGCCAACTCGCGGGCGACCGCGAGGCCGCGGGCGATGTCGGCGGTCACGGCTTCGCCAGGCGCCGGGCCGGCGGCCGCGCCGGCCGGGGCCAGCCAGGGGGCCAGAAATCGCCGCTGGTCGAGGAGCTCGATCCCCATCGCCTCGAGCGCGGCGGTGGCGGTGCGGAGCAGGCCGTCGTCGGTCCAGTCGCGGCTCCGGGCGATGAGGTCGCGAGCGGTGGCATCGAGCGGCGCCCCCAGGAAGAGGCCGTCCTTGCGGACTCCCCCGGCCAGCACGACGTGACGGATGCCCTCCCCGGCCAGCGCCTCGACGATGGGGGCGGCCTCGCCCAGTCGGCACGGCACCACCCGGTCGGCCACCGGGGCCAGCGCGGCGGGGTCGGCGAGGGCGAACGCCACGACGCGCCACCCGGCCTGCCGGGCCTCGCGCGCCATGAGGGCGGGCAGCTCCCCCGCCCCGCCGACGAGGCCCAGGCTCGGCGTCATGGATCCGCTTCGGTCGGCGCCGGGGGCCTACCCGGCACTGGCGTCCGGCGCGGCGGCCGCCGGGGCGCACGCGCTTCGGGGTGGCGGCCAGGGCAGGTGGGTCTGGCCCTCGCTCAGCATGCGCTCGATGGCGAGGGCGACCCCCAGCGATCGGACATCGTCGTGCTCGGATAGCTCGACCCGTCCGGTCCGCTGGGCCTCCCGGACCGCGCCGATGAGGTGCACGAGCTCCAGCTTGAGCGGGTTCTCCTTGTGCACGAACAGATGCTCGACGAACGATTCCTGCCGATAGCGGATCGACTCCCGGTTCAGGATGTACTCGGAAGCGGCCCGCCGGTGGATCTGGATGTCCTGATCCGCGTAATTCAGGAAGATGTAGGCGTCGGGCTGGGTGATGGCCAGCGTCCGGATCTTCTGCTCGGTGGCGCGGCTGGCGGTGATGTTGGCCAGGGTACCGTTCTCGAAGATGATCTGGATGTTGGCCACGTCCGGGCGCGCCGACTGGACGCGGGTACCCATGGCGGTGAGGCCGTGGATCTCGGCATCCACCAGTCCGAGCACGATGTCGATGTCGTGGATCATCAGGTCCATGATGACGGTGTCGCCCTGGACCCGGGGCACGAACGGCCCCAGCCGGCGCGACTCGATGAGAATGGGGTTGACCACGATCTTGCGGAGCTCCTGGACAGCGCCGTTGAACCGTTCCACGTGCCCGACGTGGAGCACGACGTTCTGCTGGCGGGCGATCCGGAAGAGCTCGCGGGCCTCGTCCAGAGTCGGCGTCAGCGGCTTCTCGATCAGGACGTGGATGCCGGCCTCCATGAAGTCGCGGGCAACCTCGAAGTGGAGCGGAGTCGGCACCGCGATGGAGACCACGTCCACCTTGCCGAAGAGGTCGCGGTAGTCGGTGAACCCCTGGGTGTCGTACTGGGCGGCCAGCCGGGAGACGACCGACGCATCGACGTCGACCAGGCCCACCAGGTCTACGTCCCACAGTTCGGCGTAGACCAGGATGTGGTACTGGCCCATGTGACCGGCCCCGACCACCCCGGTCCGCATGCGCTTCTGTTCTCGCTTCACCTTCACCGTCCTTTCCGTGCTGCGGCGGGCTCGCTCTCGGCCTCGGACGGCCCCCCGGTCCGCGGCCCGTCGCAGATGCCTCGTTTGGACGACGCGATGAACTCGACCAGCTGCTTGATGTAGGGTGATGGCGTCAGCTCGGCCCGAATGCGGGCCAGTCCTTTCTCGGGTGTGTGGCCGGAGCGGTAGAGGAGCTTGTAGGCCCGCTGGATCTCCAGCCGGTCGGCGGCCGGCACACCGGCCCGGCGCAACCCCACGATGTTGACGGCGCGGACCTGCGCCGGGTTCCCCTCCACCAGGAAATAAGGCGGCACGTCCTGGGGGAGCCGCGAGCAACCGCCCACGAAGGCGAGGGTGCCGATGCGCACGAACTGGTGGATTCCGGCCAACCCCGAGATCACGGCCCGATCGCCGACCTCGACGAAACCGGTGAGGCCGGTAAAGCCGGTCAGCACCACCTGATTGCCGACCCGGCAGTCGTGCGCGATGTGCGAGCTGGCCATGATGTAACAACCGTCGCCGATCACCGTCCATCCGTCCTCGACCGATGCCCGATGAATCGTCGCGTACTCGCGGATCACCGTCTCGGCGCCGATGCGGACCCCCGAGGGGGTGTCGGGGTGGAACTTGAGGTCCTGCGGGGGGAGGCCGATGACGGCGCCGGCGAAGATGCGGCAGCGGGCGCCGACCTCGAGCGTCCCTTCCAGCACCGCGTGGGGGCCGACCTCGGTGCCGTCGCCGAGCCGCACGCGCTCGCCGATCACGGCATAGGGGCCGATGCGGACGCCGGCCCCCACCTCGGTCCGGGGATGAACGACGGCGGTCGGATGGATCTCGGGCGCGCCCTGGTCGGCCACTTCAGGGCTTCTCCTGGCCGAGGCGCTCCTCGACGCGGGCCAGGCGACGCTCGAGGGCCCGGGCGGCCCGCACGAGATCGGCGAGCCGAGGGAGCGCGGCCATCGCCCGCCGCGCCTCGGCGGCCGGCATCGCCGGAGAGCCCAGCGCGGTGCCCCCGGCCGGGACGTCGCGGTGAACGCCCGACTGGGAGCCGACCTGGGCGCCGTCACCGATGGTGACGTGGTCCGCCAGCCCGACCTGGCCGCCGAGCACGACGCGGTTGCCGATGCGACAGGACCCCGAAATCCCCGTCTGGGCCACGATGATGGCGTCCGCGCCGACCACGGTATTATGGCCGATCTGCACGAGGTTGTCGATCTTCGTGCCGCGGCCGATGACGGTCTCACCGAGGGTGGCCCGGTCGATGGTCACGTTGGCCCCGATCTCGACGTCGTCTTCGACCACCACCCGCCCCACCTGGGGGATCTTCTGGTGGCGGCTCCCGTCGAACGCGTAGCCGAAGCCGTCGGCGCCGAGGACCGCGCCGGCATGGATCACGACCCGGCGCCCGATGTCCACGTCGCCGCGGAGGACGACGTGCGGGTGGAGGACGCTCGCCTCCCCGATCCGACAGCGCTCGCCGACCACGACGTGGGGGTGGAGCACCGCCCGCGACTCGACCGCGCTGCCGGCGCCCACCACCACGAAAGCGAGCAGGGTGGCGTCGGCGGCCACTCGCGCCGAGTCGGCCACCACCGCGGTCGGGTGCACCCCGGGGACGGGGGCCGGCTCGGGATGGAAGACCCGCAGCAGGGTCGCCACCGCCAGGGCCGGCTGGGCGACGCGGATCAGCGGGCGTCCGGGGAGCTCGAAATCGAGCGGGACCACCAACGCCGAGGCGCGGCTGGCCTCGGCCTCCCGCCGGTATCGGCCGCCGCTCACGAAGCCGAGGTCGCCCGGCTGGGCCTGGTCGAGCGGGGCCAACCCGCGGATGGGGAGCGCGGCATCGCCGCGGACCTCGCCCCCGACCAGCCGGGCCAGCTCGCCGAGGGTCCGGCCGGCGGTGGTCACTGGCCCAGCCGGCGACGAGGAGGTCGCCGACGATCGGGCGGGCTACCGGGACGGCTCACTTCTTGGCCTTGTCCTGATCGAACACCTTGATGATCTCTTCGGTGATGTCGGCCTCGGCGTCGCCGTAGATCACGCTGGCCCCGCGCTTCTCGAGGATCATCAGGTAGCCGCGCTCCTTGCCGATCCGCTCGATCACCGTGCTCAGCTCCTGGAGGATCCGCTGGGTCAGGCCCTGCTCCTTCCGCTCCAGCTCCTTCTGGAAATCGTCGGCCAGCCGCCGCAGGTCGCGCACCTTCCGCTGGAGGGTCTCCTCCTTCTCGCGCTTGGCGTCGGCCGACAGCACCAGCCCCTTTTTTTCCAGCTCGTCCCGGAGCTTGTCCACCTCGGTCCGGCGGCTGTCCACGTCCTTCTGCATGGTCGCCTTCTCGCGCTCCAGCTGTTCGCGCGCGGCCACGCCGGCCACCGACCGCACCAGGACCTTTTGCACGTCCACGAAGCCGATCTTCGACGCGGCGGTGGCGGTCCCCGCCAGCAGAACCGCGACCACGACGCTGCCGACCCCGATTGCCAGCCCCTTCATCGTTGCACCTCGTGTTGCCTCAGAACGGTGAGCCGACGGCGAAGTTGATCTGGTAGGACTTTTCGCCCGGCTTGCGATCCAGGTTGTAGCCCCAGTCGAGCCGCAGCGGCCCCAGGGGGGAAAAGAACCGGAAGCCGACCCCCGCCCCCAGCCGAAGGTCGGAGGGGTCGAAGGAGGTCCCGAACCCGTAGACGTTGCCGGCGTCGAAGAAGAGAGCGAGCCGGAAGCGGGGAAAGATGGGGACCAGGAGCTCGGTGCTGAAGAGTAGCTCCTTGTCGCCGCCGATCACGGCGCCCTGGGAGTCCCGCGGGCCGACCGAGCGCGTTTTCTGGCCGCGCAGCGAGGTGGCCCCACCCAGGAAGAAGCGCTCGAAGATCGGCACCTCCTCCCCGCTCCACCCCTCGATGACCCCGGCCAGGCCGCGAGCGCCCACCACCCAGCCGAAGAACGGCAGCGGCCAGAACCAGGAGCTCTCCCCCACCACCCGGTAGAACCGGGTATCGCCCCCGATCCCGGCGAACGCCAAGTCGATGCTGTTCCGGCTCCCGCTCGACGGCTCGAAGATGTTGTCGCGGGTGTCCCGGCTGAGGGTCAGCTCGAGCACCGAGTTCAGCTTGTGTCCCAGCTCCTTCTTGAGGTCGTCGCTCGCCTCTTCCGAGACGTCGCTGATCTTGACGTCCTCCAGCCGATAGAGGCCACCCAGGGTCACGTATTCGGCCAGCGGGTAGCTGGCCCGGAGATCGCCCCCCAGCCGCCCTTCGGTGAAGTTCGGGAACTCCCGCTCGCGGTCGTAGAGGTCGAAGCCGGCCCGTAGCGGGATGTCGAGGAAGTAGGGATCGGTGAAGCCGACCTGGCCGAGGCGGCTCTTGGCCCCGATCCGGAAGCGACCGAACGCTTCGTAGCCGCGCCCGAACAGGTTGCGCTGGGTGACGTCGATGGTCGCGAAGAGATTGTCCACCGAGCTGTAGCCGGCGCCCACGCTGAACAGCCCCGTCGCCCGCTCCTTGACGTCGATGTTGACGATGATCTTGTCGGGCGCCGACCCGGGCTCGGTGGTGGCATTGACCTCGTCGAAGTACCCGAGGTTGAAGAGTCGCTGGCGGCTGCGTACCAGCTTCTGATTGGTGAACAGCTCGCCCTCGGTCACCCGCAGCTCGCGGCGAAGAACCTTTTCCGAGCTCTTGGTGTTGCCGGTGATGTTGATCCGCTCGACGTAGACTTCGCTGCCTTCCTTGATGGTCAGCAGCAGGTTGACCCGCTGGGTCTCCGGCTGGGTCTCGAGCGTCGGCGTGACCTCGGCCCGGGCCCGCCCGATGGCCGAGTAGCGGTCGGTGATGGCGCGCATGCCCGACCGGACCAGGCTCCGATTGAAGACGTCACCTTCCTTGAGCTTGATGAACCCGCGCAGCTCCTCTTCGCTGAGGACCTGGTTCCCACTGATGGTCAGGCTCCCGACCCGGAACTGCGCTCCCTCCTGGACGCGGACGCGGAGGGTGATCTTCCCCCGCCGGGGATCGGGCACGATCTCCTGCGACTCGACGCGGGCCTGGAGGTAGCCGTGGTCGGCGTAGAGGGCGAGGATGCGCTCGGCATCCTCTTCGAAGACCTTCCGGTGGACCTTGGCGAAGGGCAGGATCCACAGGAAGCGCTCCTTGGTCGCCATCGCCTCCTTGATCTGCTTGGCGGTGAGGGCCTGGTTGCCCTGGATCACGATGCGGTCGATGTAGAACTTCGGGCCCTCGTCGATCCGGAAGACGATCCGGAGGTCGCCTTCGGGGGTGCGCTCGGTTCGGGGCTGGATGGTCGCCCCGAAGAAGCCCTCTTCCTCGTACTGCTGGCGGATCGCCTCTTCCGCCCGCTGGACCTCGACCGGGTTGTAGAGGACGCCGATGCGGACGCCGGCCTTCTCCCGCAGCTCCTCACTCTTCAGCTCGCGGTTGCCCTCGAAGCCGACCTCGCGCACCAGGGGTCGCTCGACGACCACGAAGATCACCCGCACCCCGCCCTCGAACTCCTCGGTCCGGACCTGAACGTCGTCGAAGAAGCCGAGGGCGAAGATGGCGCGTACGTCTTCGCGGAGGGCGGTCGGCGAGAACGGGTCGCCGATCTTGGTCTGGACGCGGTTGAGGACGACGGTGGATTGGATGCGGCGGTTACCTTCCACCGCGATGTCGCGAACCTGAGGGACGGGACGTTCCTGGGCGCGGACCAACCCCGCCCCGGCGAGGAGCACGAGCACAAAAAAAACGGAGAGACGCGTCCCTCCGTTGATCACCGGCGCCCTCCCACGGGCCCCGCGTCGCCCCGGCCGCCCCTCTCGCCCACGCCCCTCCCGGCCGGAAATCGAGGTCGGGGGTTACCCGCCTCGCGATGTCCGGCGGGAGATCAGCGCTCCGCCAGATCGAGGGATTCGGTCAGAGGGGCGAAGGCGAAGTTCTCGCCGTCGGGCCGGACCTCGATGCGAGACCCTTCTCGGATCTGACCGCCGACGATGGCCTCGGCCAGCGGATCCTCGATGTGCTTCTGGATGGTCCGGCGCAGCTGGCGCGCCCCGTATGTGGAATCGTAGCCCTTGCGGAGGAGCAGTTCCTCCGCGTCGAGCGTCAGCTCGATCCGGATCGACTTCTCCTCGAGCTGCTTGTTCACCCGGCTGATCATGAGCCGGATGATCCCCCTGATGTGGTCCTCGCTGAGCGAGTGGAAGACGATCACCTCGTCGATCCGGTTGATGAACTCCGGCCGGAACGCGCGCTTGAGCTCGTCCAGCACCCGCTCCTTCATCCGCTCGTAGTTCTCCTCGGCCGAGTCCTGGAGGAACCCGGGGCTCACCCGCTTGCCGATCAGGTTGGTGCCGAGGTTGGAGGTCATGATCAGGATCGCGTTCTTGAAGTCCACGACGTGGCCGAGGGAATCGGTCAGCCGCCCGTCGTCGAGCACCTGGAGCAGCATGTTGAAGACGTCAGGGTGGGCCTTCTCGATCTCGTCGAACAACACCACCGAGTAGGGTCGCCGCCGCACTTTCTCGGTCAGGAACCCACCCTCTTCGTAGCCCACGTAGCCGGGCGGGGCCCCCAGCAGACGCGACACCGAGAACTTCTCCATGTACTCCGACATGTCGATCCGGATCATGGCGTTCTCGTCGCCGAACAGGAACTCGGCCAGGGCCCGGGCCAGCTCGGTCTTCCCCACCCCGGTCGGGCCGAGGAAGATGAACGAGCCGACCGGCCGCTTGGCGTCCTTGAGCCCGGCCCGGGAGCGGCGGATCGCGCGGGAGACGGCGCGGAGGGCGTCGTCCTGGCCCACGATGCGGTGGTGGAGGGCGTCCTCCATCCGGGCCAGCTTGGCCGACTCTTTCTCCTCCAGCCGGGAGAGCGGGATACCGGTCCAGCGGGAGACGATGAACTCGACGTCTTCCTCGCCGACCACCGACGTCTCCCGGCCCTTCTTCTTCTCCCACTCCCGCTTCAGATCCTCGTCGCGGCCGCGGAGGACCTTCTCCTTCTCGCGGAGGGAGGCCGCCTTCTCGAACTCCTGGGCTTCCAGGAACATGTCCTTCTCGCGAACGACCCGCTCGATCTCCTTCTCCAGTTCCTTCAACTCGGCCGGGGGCGTCATCGACTGGAGCCGGGTCCGGCTGGCCGCCTCGTCGATGACGTCGATCGCCTTGTCAGGGAGCTGGCGCTCGGTGATGTGACGGTCGGCCAGCTTGACGGCGGCGTCGATCGCCTGGTCGGTGATCTTGACCCGGTGGTGGGCCTCGTACTTCGGCCGCAGCCCCTTGATGATCTCTACCGACTCCTGGACCGAGGGGGCCCGCACGATGATCGGCTGGAAGCGGCGCTCCAGCGCCCCGTCCTTCTCGATGTGCTTCCGGTACTCGTCGAGGGTGGTGGCGCCGATGCACTGGATCTCGCCCCGGGAGAGCGCCGGCTTGAGCATGTTGGAGGCGTCGATCGCGCCTTCGGCGGCCCCGGCTCCGATGAGCGTGTGCAGCTCGTCGAGGAAGAGGATCACGTTCTCCGACTGCCGGATCTCCTTCATCACGGCCTTGAGGCGCTCCTCGAACTGACCGCGGTACTTGGTGCCGGCCACCAGGGCGCCGAGGTCGAGCTGGAGGAGGCGCTTGCCCACCAGCACGTCGGGGACGTCGTGGTTGACGATCTTCTGGGCCAGCCCCTCCACGATGGCGGTCTTGCCGACGCCGGGCTCCCCGATGAGGACCGGGTTGTTCTTGGTCCGCCGGGAGAGGATCTGGATGACCCGTTCGATCTCCATCTCCCGCCCGATCACGGGGTCGAGCTTCCCTTCCCGGGCGAACTGGGTCAGATCCCGGGCGAACTCGTCGAGGACGGGAGTCTGGCTCCGCTTCTTGGGCCGCGGGTAGTACTGGTCGCCGAGGAGGGCAAGCGTCTCCTGGCGGACCTCGTCGAGGCGGGCGCCGAGCGACTCGAGGATCTTGGCCGCGATGGACTGGCCTTCCTTCATGATCCCCAGCAGCAGGTGCTCGGTCCCGATGTAGTTGTGGCCGAGTTGGCGGGCCTCCTCGATCGACAGCTCGAGGACCCGCTTGGCCTGGGGGGTGAACGGGACCTCGCCGAAGGTGAGGGTCTTGGGGAACCCGGCCAGGGCCCGCTCGACCTCGGCCTTCACGGTTTCCAGCCGGAGCCCGAGCCGCTGCAGCACCGCCGTCGCGATCCCCTCTCCGTCTCGGATCAGGCCGAGGAGGATGTGCTCGGTCCCCACGAAGTCGTGGCGGAACCGGCCGGCCTCCTCCCGGGCGAGGATGATCACGCGGCGCGCGCGCTCGGTGAATCGCTCAAACACGCTGTCCCTCCGGCCTGCCCCGGATCACCTCTCGCCGGCACCCCACCGGGCGGGGGGTCCAGGGCGCGAACCCCATCCGCATCCTCATCATACCCCAGCTTCGAGGGATGTCACGGAAAAAATGGTTCAACGTCGTCCGAACTTACGCGGGTGAGGTCCAACCGTCAGAATTCCACCACTGCCCGGCCGTCCACCAGTCGGACCAATCGGTCGGCGCGACGAGCCAGCTCGAGATTGTGAGTGGCGATGACGAAGGTGACGCCGCGCTCGGCCTGCAACCGCCCGAACAGCTCGAAGACGCCCTCGCTCGTCTTCGCATCGAGGTTGCCGGTCGGCTCGTCGGCCACGATCAGGGCCGGGCGGCCGACCACGGCGCGGGCGAGGGCGACGCGTTGCTGCTCGCCACCCGAGAGCTCGCCGGGCCGGTGCCCGATCCGCTCGGTGAGCCCCACCTCGCGCAGCGCGTCGAGGGCCAGGGTCCGGGCCTCGGCGGCGTTCCGCCGCTGGACGAGGGCGGGCAGCATGGCGTTCTCGAGGGCTGAGAACTCGGCCAGGAGGTTGTAGAGCTGGAAGACGAAGCCGACCTCGTGGCGGCGAAACCGCGTCAGCTCCGCGTCCGAGCGGGCGAAGAGGTCCTCGCCCCGGAAGAGGACCCGGCCGGCGGTCGGCCGGTCGAGCGCCCCCAGGAGGTGGAGCAGCGTGGACTTACCGACCCCGGAGGCGCCGACGATGGCCACCAGCTCCCCCTGGTAGACGGTGAGGTTCACGCCCTTGAGCACCCGGAGCGGCTCGGCGGCCCCGCGGTACTCCTTCTCCACCGCCTCGGCGATCAGGAGCGCGGGGCGGCCGGCGTCACTCATAGCGGAGGACCTCGACCGGGTCGAGCCGGGCCGCCTGCCGGGAGGGGTAGAGGGTGGCCAGGAACGAGATGACGAGCGCCGACACCGCGAACAGGACGAGGTCGCGCGGGCTCATCCGCATCGGCAGCGCCGAGAGCTGGTAGACGTCGCCGGGGATCTTCACGATGTGGTAGGCCTGCTGGATGCCGCCCAGCATCACCCCCAGCACGGTCCCGACCAGGGTGCCGACCGCGCCGATGAGGACACCCTCGGCCACGAAGATCAGCATGACGCTCCGGGCGCTCGCTCCCAGCGCCCGCAGGACCCCGATCTCGCGTCGCTTCTCGGCCACCATCAGGATGAGGTGGCTGATGATGGCGAAGGCGGCGACGAAGATGATCAGGATCAGGATGACGAACATCGCGGTCTTCTCGAGCTGGATGGCCGAGAAGAGGTTGCGGTTCATGTCCATCCAGTCGCGGGTCCAGTAGGGGAAGCCGAGGGCGCGCGAGAGATCCTCGGCGACCCGACGGGCGCGGTAGACGTCGGCCACGCGCACCTCGATGCCGGACACCCGGTGGTCGAGGTCGGCGAACTGCTGGGCGGCGGCCAGCGAGGTGTAGGCCAGCGCCGAGTCGAACTCGTAGAGACCGATCTCGAAGATGGCCACCACCCGGAACTGCCGCATCTTGGGGATCGTCCCCACCGCGGTCACCGCGCCGCGAGGGGAGATCGCGGTCACCGTCTGGCCGACGAACGCGCCGAGGGTCCGGGCCAGCTCCCGGCCGAGGGCGATCCCCGGCTCGGGGCCACCCAGGTCGGCCAGACTCCCCTGCTTCACGCGTGGGCCCAGCTCGGTCTCGCCGACGGCGGGATCGATCCCCCGCACGACGACGCCGGTCGCGCCGTGATCGGTCGAGAGCATCGCTTGCTGGAGCACGAACGGCGAGGCGCTGCGGACCTGGGGATGCCGGCGGACCTTGGCGAGGACGTCGTCCACATCTTCGATCCCCTTCCCGGCCGCGTCCATGACCATGACGTGGGCGGTGGTGCCGAGGATCTTGCCCATGAACTCTTCCTCGGCCCCCGACATCACCCCCAGCACCAGGATGAGCGCCATGACGCCCACGGCCATGCCGGCCATCGCGATCAGGGTGAGGAGGGAGAGGAAGCCGCGCCGGCCCTTGGAGCGCATGTACCGCAGACCGATGAACAGCTCGAACGGAAGCCCGCGCCCGCTCAGGATTCCACCTCCTCTGCCTCGCCTTCCTCCGGGCTCTCGGGGCGCAGCAGCGGGAAGAGGATGACCTCGCGGATCGAGGCCTTGTCGGCGAAGAGCATGACCAGTCGGTCGATCCCGATTCCCTCCCCGGCGGTGGGCGGCAGCCCGTACTCCAGCGCCCGCAGGAAGTCCTCGTCGAGCCGGTGGGCTTCCTCGTCCCCCCGCTCGCGCTCGCGGAGCTGGGCCTCGAAGCGCCGCCGCTGCTCGATCGGGTCGTTGAGCTCCGAGTAGGCGTTGGCCATCTCCATCCGGCCGATGAACAGCTCGAACCGATCGACGAGCGAGGGGTCGTCCTTCTTTTGCCGGGCCAGCGGGGACAGCTCGACTGGAAAATCGATGATGAACGTGGGCTTGACCAGCGTGGGCTCGACGAAGGCCTCGAACAGGTCCTTCCACAGCGCGGTGCCCGTGGTGGACTCGGGGACGAAGCCTCGCTTCCCGGCGGCCTCGACGAGGATCGGCGCCGGTGTGTCGCGCGTGACCGGGATCCCGAGCGCCTCCGAGAGGCCGCCGAAGAAGGTCAGCCGGCGCCAGGGCGGGGTGAGGTCGATGGTCTCGCCCTGGTACGAGAGCGCCGGGCTCCCGCGCAGGGTGTGGCCGACCTCCCCGAACAGCGCCTCCGTCAGCTCCATCAAGTCGCCGTAGTCGGCGTAGGCCTGGTAGAACTCCAGCATGGTGAACTCGGGGTTGTGCTGCGTCGAGACGCCCTCGTTCCGGAAGATCCGGCCGATCTCGTACACGCGATCGAAGCCTCCCACCACCAGCCGCTTGAGGTGCAGCTCGAGGGCGATCCGGAGATAGAGGTCGGTGTCGAGCGCGTTGTGGTGGGTCACGAACGGGCGGGCCGCCGCTCCCCCCGGGATCGCCTGCATCGTCGGCGTCTCGACTTCCAGGAAGCCCCGGGCGTCGAGGAATGCGCGGATGGCCTGGATGGCCCGCGTTCGCACCCGGAACACGTCCCGCGTTTCCGGGTTGACCAGCAGGTCGACGTAGCGCTGGCGGAAGCGAGTCTCGACGTCCTTGAGCCCGTGCCACTTCTCGGGGAGCGGTCGCAGGGACTTGGTCAGGAAGCTCCACGCCTTGACCTGAACCGTCAACTCCCCGGTCCGGGTCCGGAACAGCTCCCCGGTGATCCCGACGAAGTCCCCGACGTCGAGCTCGGTGAACCCGGCGTAGGCATCGCCGAGGAGGTCGGCCCGGGCGTAGAGCTGGATCGTGCCGGTCCCGTCGAGCAGGTGGGCGAAGCAGGACTTGCCATGGTGGCGAATCGACATGATCCGGCCCGCCAGGCTGACGGGCTCGGCTCCCTTCAGTTCTTCCTCACCGGCCCGGTCCCAGCGCGCGCGGAGCGGCCCCGTCCAGTGGGAGACGGGGTAGCGGCTCCCGAACGGATCGACGCCGGCCGCCCGCAGGGTCTCGAGCTTCGCCCGGCGGCGGCGGAGCAGCTCGGGCTCAGCCACCGGGTTTGGCCTCCCCCCCGAAGAGGTAGGCCTTGATGAACGGGTCGAGGTCCCCGTCCATGACGGCGTCGACGTTGCCCACCTCGAGGTTGGTGCGGTGGTCCTTGATGAGCTGGTTGGGGGCGAAGATGTAGGAGCGGATCTGGCTTCCGAAGGCGATGTCCTTCTTCTCGCCGGTGAGCTTCTCCAGCTCCACCTTCCGCTCCTGGTCGGCCAGCTGGTAGAGCCGCGCCCGCAGGACGCGGAGGGCGGTGTCCCGGTTGCGGAGCTGGGAACGCTCGTTCTGGCACGAGACGACGATGCCGGTCGGCAAGTGCGTCACCCGCACCGCGGAGTCGGCGGTGTTCACGCCCTGGCCACCGGGGCCGGACGATCGGAAGACGTCGATGCGGAGGTCCTCGTCGCGGACGACGACCTCCACGTCCTCGACTTCCGGCATCACCATGACGGAGGCAAACGAGGTGTGGCGGCGGCGGGCCGCGTCGAACGGGGAGATGCGGACCAACCGGTGGACGCCGGTCTCGCCCTTGAGATAGCCATAGGCGTAGTCGCCGGTGACCTCGATCGTCGCCGACTTGATCCCGGCCTCTTCGCCGGGCAGCAGGTCGACGATCTCCACCTTGTAGCCGTGGCGCTCGGCCCAGCGGGTGTACATGCGGAGGAGCATCTGGGCCCAGTCCTGGGACTCGGTGCCGCCGGCGCCGGCGTGGATGGAGACGATGGCAGCCTTCCGGTCGTGCTCGCCGGAGAGCACGACGGTCAGCTCGAACTCGCGGAAGGCCTGCTGGAGGCGGCGGAGCCCGTCCTGGATCTCGGGCTCCAGGCTCTCGTCGGCCTCCTCGGTCGCCATCTCCCAGAGGAGGCGCAGCTCGCCGAGCTGGTGGGCCAGCTCGCCGGTCCGGCCGACCAGCCGGCTCAGCTCGTTGCGCTCGCGGATGAGCGCCTGGGCCCGCCGGGGGTCGTCCCAGAACGCGGGCGCCGCCATCTCGGCGTCGAGCGCGGCGAGCCGCGCTTCCTTGGCGGCGAGGTCAAAGATGCCTCCGGAGATCCTCGAGCCGGCCTTCGAGGTCGGCGAATTCGCGGCGGAGGTCGCCGAGCATGGCTACCTCGGATTCCCGGTGGCTCGGAGGCGAGCGGCCAGCGCCGCCGCCGTCACCACGCCCATGAAGGAGGCGAAGACATCACCGAAGCGAGTATAGAAGGTCTCCCGCGCGCGGAGCGGCACCGCGACCTGGAGGAAGCCGCGGTGGAAGAGGCCCAGCTCCGGCCCGATCCGGCCCGACGGACTCACCAGGGCCGAGACCCCGGTGTTGGCGGCCCGGGCCACCGCGACCCCGTTCTCGACCGCCCGGAGCGGTACGACGGCCAAGTGCTGGAGCGGGCCGCCCGAATCGCCGAACCAGGCGTCGTTGGTGATGTTGACCATGAAGCGCGCACCCTCTCTGACGAACCGGCGGAAG
>DASYUM010000069.1:0-2671 GCA_036001225.1 Candidatus Methylomirabilota bacterium | reverse complement strand
GCCGGCGTGCCCAGCGGCGCCAGGTAATGCCAGTGGACGCCGCCGCCGAGCTTCGATCGGTCGGCGAACGCGTGCTTGAAGATCACGCGCGGGGAGACGTTCAGTCGCGTGTAGAGGAAGCGGCCGAGCGGGCTCGCGATGAGCCCGCCGATCCACGCCTTCTCGCGGTCACCCCGGAACGACCACATCCAGGTGTTGAACAGCACGAGCCGGGCGACGTTCTCCGGGCGCTCCACCGCATAGGCGAGCCCGATCGGGCCGCCGAAGTCGTGGACTACCAGCGTGACGTCGCGCAGCTGCAGCCGCTCGATCAGCGCGGCGAGGTTCGCGGCGTGATCGCGCGGGCGATAGGACCAGTCGGCGGGCTTGTCGGAGAGCCCGAAGCCCAGGTGGTCGGGCGCGATGCAGCGATAGCGCGGCGCCAGCGCGCGGATCAGGTGGCGGTAGAGGAACGACCAAGTCGGGATGCCGTGGACCATGACCAGCGGCGGCCCTTCCCCCTCGTCCACGTAGTGGAGCCGCCCGGCCGGCAGCTCCAGGAACCGCGAGACGAAGGGATACTGGCGCGCATCCAGCCACGCCGGCCGGCTCACGGGGCGGCCGGGGGGAACACCGAGCGGAACTCGAGGTCGTAGCCGAACGCGCGGGGCCCGACGTGCTCGAGGCCCTTGGGCGTCAGCAGGATCGGGGGGGCCGGCAGCGCGAGCACGGTGACGCGCTGGCCGTAGCGCAGGGTCTCGGTCCCGATGGCCTCCCCGGAGACCGTGTCCATCACGCAGATCAGGTCGGGGGTCATCACCCGGGGCTCCCCATCGAGCCAGCCGACCGCGAACTCATTCTGGAAGGCGAGGGCGAAGCCCTGCCCCTTGTACTCGTCGAGGCCGTCGAGAGCGGCCGTGCCCCGCAGGAAGCCCTCGGTCGTCCGCCGGTTCACGTCCTGGACCTTGCCCCGGAAGAGGAACACGCCTCCCACCGCCGCTCGCACGGCCTCGATGGGGTCGCGATGGGCCCGCCGCGCGGCCTGGACCGTCTCGCCGAGCCGGATGGCCTTGGTCACCGTGTAGAGGATCCCGCACGCCTTGACCTCCCGGCCGGTGCGGGGCGCCTTGCAGGTGGCGGCCGTCGAGCCGACCTCGGTGGTGACCTTGCGGGAGAGCCGCTCCATCCACTTCCAGCTGGCGGCGCGGCTGACGATCACCGCGTTGTCGCGCACGTCGGCCAGGGTGAGCGGGAACATCTGGAGGTCGTGGATGGCGAAGCTCGTCATCTGGGCCTCGGGGAACGCCCGGCCCATGGCGTCGGCGTCCACCACCGGGATGTCGAGGAGGGCGGCCGCCATGAACGGCGCCAGCCCGTTGCTGCCCCCGATCTCGACCGCCATCACCGCCCGGAAGCGGCGGCCGAGGTAGGCCTCCATCATCCGGACGGCGCGGGCGATGGCCTGCGGGTCCTTGAGGCGCTCCTGGGTCACCAGCGGCGCCCCCATGTAGGAGACGACCGCCACCGGGTCGTCGTCGGCGAGGTCGGCGGGGTCGAGGAGCCGGACGACCGGGCCCGCGCGGTAGAGCTGTCGCATGTTGAGGAGCCCCTGGTAGGGGCTCCCCCCGCCCCCGGTGCCGAGGATCCACGCCCCGATGGCGAGCGACTCCAGCTCGGCGGCGGCGACCGGGCGTGGCTCGCCCATCACGCTCGAAGGATCACGCCGTCCGCCCGCTCCCACCCGACCCGGACGGCCGCGCCCGGCGCCTGGAGGGGACGGCTCCCGTCGTTGGGCACCAGGGCGAGGAGCAGCCGTCCCGAGGCGAGGGCGATCCGGTAGAGCGTCGCGTCGCCCTGGAAGTTCACGCTCTCGACGGTGCCGGCGAAGACGTTCTCGGGGGCGCCCCCATCGGCGACCAGCCGCACCTTCTCCGGGCGCACGGCCAGCGTGACCCGGTCCCCGGGCGCCACGTCGAGGCCGGCGGCGACCAGGCGGGCGCCGTCGGCGGTCACGATGGCGACCCGCCCGGGCTCGACGCGCTCGGCAGTGCCCTCCAGGAGGTTCGAGTCGCCGATGAAATCGGAGACGAAGCGAGTGGCCGGGTGATCGTAGATCTCCCGGGGCGCGCCGACCTGGGCGACCCGTCCCCGGTCCATCACCGCGATCCGGTCGGACATCGTCAAGGCTTCTTCCTGGTCATGGGTCACGTAGACGAGGGTGACACCGATCTTCCGCTGGAGCTGCTTCAGCTCGAACTGCATGGCCTGGCGCAGCTTCTTGTCGAGGGCCCCCAGCGGCTCGTCGCAGAGGAGCACGGTCGGCTCGATCACGATGGCCCGGGCGAGGGCCACCCGCTGCTGCTGCCCGCCCGAGAGCTGACTCGGCCGGCGCTCGCCCAGCCCGTGGAGCTCGACGAGCCGGAGCGCCGCCTCCACCCGCCGCTCGAGCTCAGGCCGGGCGATACGCCGCATGCGGAGCCCGAAGGCGACGTTCTCGAACACCGTCCGGTGCGGGAAGAGGGCGTAGTTCTGGAACACCATGCCGGTGTCGCGGCGGTTGGGCGCGACGTGGGTCACGTCGCGGCCGCGGATGATGATGGTCCCCCCCGTGGGCTCCTCGAAGCCGGCGATCAGCCGGAGGGTCGTCGTCTTGCCGCAGCCCGACGGCCCCAGGAGCGAGAAGAACTCCCCC
>DASYUM010000068.1:0-15882 GCA_036001225.1 Candidatus Methylomirabilota bacterium | reverse complement strand
CTCGATCTCGACCGGCACCTCTTCCTCGGGCTCCAGCCCCTGCGGGAACCGGCACAGGAGGTTGAAGTGGTCCTCCAGGATCAGCGCCGCTTCTCCGACCGCGTCCTCGGGGGAGACGCTGCCGTTGGTCCAGATCTCCAGGACGAGCCGCTCGGCACCCGCCTGGCGCTTGGCAGGCTCGACCTGGAAGTTCACGCGTTGAACCGGAGAGAAGTCGGCGTCGAGGAGCAGCACGTTGACCGGCAGGCCTTCGAGCTCTCGCTTCTCGGCCGGCACGTAGCCGCGTCCCTTCTCGACCTGGACCTCCATGGCCAGCACGCCGTCCTTGTCGAGCGTAGCCAGCAGCTGCTCGGGGTTCAGGATCTCGATGTCGGCGTCGGTCTGGAAGTCGGCCGCCTTGACCACGCCGGGCCCCGTGGCCCGGAGCTGGATCAGCCGGCTCCGCTCGCCGTGCAGCTTGAAGACGACCTTGCGGACGTTGTTGAGGACGTCGAGGGTGTCCTCCATCATCCCGGGCAGGAAGGAAAACTCGTGGAGGACGTTCTCGATCTTGACCCAGGTGGGCGCCGCCCCCTCGATGGAGGAGAGCAGGACCCGGCGGAACGCGTTGCCGATCGTGAGGCCGAAGCCCGGCTCGAACGGCTCCACCACGAACCGGCCGTGCTCGGCCTTCAGCTCCTGCCACTCGTGCTTCCGGGGGAGTTGGAGCGTCGTCATGCGGCCTCCGTCTGGTCGGCTGGGATGGTCGAGGTTGGAGACGAACTTTAATTATAGCCGCGGCGCCTTTCCGAGGGAAGCCCTGGGTTGACAGGCCCGCGGGGGCATCCCTAGACTCACACGGTGGCGGCCCGTCCGGCCCCGCGCCGGGGGCGGGACGCGGGTGGCCCACCGGGCGGGCGCGCCCGCCCGTGAGGGCGGCTGGCGTGCCGACTGACCGGCATAACATCGCATGGACGCAAGCGTTCCCCCTCCGACCCGTCCGCGTCACCGGCCCCGGGGCCGGCGGGCGCTCCTGCTCCTCGTCGTCGGACTCCTGGCCCTGGCCGCGTTCGAGACCGGCCGCGCCCTGACCCCGCCCGAGGCGTTGCGAGCCGGGCCCCGGACCGTCGAGGTCCCCCCCCAGTCGGGCCTCCTCGACATCGCGCGGACCCTCGGCGAGGCTCAGGTGATCCGGAGTCGCGGCGCCTTCGTGGCTCTCGCCGTCCTGCGAGGCACCGCGCGCTCGCTCAAGGCCGGCGAGTACGAGATTCCCCGTGCCGCCTCCCTGCTGATGACCCTCGAGCTGCTCGAGACCGGGAAGGTCAAGCCGCACCTTCTGGTCCTCAAGGAGGGCTTCACCGTCCGCGAGCTGGCCCGCCAGCTCGAGGCGGAAGCGCTCGTGCCGACGGCCGACCTCCTCCGGGCCGCCCAGAACCCCGACCTCGCGCGCAACCTCGGCATCGCCGCCGAGGGGCTGGAGGGCTACCTGTTCCCCGACACCTATCAGGTGACGAAAGGCATGCGCGCCGAGGACATCCTGGGTCGCATGGTCCAGCGCTTCGGGGAGAAGATCGCCACCCCGGACGTGCTGGGCCGGGCGCGGGACCGCGGCCTGACCCTCCACCAGCTGGTGACGCTCGCCTCGATCATCGAAAGGGAAACCGGGGCCCGGGAGGAACTGCCGATCATCGCCGGCGTCTTCTGGAACCGTCTGAAGCGCGACATGCCGCTGCAGGCTGACCCGACCGTCGCCTACGCGGTCGGCAAGGACGGTCGGGCCCCGAGTCGTGAGGACATCCAGGTCGACCACCCGTTCAACACCTACCGCTACCGGGGGTTGCCGCCGGGCCCGATCGGCAACCCGGGCCAGGCCGCGGTCGAGGCGGCACTGGCGCCCGCGGCCGTGCCCTACCTCTATTTCGTCGCGATCGACGATCGGCACCACCACTTCTCGGCGACGCTGGAGGAGCACAACCAGGCGGTGGCGCGTTATCGCCAGACGCGGCGCTCGAGTACCCCTTGACCCTTGCGTTCGCTCGCTGACAGATGGTATATACCCCAGTGGACCGCATCCCGATGAGCCACCGCCACGGGCAGACGCCGTCGGCTTCGCCGTCCGCCTTCCTCTCGTCGCCGCAGGACTCGGAGTGTCTGCCGCCGCTCTACGCGGGCCTTCGGCGGCTGGTGCGGCCGGTACTCCGTCACTTCTTCGACTTCCGCGTGAGCGGGCTCGAGCACCTACCGGCCGGCGGGCCCTTCATCGTCGCCGCCAACCACGCGAACTACCTCGACGGCGTCGTGCTGGGGGCCGCGCTACCGCGCAAGATCGTTTTCCTGGTCATGCCTCGCGTCTACCACGCCACGCCGCTCCACCCGTACTTCCACCGCCACGTGGGCTCGATTCAGATCGAGCTGGCCCGCCCCGACCCCGGCGCCATCCGGCGGGCGCTCCGCGTTCTCGACGACGGCGGCGTGGTGGGGATCTTCCCCGAAGGTCCCTTCGCCCGCGACGGCTGCCTGGTCCACGGTCAGCCGGGCGTGGCCCAGGTCGCCCTGCGGGCCGGGGTGCCGGTGGTCCCTGCCGCGATCTCCGGCACGTTCCAGGCCCTCGCCGCGCGACGCTGGCACATCCCGCGCCGCGTCCCGCTCCGCGTCCGGTTCGGGCGAGCCCTGCGGTTCTCGCCGCTGGCCCGCCGGCGGCTCACCCAACGCCTGCGCGAGGACGTGACGGCCCGCATCATGGCCGAGATCGCGGCCCTCCTGGCCGACGAGCCTCGCCTGCCCGCCCCGCTGCCGACGCCGGCCGGCGGGCCGTGATGGCGGCGGGCCCTCCCTCCGGGCCCGGCACGCCCTGGGGGGGGCGATTCACGCAGCCGACGGACGCGGGGGCGCAGCGCTTCACCGCTTCTCTGCCATTCGATCACCGGCTGTGGCCGTTCGACATCCAGGGCAGCGAAGCCTGGGCGCGCGCGCTGGCGGCCGCCGGGGTCCTCACCGAGTCGGAGCTGCGGACGCTGCTCGACGGCCTGGCCGCCGTCCGCGACGAGCTGACCGGCGGCACCTTCCCCTTCCGCCTCGAGCTGGAAGACATCCACATGAACATCGAGCGTCGGCTCGTCGAGACGGTGGGGCCGGTCGGCGGGAAGCTCCACACCGGACGCTCCCGCAACGATCAGATCGCCCTCGACATGCGGCTGTGGCTGCGGGCGGAGATCGACGCCATCCAGGGCGCGATCCGTGCGGTGCAGGGGGCGCTCCTGGAGCAGGCGGAGCGGCATCGCGATTGCCCGATGCCCGGCTACACGCACCTGCAGCGGGCCCAGCCCGTCCTGCTCGCCCACCACCTGCTCGCCTACCTGTTCATGCTCCAGCGCGACCGCGGACGCTACGCCGACACCCGCCGGCGGCTCGACGTCATGCCCCTCGGCGCCGGCGCCCTGGCCGGGACCACGGTCCCGGTGGACCGCCGGGCCCTCGCCCGCGACCTCGGCTTCGCGACGCCGAGCCCGAACAGCCTCGACGCCGTGTCCGACCGCGACTTCGCCCTCGAGTTCCTGGCGGCCTCGGCCATCCTGGCCGTCCACCTCTCGCGTCTCGGCGAGGAGCTGGTGTTGTGGGCATCGGCCGAATTCGGCTTCATCGAGCTGCCCGACGCCTTCGCGACAGGGTCCTCGATCATGCCGCAGAAGAAGAACCCCGACATCGCCGAGCTCATCCGGGGCAAGACCGGCCGGGTCTTCGGAGACCTGGTCCGTCTCCTCACCGTCATGAAGGGGCTGCCGCTCGCCTACCACTCCGACATGCAGGAGGACAAGGAGGCGTTCTTCGACGCCGCCGACACCGTGCGGGCCTGCCTCGGCATCCTGGCGCCGTTCCTCCGCGCGCTCCGCTTCCGGCCGGAGCGGCTGCGGGCGCTGGCCGCCGAGAGCTTCTCGACCGCCACCGACCTCGCCGACTACCTCGTCCGGAAGGGAGTGCCTTTCCGCGTCGCCCACGAGGTGGTGGGCAAGGCGGTGGCGCTCGCCCTCGCCCGCGGGACCGGCCTGGCCGAGCTGCCGCTCGACGAGCTGCGGGGGCTCTCCCCGCTCTTCGAGGCCGACTTCCGCGACGCCATCACGCTCGAGGCCTCGCTGGCGGCCCGCGCGGTCTACGGCGGCACCGCACCCAAGGCCGTCGAGCAAGAGCTGGGCGAAGCCCGGTCGCTGCTCGACGCCGCACCATGACCGGCTCTCGGCGCGCCCCCTCGGCTCTCGCCCTCGCGCTGCTGCTCCCGCTGATGGTGGTGGCCTGCGGGCGGCGGGGTCCGCCGGTCGCACCTGAGCGGCGGCTGCCGGCCGCGGTTTCTGACCTCTCGGCGTCGGTCGGCGGCGAGGGTGTGCGATTGGCCTGGACGCTGCCCCGCATCCGCGTGGATCGGAGCCCGGTCAAGGAGCTGCGGCGGGCCGAGGTCTACCGCCGGCTGGAGACGGGCACGGAGCCGCCGCGCCCGGCCGTCCTCAGCTTCGGCGGGCTGTTCGGTGGTCCGACCGAGCTCCGCGGCTTCGAGCGCGTGGCCAACATCGTCCTGGCCCGGCCGGAGGCAGCCACGGTCACCGGCACCCAGGTCGTCTACACCGACGCCCAGGGGCTCGGGTTCGGGCGGCGCTACACCTACGTCGTCGTCGCGGTGGACGCCCAGGGCCGGCCGAGCCCGCCCTCCAACCGGGTGGCGGTCCTGATGGCGGCACCGCCCCGTCCCCCGACGGCGATCACCGCCCGGCCCGGGGATCGGGAGGTGCGGCTCACCTGGACACCGCCAACGACCTCGGAGGACGGCAGCCCCGTGGCCGGCGCGCTTCTCTACGACCTCTTTCGCGGTCCGTCGCCGGAGGCGCGCCCGGCGCGCCCGCTCAACCCCGAGCCGCTCACGGCGCCGGCTTACGTGGACGTCGGGGTCCAGAACGACACGACGTACCACTATTCGGTCCGCGCGCGCCTCGGCCCGGGTGGTCCCACCAGCCGCCCGAGCGAGGTCGTGGCGGCGACCCCGGAGGACACGACACCGCCGGCGGCGCCGCGCGGCCTCGTCACGGTGGTGGCGGGGGCGACCGTTCGGCTGGCCTGGGAGGCGGTCGCCGATCCTGACGTCGCCGGCTATCGTGTCTACCGGAGCACGACGGCCGGGCGCGGATACCAGCCGCTGACGCCGGCGCCCCAGCCGGCGACGACCTACGTGGACACCGGGGTGCGGTCCGGGCAGACGTACTACTATGTGGTGACCGCGGTGGACCGCTCGCGCCGTGCCAACGAGTCGGTCCCCTCGCTGGAGGCCGCCGCGACCATCCCTTGAGCCCGCGGGCCTTGATTCACGACGGCCTGCGTGCTACCGTCCGGAGAAAGCGCGCGAACCCCATGGACGCCTTCGGCTATCATGACGGCCAGCTCCACTGCGAGGCGACGCCGCTGGAGGCGATCGCCGACGCCGTGGGCACGCCCACCTACGTCTACTCCGCCACCGCCATCCTGAGCGCCTTCGAGGCGTACGATCGCGCGCTGGCCGATCTGCCGCACCTCTCGTGCTACGCGGTCAAGGCGAACATGAACCTGGCGGTGCTGGCGCTGCTCGCGCAAGCCGGGGCCGGCGCCGACGTGACCTCGGGGGGCGAGCTCTACCGCGCCCTCCGGGCCGGATTCGAGCCCCAGCGGATCCTGTACGCGGGCCCGGGGAAGACGCGGGACGAGATCCGGGAGGCCCTCAAGGCTGACATCTTGGGCTTCCAGGTCGAGTCGCGCGCCGAGCTCCTGGTCATCGACGAGGTCGCCCGCGCGGAGGGAACCCGGGCGCGAATCGCCATCCGGATCAATCCCGACATCGACCCCCAGACTCACCCGTACATCGCCACCGGGCTCCGGACCTCGAAGTTCGGCATCGCCCACCGGGAGGCGCGCGATGTCTACCGGCAGGCCGCCGGCCTGGCCGGCATCGAGGTGGTCGGCATCCACATGCACATCGGCTCCCAGCTCACCAAGGTCACCCCGATCGCCGACGCCCTGGCCCGGTTGGCCGAGCTGCTGGACGGCCTTGGCGAGGACGGGATCACGCTCCGGTACCTCGACGTCGGCGGCGGGCTCGGCATCCGCTACCGCGACGAGGTCCCCCCGAGCCCCGGCGAGTACGTGCGCATGCTCAAGCCGCTGCTGAGCCGCCTCGGGCTCACGGTCATCCTGGAGCCCGGCCGATCGATCGTCGGGAATGCCGGCGCCCTGCTGACCCGCGTCCTCTACCGCAAGACGACCGAGGGACGGCGCTTCGTGATCGTGGACGCCGCCATGAACGATCTGATCCGGCCGGCCCTCTACAACGCGTATCACGAGATCCGGCCGGTGGCGGAGCCGCCGGCCGGCGCGGCGCCCGAGGTCGCGGACGTGGTGGGCCCGGTCTGCGAGTCGGGGGACTTCCTGGCCAAGGAGCGCTCGCTCCCCCCGCTCGCCGAGGGCGCCCTGCTGGCCGTCATGTCGGCCGGCGCCTACGGGTTCGCCATGGCGTCGAACTACAACGCCCGCCTCCGACCGGCCGAAGTGTTGGTTCACGGGGATCGCTTCCAGGTGGTGCGGCGGCGCGAGAGCTACGAAGATCTGGTCGCGGGCGAAAGCCCGTGGAGCGGGCCGCTGCCGTAAAGGCGGAGAAGGAGGCACGACGATGCGGCGCACTTTCCAGGGCTCGCTGGTTGCCATGGTCACGCCCTTCCAGGACGGCAAGGTGGACGAGGCCAAGCTCCGGGAGCTGGTCGAGTTCCACGTCGCGAATGGCACCGACGGCCTGGTGCCCTGCGGCACCACCGGCGAGTCGCCCACCCTGAGCCACGAGGAACACAAGCGGGTGGTGGAGATCGTCGTCAAGACGGCCGCCGGCCGGATCGCGGTGGTGGCCGGCACCGGCTCCAACTCGACCGCCGAGGCCATCGAGATGACTGTCCACGCCGCCAAGGCGGGGGCCGACGCGGCCCTGCTGGTCTCTCCCTACTACAACCGACCCACCCAGCAGGGCCTCTACGAGCACTTCAAGGCGATCGCCCAGGCAGCGCCCGAGCTGCCGCTGATCATCTACAACATTCAGAGCCGGACCGCGGTCAACGTCGAGACCGACACCCTGGCCCGGCTGGCCGAGCTCCCCAACGTGGTGGGCGTGAAGGAGGCGTCGGGCAACCTCGACCAGATGACCTCGGTGGTCCTGGCCTGCGGCTCCGAGTTCAGCGTGCTGTCGGGCGACGACAGCCTCACCCTCCCGCTCCTGGCGGTGGGGGGCCGGGGGGTCATCTCGGTGCTGGCGAACCTCCTCCCTCGCGAGGTCGCCGAGCTGACCCACGCCGCCCTCGACGGCGACTGGAAGCGCGCCCGCGAGCTGCACTGGAAGCTCTTCCCGATCTGCCGGGCGATGTTCATCGAAACCAACCCCATCCCGGTCAAGGAAGCGATGGCGATGCTCGGCATGATCCGGGCCGAGTGGCGGCTGCCGATGTGCCCGATGACCGACGCCAACCGCGATCGGCTGCGGAAGGTGCTGGTCCACGCCGGCGTGCTGAAGTCCTGACCCGGGCCGATGCCTGTCGCGCCGGGTCGTCCTCGGTCGTCGGCGGGCCTCAACGTCGGGTGGCGCGCCCCGGACGGCGGGGCCCCAGCCCCGCGACGTCCGGAGGCGCGCGTGCGCGGCATACGCCTCGGCCCGCCTCCTCCCTGCGTCCTACCGGCGCTCGGGCCTCGACCCGGGTTGTAGAATAGGAATCGCCGTGATCGAGCTGGTCGTCTCCGGGGTCGCCGGCCGTATGGGCGGCCGCATCGTGGCCCTGTCCCGCGAGACCGACGATCTGCGCGTGGTGGCCGCGCTGGAGCGGCCCGGCCATCCCGCCCAGGGACGGGACGCCGGGGAGGTCGCCGGCGGCAGCCGCCTCGGCGTCGCCATCACGGCCGATCCCGCCGCCGCGCTGACGCGGGATCGGGTGCTCGTCGAGTTCACCGCCCCCGAGCCCACCATCGAGCATCTCCGCATCGCCGCCGCTCAGGGCGCGCGGGCGGTCGCGGGGACGACCGGGCTCAGCGCCATGCAGACCGACGAGCTCCGGAAGCTGGCGACCCAGACCGCGCTCGTGTACTCCCCCAACATGAGCGTGGGGGTGAGCCTGGCCTTCCGGGTCCTCGCCCTCATGGCGAAGGCGCTCGGCGACGAGTACGACGTCGAGATCACCGAGATTCACCACCGGATGAAGAAGGACGCGCCGAGCGGCACGGCGGTGCGGATGGCCGAGGTGATCGCCGAGGCCCTCGGGCGCGACCTGGGCAAGGTCGGCGTCTACGGGCGGCACGGCCTGGTCGGCGAGCGCGGGCCCAAGGAGATCGGCATCCACGCCCTCCGGGGGGGCGATGTGGCCGGCGAGCACACGGTCGTCTTCTCGACGCTCGGCGAGCGTCTGGAGCTGACCCACCGGGCCCACACCCGCGACACCTTCGCCCGGGGCGCGCTGCGGGCCATCCGCTTCGTCGCCGGCGCCCCTCGGGGCTTCTACTCGATGTACGACGTGCTGATGCTGTAGCGCGCCGTCCAGCGTCTTCCTCATCGCCTCTCAACCCCGACCACAGGAGTGACGGCGTGGGCCTCCGCGTGACCCTGGCCGACCGGCTCACCAAGCTGCCCCCCTACCTCTTTGCCGAGATCGATCGGCAGAAAAAGGAGGCCCGCGGCCGGGGCGTGGACCTGGTGGACCTCGGCATCGGCGATCCCGACCTCCCCACCCCGCCCCACGTCATCGAGGCCCTGGCCCGGGCCGCCCGGGAGCCGAGGAACCACCGCTATCCGGACTACGAGGGACTCCTCGCCTTCCGCGAAGCGGCCGCCGCCTGGTACCGGCAACGGTTCGGGGTGGCCCTCGACCCCGCGACCGAGGTCCTGGCCCTGATCGGCTCCAAGGAGGGGACGGCCCACATCCCGCTCGCGTTCGTGAACCCGGGCGACGTCGTGCTGGTGCCCGATCCGGGGTATCCGGTCTACGCGGCCGGCACGTGGTTCGCCGGCGGCGAACCGTACTTCCTGCCCCTCCGGGCGGAGCGCGACTTCCTCCCCGACCTCGAAGCGATCCCGGCCGACGTTCTCCGCCGCGCCCGGATGCTCTTCCTCAACTACCCGAACAACCCGACCGCGGCGGTCGCCCCCCGCGCCTTCTTCGAACGCGTGGTCGAGTTCGCGCAGCGCCACCGGATCATCGTCTGCCACGACGCGATGTACTCGGAACTCCGCTTCGACGATTACCAGCCGCCGTCCTTCCTCCAGGTCCCGGGGGCGAAAGAGGTCGCCGTCGAGTTTCACTCCTGTTCCAAGACCTACTCGATGACCGGCTGGCGCATCGGGTTCGTGGTCGGCAACCCGGACGTGCTGGCCGGCCTGGGGCGCGTCAAGACCAACGTGGATTCGGGCGTGTTCCAGGCCGTCCAGGAGGCCGCCATCGCCGCGCTGACCGGCCCTCAGGATTACGTGAGCCAGGTGCGCGCGATCTACCAGGAGCGCCGCGACGTCGTGGTGGAGGGTCTGCGAAAGCTCGGGCTGCCGGTGACGCCGCCCCGGGCGACCTTCTTCGTGTGGGCGCCGGTCCCCGACGGCGCGGATTCGCGCAAGTGGGCCTCCCGCCTCCTCCAGGAGATCGGCGTCGTCGTCACCCCGGGCGTCGGCTTCGGGCCCTCGGGCGAAGGCTACTATCGGATCGCCCTGACGGTGGAGAAGCCCCGGATCGCCGAGGCGATGACCCGGCTGGGGCGTCTGTCATCGAGCTGACGGTTTTCGGCCCATGAGCCCCGTCCGACCAGCCCGGGACGAGGCGCCTGATATACTTCTGGTAGAGGACATCCGCTTCTACGGCCATCACGGCGTCACCGCCGCCGAGCAGGACGTGGGCGGCTGGTATTCGGTGGACGTGGAGCTGGCGCTCGACCTCACGCCAGCGGCGCTCTCGGATGACTTGGAGGCCGCGGTGGATTACGGGTTGGTGGTCCGCCGCGTGGTGGCGGTCGCCACCGAGCAGCGGGTCCGCCTGCTCGAGCGGCTGGCCGGGCTGCTGACGGAGGCCCTGCTTCGGGAGTTCCCGGCCCGCGAGGTGACCATCCGGGTCCGGAAGCTCGCCGCGCCGATCGACGGGATCGCGGCGCGGCCGGGTGTCCAGATGAAGCGAAAGCGGTAGCAGCCCGGGCCGATGCCGTCGTCCCGGGTCGTTCTCGGCGCTGAGGCCGGTTCCGTCGATCGGCGCGGGGTACGTGATGAACGGCGACCTGAAGCGGAAGCGGTAGCGGGATGCCACGGGTGTTTCTCTCGCTCGGCTCGAATCTCGGGGACCGCCACCAGTACCTCGAGAACGCCCTCCGGGATCTGGGTGGGCACCAGCGAGTCCGGCTGATCGCCTGTTCCCAGATCTACGAGACCGAGCCCTGGCCGGAGCAGCGCGTCACCCGGGATCGCTGGTACCTCAACTGCGCGGTCGAGATCGAGACCGACCTCGGCCCCCGGCACCTGCTGAAGCTCCTCCAGGCGATCGAGACCGACGCCGGCCGGGTCCGGGAGCCGATGGCCCCCGGCGAATACGCGCCCCGGACCCTTGATATCGACATCCTGCTCTACGGGAGCGAGGTCGTGAGCGACCACGACCTCCAGATCCCCCACCTCCTCCTTCACGAGCGGCGGTTCGTCCTGGCCCCCCTCGCCGAGATCGCGCCCGAAGTCGAGCACCCCGTCCTCTACCGGTCGATCCGCGAGCTGCTCACCGAGATCGAGGACCAGCGGGGGATTTTCCCCTACTTCGCCTGAGCCTCGGGACCAAGCCTTGTCAGGCGGCCCCGCCGTCTGCTAGGGTGGCGGGCCGGAGCGCATCCGGTGACCGACATCGCCCCCGACTTCCGCGAGCAGGCCCTCACCCATCTCGACGCGCTGCACAACTTCGCGCTATACCTGACCCGTCGCCCGCCCGACGCCGAGGACCTGGTTCAAGAGACCTACCTGAGGGCCCTCCGGTTCGCCCACCAGTTCCAACCGGGAACGCATCTGCGGGCTTGGTTGTTTCAAATACTGAGAAATACGTTTCTGACGTTCTACCGACGCGAGTCCCGCGAGCTGGCCGTACTCGACAAGGAGGTCGTGGATGGCCCGGAGGAGCTGTGGGACGTCCAGGTGCCGGCCACGCCGGCCAGCGGGATCGGGACCGCGGTGGACCTCGAGCGCGCCATCCGAGAGCTGCCCGAAGAGTTCCGCTCGGTGCTCCTCTTCGCGGACCTCGAGGGCTTCACGCTGGTCGAGATCGCCCAGATCATGGATACCCCGGTGGGAACGGTGAAGTCGCGACTCTTCCGGGCTCGGCGGCTGGTCCGCCGCCGGCTGATCGACTATCGGCCAGGCTGATCCGATGGACTGCCAGGAGGCCCGCGAGATCCTCGAAGAATACCGCCGGGGCGAGCTGCCGGCCGACGCGGCGGCGACCGTCGAGGCCCACCTCGCGCGCTGTCCGCGCTGCCGCGGCCTCCGCGAGGAAGCCGACGCGATGGCCGCCGGCATCCGGGCGCTGCCGCGGAGCCCGGCCCCGGCGGCGCTGGCCCGCCGGCTGGAGCGGCTCCGCCTCGCCCGCCCGCGGCCGGCGCCCATTCGCTGGCTCGCTCGGCCGTGGGTCGCCGCGGCGGCGGCGGCGGTGCTGGTGGCGGCGGTGCTGGCGCCCTGGGTCCAGTTCCGCGGCCGCCCACCCGAGGACCCGTTGGAGCGCCTCGTCCAGAGCAGCCTGACCGAGCACACCCGCATCCTGCTCCAGCTCCAGGCCGTCGCCGGCGAGGTCTCTGACCCGGCCTCGGCCTTCGCCACCCTCCGGTCCCTCACCGACGTCCAGGTCCCCTCGGCGTTCGCCGGCGACGAGGAGCTGACCCTCCTCGAGGCACGCCCGACCGTGATCGCCAACCGGAAGGCCGCCGCGGTGGTCCTTCGGGACCAGGCCTGGTTCATCACGACGTACTTCGCCTTGCACGGCCAGGACCTGCCGATGCCGAACGAGGGACGGGTCCAGATCGACACGTACCGGCCCTACATGCGCCAGGTCAACGGGTTTCACGTCATCTACTGGAAGCAGGGAGATTACGCCTACCTGATGGTCTCCGACCTCGACGATCCCCGAAGTCGCCAGCTCTTCCTCAAGATGCGCAAAGCCCTGTAGTCGGGTGAGGAACCGGCCCCCCTGATCGGCCCACGCCTCGCGTCGGAGATGACGCGCCGTGTTACCGCGGATGGCCGAAACGCACTCCCCGGCTGGGAATAAAAGCCGGCCGCGTGCGTAGTAGTAGATATCCCGGATGGACGCGCCGGCCGACTTCCGCGAGCTGGCCCTCAAATACACGGATTCGCTCTACAATTATGCGCGGATCCTGACGCGCAGCGAGACAGAAGCCGAGGATCTCCTCCAGGAGACGCTCCTCCGGGCCTACCGGGGCCGGTCGTCGCTCGACCCGGAGCTGAATCCGAAGGCCTGGCTGCTCAAGATCATGAAACACAGCCACATCGACCGGTGTCGCCGGAAGTTGGCGCGCCCGATCGAGGCCGAGTTACCCGAGGAGGCGACCGACTCGTCGCTGCCCCTGAACCCGGAGGAGATCTTGCTGCGGCGCCTGGCGATCGAAGATGTCCGGAACGCCATCCGCCGACTCCCGTCCGTCTGGAGGGAAGCGGTCGAGCTCCGAGACATCGAGGGTCTCTCCTACCAGGAGATCGCCCACGTGATCGACAAACCCATCGGCACCGTGATGTCCCGGCTCTATCGTGGGCGGAACCTATTGCGATCCTTCCTCCAAGGTCACCACGCCATCGAGCCGAGGAGAGCCCGTGACCTGTAACCTGGTGCGAGCCAGGCTCTTCGAATACCTCGACGGCGAGTTGCCGGGCGAGCAGCGCCCCGCCGTGGACGACCATCTCCGCACCTGTCTCGAGTGCCAGCACGCGCTCGAGCTGGAGCAAGCGTTCCGGGAGATCTACATGGTGCCGCTCCGTCCCGATCAGACGCCGGACGCGGTACGGGGACGGGTCGCCCATCTGGTGGTCGGTCTGACCGAGTCGCGCCGGGCGCGGTGGGCGCGCCGCTTCCGCCGTCGGCCCATCGTGAGTGCGGCCGTGGCCGCGCTCGTGCTCGCCGTCAGCGCCTCGACCCTGGTGCTGACGTCGGCGCGTCGGGAAGCCTCGGCCTCCCTGCTCCGCCTGGCCGATGCCTCCGTCGAGCAACATCAAAAGCTCGCCCGAGGGCTGCTGCCCTTCGACATCGCCCGGATGTCGCCCCGCGAGGCGGAGCAGTGGTTCGGAAACAAGCTCGACTTCAACGTCCGGCTGCCCGAGCTGAAAGACGAGAATCTCACCTTCCTGGGTGGGCGGATCTCTCACCTTCGCGACATCGACGTGGCCGCCCTCGAGTATCGGGTGGACGAAAAGAACGTGACCCTATTCATCATGCCCGCCGAGCAGTACCGCAAGCTGGGGCTACTGTCGGAGCCGAAGTTCAAGATGGTGAACCGCCAGGGCTACGACGTGATCGTGTGGAGCGCCCACGGCGCCGCCTACGCGTTGGTCTCCGAGATCGGGGGACGGTCGTGCGCCGTCTGCCATTCCGCCGAGGAGAAGCTCGATGTCACCCTCACGCCACAAGCCCACGGGGCCCGGTAACCCGGCTCGCCGCGACACGGCTGACCTGGCCGGAGACCACGGTATGAGCCAACGCGGAAGCCGACCCGGCAGCGGGCTCCTCCTGGCCCTCCTCCTGGTGCTCGGCCTGACCCTGGGCTCGACGGCCCCCGCCCGGGCCTACGAGATCGTCCAGGCCGCCGACGGCGGGACGATCCGCGGCAAGGTGGTGTTTCCGGGAACGCCGCCGCCGAAGCGGAAGGTGATCCCGACCAAGGACCGGGAGGTCTGCGGAAGCGCGCCGCGAGAGGTGGATCAGATCGTGCTCAACCCCGACAAGTCGGTCCAGGAGGCCGTCGTCTACCTGAAGAAGGTGGAGAAGGGCAAGGCGTGGGAGAAGGCGTCGAAGAACGCCGAGATCAACAACGAGAAGTGCGACTTTCATCCCCACGTGCAAGTCATCCCCGCCGGCGAGTTCGACATCGTGAACTCGGACCCGGTCCTCCACAACACCCATGGCTTTCTCGGCAAGGTGACGGTCTTCAACGTGGCACTCCCGAACCAGGGCCAGCGGATCACCAAGCCGCTCAAGAAGCCGGGGCTGGTGCGTGTCGAGTGCGACGCCCACGGGTGGATGCTCGGCTGGGTCCACGTCGCCGAGAACCCCTACTACGCGCTGACCGGCAAGGACGGCACGTTCACCATCAAGGACGTGCCGGCCGGCTCGTACACGATGGTGGCCTGGCAGGAGTTCACGGGCGAGGTCGAGATCCCGGTGACCGTCAAGGCGAAGGAGGTGGTGTCCGTTCCGATCGAGCTGAAGAAGAAGTAAACGGTTCACCCCGGTGACGTGGGTTCACTCCGCAAGGAGGCAACCGCGATGGATGTTCATGACCGACTGGACCTTCTGAGAGCGAAGGCCCGAATGGCCTGGTGGCGGAAGGTCGGCTCGTCCCCGGAGCTTGCGAACACGCGGCGCGAGATGGACGCGGAGCTGAACAAGCCCGGGGAGCGACCCGATCAGTCACTCCAGCTCACCCGGCGCACCTTCATCCACAAGTCGCTCCTGGCCGGCGCCGCGGCCGGCGCCGCCAGCTACGGTTGGTTTCCCCTGATCAATACCCTGGACCTCGCCTTCGGGCAGGAGACGTTCAAGTTCGCCTGGGTCTCCGACAACCATCTCTACCCGAAGGATGTCAACACCCGGTTCGTCGACAAGGCCACGCGGGCGGTCAAGGACGTGCAGGCGATGAGTCCGCCGGCCGATTTCCTGATCCACGGCGGCGACCTCGCCCAGCTCGGGGACCCGGTGGAGCTCGACCTCGGCGCCGACATCCTGAAGGAGATCACGATTCGCAAGGTCTACATCCCCGGCGAGCACGACTGGTATCTGGACATGGGCCAGAAGTGGACCGGGCTCTTCGGCCAACCGAACTGGACGTTCGACCACAAGGGTGTGCGCTTCATCGGGCTGGACACGGTGAGCCGTGGACCCGACTACTGGACCGTGAAGAAGATGACGCCCAAGGAGCGCATGGGGCACATGGCCACCCTGGACGGGTCCGTGGCCGGGTCGTGGGCCGGGGTCGGCCGGGATCAGCTCGAGTGGATGAACAACACGCTGGGAAACTGGCCGAAGGACAGGCCCGTCGTGATCTTCAGCCACAATCCGCTCTACGAGTATTATCCGCCCTGGAACTTCTGGGTGCGAGACTGGCGGGAGGTCCACGAGGTCCTCAAGCCCTTCACCAACGTCACCAACGTCCACGGCCACACTCACCAGGTCCTCTACAACGAAGTCGGCAAGCTGCGCTCGATCGGCATGCTGGCGACCTCCTGGACGTGGCCGTACCCGCCGGAGGGCGTGCCGGTCCTTACCAGGTGCAAGGTGCGCGTGGATCCCGGCGATCCCTTCGACGGAGTCGGCTGGTCCCGGCTCACCCTGGCCGGGGACAGGGTCGAGAACGAGTACATGATGTGGCGGAAGGACATCTTCGCCGACGCCCCCTGGGACTCGGGTTGCGCGGACAACGTCAACCAGATCCTGCAGCCGCGCATCGCCGACCGCGAGTGGCCCTACTACGGCGCCTACAAGTAGCCGCCAGGGAGAGACTGCCATGACCATCAGACGCTGCGCGTTCGTCGCCCTCGCGCTCTCCCTCGGTTTGCTGCTGGGCGTGACCTTCGAAGCCGACCGGGCCCTGGCCCACAAGGAGAAGCACACGCCGGAGCAGCTCAAGGCCTTCGAG
>DASYUM010000067.1:0-9073 GCA_036001225.1 Candidatus Methylomirabilota bacterium | reverse complement strand
TGGTCGAGGCCAAGAAGGTCGCGTTCGCCGACCGCAACCGCCACCTGGCCGACCCGGCCTTCATGCCGGTCCCCCCCGAGCGGCTGCTCGACCCCGCCTACGTCCGCGAGCGCCGGCGGCTCATCCGCCCCGAGCAGGCCCAGGCGTGGGACGCCGTCCCGGCCGGGAGCCTGGAAGGCGACACGGTCTACCTCGCCGTCGTGGATGAGGCGGGGAACGCCGTCTCGCTCGTCCAGTCGCTCTACTACGGCTTCGGCGCCGGCGTGGTGGCCGGTCGGACCGGCGTGGTGCTTCACAACCGCGGCGCCTACTTCTCCCTCGATCCGGCGCACCCGAACTGCCTGGCTCCCGGCAAGCAGCCGGCCCACACGCTCATGGCGTCCCTGGCGTTCGAGGGGGAGCGGCTCCGCTGGGTCTTTGGCTGCATGGGGGCCGACGGTCAGCCCCAGATCCACGCTCAGGTCTACTCGGCGCTGCTCGATTTCGGGCTCGACCTCCAGGCGGCGATCGACGCGCCCCGCTGGCTGGCCGGCCGCTTCGCCCTCGGCGACCCGCGCGAGCGGCTCAACGTGGAGACACGCTTTCCCGAGCCGACCCTGCGCGGGCTGGAGGCGCGGGGCCACCGGCTCACCCGGTGGCCGGCGTGGTCGGAACTCGCCGGCCACGCCCACGGGATCGAGCTGCAGCCGGAGACCGGGACCCGGATGGGCGCCGCCGATCCGCGCTCGGACGGCGCCGCCATCGGTTACTGACCGGTCGCCGACCGGTGCCCGTCCCCGCTCCGCGCCGCCGCCGTCACGCTCCTGGCCGCGCTCGCGCTGACGACGCCCGCCTCGTGATGGGCGCGCGCGGGACCGGCCGGCGCCGGCTCGGGCGCGCGCTGGCGCCGGTGGGCCTCGGCCTGCTCCCGGGGCTGCTGGTCCTGGCCTACTTCCGCCTCGGCGTGGCGCCGCGGAGCGAGTACCTGACGCTGCCGCACCTCGGCGAGAAGCTGACCGACGCGGGGCGGTACGCCGCCGTCGCCGGAGCGGTCGGGCGGGAGCTGATGGGGTTCGGCGGCTGGCCGCTCAGCGTGGCCGGGCTCCTGGTCCTCGATGCCCTGGCCGTCGGCCTCCGGTCGGAACCCGAGGAGCGGCCGGCGGCGTCCGCCGCCGCGCTCGCGGTCGCCCTCACCGCCGCCGACTCCGCCGCGGGCCGGCGCGCCGTTCGGCGGCACGCCGGGCAGGCTCCTGACGGACGGGGGCGACCTGCGCTAGGATGCTTGCCGCATGGGCGTCCCCGAGGCGTACGACGTCGTCATCCTGGGCGGGGCCTTCAGCGGTGCCGCCACCGCCCTCCTGCTCCGGCGGGAGCTGCCCCGGCTCCGCCTGCTGATCGTCGAGAAGCTCCCCCGCTTCGACGAGAAGGTCGGGGAGGCGACGACCGAGATGTCGGCGCTCTTCCTCACGCGGCGGCTGGGCTGCTGGGAGCACCTCGAGCGCGAGCACCTGCCGAAAGAGGCCCTTCGCTACTGGTTCTCGAATCCTCGCGTCCATGGGCACGCCGACGCCAGCGAGACCGGCGCCTATCATCGGAGCGCGGTGCCGTCGTTCCAGCTCCGGCGTGACGTGTTGGACGAGCATCTGCTGCGGACCGCCGTCGGCGAGGGCGCCGGGCTGCTTCGTCCGGCGCGGGCCCGGGAGGTCACCCTCGGCGACTTCCACCACCAGGTCACGATCGAGGGTCCCGAGGGGCCGCTGACCGTGACCTGTCGCTGGCTCATCGACGCCACCGGGCGGGCGGCGGTCCTGGGCCGGCGGCTCGGCCTCATCGAGCGGAACGACGAACACCCGACGGCTGCCATCTGGGCCCGCTGGACCGACGTCCGCCACCTCGACGACCTCGCGGCCCGCGAGCAGTCCGCCCTGGCCCGGCGGAGTGTCGCCTCGCGCCGCCTGGCCACCAACCACTACATGGGCTTCGGCTACTGGGTGTGGGTGATTCCGCTCGGGAACGGCGAGACGAGCATCGGGGTCGTGTTCGACAAGCGCCTCGTCCGGCTCCACGAGAGCCGCGACCGGGAGGCCGACTACCGGGCGTTCCTGGAGGCGATCCCGGCGCTGGCCGAGCTGCTGAAGGGCGCCCGGTTGCGGCAGGAGGACCTCCGGTTCTACGGGCACCTGCCCTACGTGACCCGCCAGTACATGGGGCCGGGCTGGGCGCTCGTCGGCGACGCCGCCGCGTTTCTCGACCCCTATTACTCGCCGGGGCTCGACCACGCCGCGTTCACGGCCGAAGCGACGGCGGAGATCCTCAAGCGGGACGCCGCCGGTGAGGACGTCCGGCCGCGGATCGCCGAGCACAACGCGACTTTCCTCCGCTCCTACCACCGCTTCTTCCGGGCGGTCTATCGCGACAAGTACTTCTACATGGGCGAGCAGGACCTGCTCTCGGCCGCCTTCCTGCTCGACACCGTGCAGTACTACCTCTTCGTGGTCATCCCCGGCTACCGGTTCGCCGGGCCGTTCCGGTGGATGCCGGTGCTGGGACCGAGCGCCGGTTTCGCCAGCTACGGCCTGATGGCGTGCTACAACCGCCGCTTCACCCGGATCGCGCGCTTGCGCCGGCAGCTGGGGGAGGACGGCCGGCGCAACCACGGCCGGCGCCTGTCCGCCTACTTCAACCTTGGCCGGGCGCCGTACCGGATGCTGCTGGCGGGGCTACGCCTGTGGCTCGGCGCGGAGCTGGACGCCCTGCGGCTCGCGGTGAAGGCGTGGTCCGGCGCCGGCGTGGCGGCGGAGTCCGGCATGAAGGGCACGGTGAAGTAGGCCGACGGCATGCCTCGGTGGCGGGCGGTGACGGAGGGCGTGATCGCGAGCCTGCTCGCGGTCGCCTGTGCCGCTCCGGGTGCGGTCCGGAAGGAGGAGGCGTCGGCCGACGCCTCGCGCGGCGACGTTCGCCAGACGGTCGAGGAGCTTCGCCGTGAGGTGGCCGAGCTGCGCGCTCAGCTCCAGGCCCATCGCTGGGTGGCAGCGCGCCAGGACGAGCTGGCCGGGCTGCGCGACGAGGTGCTCGCCGTCCAGGCGGCCCTCCAGGCGCTGGTGCGGGACGTCGAGCAGCGCCAGCGTGAGGCGCTGGAAGCCGTGGAGCGGCGGCTGGCCACCGTGGCGACCCGCCTCGGCGCCCTCGAGAGCGCCGAGCGCGCGACGCCGGCAGCGCCGCCGGACGTCGGGCCGCGTCCGGAAGCGGGAGAGACGCCGCCGCCCGCCGTCCCGCGCCCCAGCGTGATCCGCCGGGTGCAGCCGAGCCAGGCGGCGAGCGAGGCGACGGTCGGGGTCGAGGCCGACGGCCCCCTCGGGGCCCGGGCCTTCAGCCTCGCCGACCCGACGCGGCTCGTCGTGGACTTCGACAATGCCGCGTATGGGCTCGACCGCACGCCGGTCACGGTGGGCGGTCCGATGCTCGATCGGATCCGCTTCATCCAGCTCCGGGGCCAGCCGAGCCCGATCAGCCGGCTCGTCCTCTACCTGCGCCGACCCGTTCCCCACTGGATCGAGTCCCAGCCCCACGGAGTGGTCATTCATCTCGGAACGAACGGGCCGCCGCGATGACGCGGCCGGCCTCCTGACCCCGAGAGGCCATCGAGGCGGCCGGCCGCCACCTGTCCCATCCCTCGCGGTCCTCCGCTCACCCCAGCCCCACATCTTGCGGTTGTCCGCACTACTCAATAGGTGTTTAGTATCTAGTGCCCGGCTGCACTGCATGGTGGCCGGCGCCGAGATCCATGACCGCGGTGGCTCGCCTCGATCCCTCGGCCCTGCGCGCCCTGCCGGCGCTCGCCCCGTTCCTCGTCCGCCCGGCGGGCGCGCCCGCGCGCCGCCCGACCACGGCGACCGGGCTGCCCCCCCTCGACGCGCTGCTCGGGGGCGGCTTCCCCCGCGGGCGGATCGCGGAAGTCGTGGGCCCCCGCGGCGCCGGCCGGACCAGCCTGGTCCTGGCCGGGCTCGCGCGGGCGACCACGGCCGGGGGACTCGTGGCGCTCGTGGACGCGGCCGACGGACTGGACCCCGCATCGGCCGCGGCTTGCGGCATCGCGCTCCCCCAGCTCCTCTGGGTCCGGTGTGGCGGGGACGTCCGGACCGCGATCCAGGCCACCGACGTCGTCGTGCAAGGCGGCGGCTTCGAGCTGGTCGCGGTGGATTTCGGCGACGTCGCCCCCTGGGCGCTCGCCCGCGTTCCGGCGGCCGCCTTCGTGCGCCTCCAGCGGGCGGTCGAGGGCACCCCCACCGCACTCGTTTTCGCCGGGCCGCGGCGGGTCGCCGGCAGCATGGCGACCGTCGCCGTCGCCCTGACGCCGGCGCGGCCGGTGTGGCGACGGGGGGGGCCCGGCCTGCTCGGGGCGTTGGCGACAGAAGCCCGACTGATCCGCTCGCGCGAGCACGCCCCCGGCGCATCGGTGCGGCTGACCTGGGCAACCGCCTGAGCATGCCTCGGCACACGGGCCGCAGAACATGAAGCGCTACGCGTGCCTCTGGGCCCCCCATTTCGTGGTCACCGCGCTGGTGCGCAGCGATCCCGCGCTTCGCGGCCGGCCGGTGGCGGCGCTGGCCGGGACGCCGGCCGCGCGCACCGTCCTCGACGTCAGCCCCGAGGCCTGGACCGCCGGCGCCCGGCCCGGCATGAGCGCGGGCGAAGCCGGCACCCGCGTGCCCGGCCTCATCGGCCGCGATCGGGATCCCGAGGCCGAAGCCTCGGCGGCGGCCGCGCTCCTCGACGTGGCCGCGGCCACCTCGCCACGCCTGGAGGCGGCGGCACCCGATCGCGTGCACCTCGACCTCACGGGGCTCGATCTCTTCGGGGCCGAGCCGCGGATCGGCGAGCGCCTCGCCGAGGGGACGGCGAGCCTCGATCTGCCGGCCCGGGTCGGGATCGCCGGCAGCCGGACCGTCGCCGGGCTCGCCGCCCGCGCGGCGGCCGGCGTCACCGTGGTCGCGGCCGGCGGCGAGCCGGCGTTCCTCGCCCCGCTGCCGATGGAGTTGCTGGCGCCGCCGCCCGACCTCGCCGAGTGCCTCGACCGCTGGGGCATCCGCACCCTGGGCGAGCTGGCGGCGCTTCCGACGCCGGCGGTGCTCGCGCGGCTCGGCCTGCCGGGCCGGCAGCTGCTGGCGCTCGCCCGCGGGGAGGACGAGGGGCCGTTCGTGCCACGGGCGGGGCCCGAGCGCTGGATCGAAGCCCTCGCGCTCGACTGGGAGGTCACGCTCTTCGAGGGGCTCCTCTTCGTCCTCCACCGGCTCCTCGACCGGCTGGCGGCTCGACTGGCCCTCCGGGAGCTGGGCGCGACCGCGCTCGCCCTCACCGCTGGCCTCGCCGACGGCACCGTGCATCGCCACCGGCTCGCCCTGCAGGCGCCGCTCCGCGAGCCCCGAACGCTGCTCGGCCTGTTCCGCGCCGACCTCGACGGGCTCACGCTGGCGGCGCCGATCGTCTCGCTCGCCGTCGAAGCCGAAACGGCGCCGCTCCGGCCGATGCAACCCGATCTCTACGCGCCCAAACGCCCGAGCCCCCACGAGCTGGCCCAGACGCTTGGGCGACTCACGGCCCTCGTCGGTGCCGACCAGGTCGGGGCGCCCGTGCTCGGCGACACCCACCGGCCGACGGCGATCGGCCTGGTGCCGTTCGCGGGGACGGTCGGTCGCCAGGCCGCGGTGGCCGCCCTCGCCTTCGCCGACGCGGGCACCCTGGCCTGCCGTCGCTTCGCGCCACCGCTGAGCGCCACGGTCCAGCGGCAGGGAGAGCAACCGTGCTGGGTCGAGGCCGCCGGGCTGCGGGGGGGCACCGTGGTGGCCTGCGCGGGGCCGTGGCGGACGGCCGGCGAGTGGTGGACCGACACGGCGTGGTCGCGGGAGGAGTGGGACGTGGCCCTGCCCGACGGCGCCGTCTACCGTCTCGTCCTCGACCGCGCGAGCGGCGCCTGGAGTGTGGATGCCGTCTACGACTGAGCGAGGAATGCTTTGTGCAATGCAGGCGCGCCGGGAGGACCCGTGACGAATCTGATCCCGGCTGAGCGGATCGAACGGACGATCCTGCTCATCCGTGGCCACCGAGTGATGCTGGATGCCGACCTGGCTCGGCTCTACGGGGTAACGACCAAGCGGCTCAATGAGCAGGTCAAGCGCAACCGGGATCGGTTCCCTGGAGATTTCGTCTTCCCGCTGACCACCGAGGAGAAGGCCCAGGTGGTCGCAACTTGCGACCACCTCCAGCGCCTTCGTTACTCTCCCGTGCTTCCCTACGCGTTTACCGAGCATGGCGCCGTCATGCTCGCCAGTGTTCTCAACAGTCCGGCCGCTGTCTACACGAGTATCCAGGTCGTGCGCGCTTTCATACGTCTCCGGGAAGCCGTCGCATCCCACAAAGCGCTCGCCCGCCGACTCGATGCCCTCGAAAACAAATACGATCGGCAGTTTCAGATGGTGTTCGCCGCGATTCGGAAGCTGATGGAGCCGACACCGGCTCGGCCCAAAGGCCGCATGGGCTTCCGGGTTGACACCGAGGGCTAGCGGCGGAAAGGAGGGCAGACCGCGCACTGAAACGCGCGCGACCCGGAAGGTACTCGGGCCAAGGTGTACGACCGAGCAGACGCGCGTATGCGAGGGCATACGGCGTCACCGAAAAAATGGGGCGGGAGGCATGGATCGATGATGGCATGACGGGCTACGTCGAGCTCCACGCCGCCAGCGCGTTCAGCTTCCTCGAAGCCGCCTCGCTCCCCGAGCGGCTGGCGACCACGGCGGCGGCCCTCGGGTACCCGGCGCTCGCGCTGGTGGACGCCGACGGCGTCTACGGGGCGCCCCGCTTCTACCGCGCCGCCGTCGAGGCCGGGGTCCGCCCGCTGGTCGGCGCCGCGCTGACCTTGGCCGATGGCGCGCGGCTCCCCCTCCTGGTCGAGACGGCCGACGGCTACCGCGGGCTCTGCCGCCTGCTCACCATGATCAAGGCGCGGGCGGCGAAGGGGAAGGCGCGGGCGACCCTCGACGATCTCGAAGGCGAGACCCGCGGCCTCCTCTGCCTGACCGGTGGGGCTGACGGCCCGCTGGCGGCCGAGCTCGCCGCGGGTCGCCGGGAGGCCGCGCGGCGGACGCTGGAGCGGCTCCGCGCGCTGTTCGGGCGCGGCCAGGTCTACGTCGAGCTCCAGCGCCACCTGACGCGCGAGAGCGAGCGCCGCACCCGCCGCCTCGGCGAGCTGGCCGACGACCTCGACGTGCCCTGCGTGGCGACGAACGGTGTGCGGTACTCGGTCGCCGCCGAGCGGCCGGTCCTCGACGTCTTCACCGCCGTGCGCCACAAGACGACGCTGGACGCGGCCGGGCGACGGCTCGAGCCGAACCTCGAGCGCTGGCTGAAGCCAGCCGCCGAGATGACGCGGCTGTTCGCCGACCGGCCGGCGGCCATCGCCGAAACGGCCGAGGTGGCGAGGCGGTGCGGCTTCACGCTGAAGGACCTCGGCTACCGCTTTCCCGACTTCCCGGTCCCCGACGGCGGCCCGCCGATGGCCTACCTCCGGGCGCTGACCGAAGCCGGCGCCCGCGCGCGCTACCGTCCGGTCACCGACCGGGTGCGCCGCCAGCTCGCCCGCGAGCTGGATCTCATCGAGAAGCTCGACCTCGCCGGCTACTTCCTCATCGTCTGGGACATCGTCCGCGAGTGTCGGGCCCGGGGCGTGCTCGTCCAGGGGCGCGGCTCGGCGGCGAACAGCGCCGTGTGCTACAGCCTCGGCATCACGGCGGTGGACCCGATCGGGATGGACCTCCTCTTCGAGCGCTTCCTCTCCGAGGAGCGCCACGAGTGGCCGGACATCGACCTCGACCTCCCCTCCGGCGATCGGCGGGAGGCCGTGATCCAGTACGTCTACCAGCGCTACGGACGGACGGGGGCCGGCATGACCGCCAACGTCATCACCTACCGGCCCCGGCGGGCCGCCCGGGAGGTCGGCAAGGTGCTGGGCTTTCCGCCCGACCTCCTCGACCGCCTCTCCAAGCACGTGAGCGACTGGGAGTACCAGGACCCCGCCGATACGCCGCCTCGCCATCTCGCCCGGGCCGGGCTGGACCCGACCCACCCCCGCGTCCGGCGGTTCGCCGAGCTGTGGGCCCGCGTCCAGGGGCTGCCGCGCCACCTCGGCCAGCACTCGGGCGGCATGGTGCTCTGCGCCGGTCGCCTCGACGAGGTCGTGCCGCTCGAGCCGGCGACCATGCCCGGGCGCGTGGTCGTGCAGTGGGACAAGGACGACTGCGCCGACATGGGAATCGTCAAGGTGGACCTCCTCGGACTCGGCATGATGGCGGTCCTCGAGGACGCCCTCGTCCTCTGCCGGGAGGCCGGGCACGCGGTGGACCTGGCCCATCTCCCGGCCGACGACGGGGAGGTCTACGCCGCGCTCGGGGCGGCGGACACGATCGGCGTCTTCCAGGTCGAGAGCCGAGCCCAGATGGCGACGCTCCCCCGGCTCCGTCCCCGGCGCTTCTACGACCTCGTCGTCGAGGTGGCGATCATCCGGCCCGGCCCCATCGTCGGCGACATGGTCCATCCCTACCTCGCCCGCCGGGCGGGGCGGGCCCCGGTGACCTACCCGCACCCGTCGCTGGAGCCGATCCTCGAGCGCACGCTGGGGGTGCCGCTCTTCCAGGAGCAGCTCCTGCGCATGGCCATGGTGGCGGCCGGCTTCACCGGCGGCGAGGCCGAAGAGCTGCGCCGGGCCCTCGGCTTCCGCCGCTCGGAGGCGCGGATGAAAGCCGTGGAGGCCAAGCTGCGGGCCGGGATCGCCCGGAACGGGATCACCGGGGCCGCTGCCGAAGAGATCGTGCGGGCGATCACCTCGTTCGCGGAGTACGGCTTCCCGGAGAGTCACGCGGCCAGCTTCGCCCTCCTCGCCTACGCGAGCGCCTACCTGAAGGTCCACTACCCGGCCCAGTTCTACGCCGCGCTCCTGAACAACCAGCCGATGGGCTTCTACCACCCGGCCACGCTCGTCAAGGACGCCCAGCGACACGGGCAGCCGGTGCGGCCGGTGGACGTCGCGCGCTCGGAGTGGCTG
>DASYUM010000066.1:0-13166 GCA_036001225.1 Candidatus Methylomirabilota bacterium | reverse complement strand
GGACGAGCATGCGAACGGCGCTGATCGTGGGAACGATGCTGATGGCGCTGGCCCGGCCGGGAGGCGTCGCCGCCCAGGAGCCGCAGGGCCGGATCGAGGAGCGGCTCGCCCTCGACAACGACGTGGTGCGAGTGATCCTGCTGACTTTCGAGCCGGGCTCGGCCTCTGGCCGCCACGTCGGGCTGGAACCCGAGTTGGGCATCGTCGTGGAGGGCGAGCTGACCCTCGTTACCGACGCCGGGCGCGAAGTGCTGCGCCCCGGCACGGCCCGCTGGCTGCCGGCGCTGACGCCCCACGACGCCCGCAACGAGAGCGACCGGCCACTCCGGCTGTGGGTGGTGCTCTGCAAGAAGTGCGATTAGTTTCTTCGGAGGGGGCCTCGGCGGCCCCCTCCGAGACCTCCCCCAAGGAAGGGTTGCAGCGGCGAAGCCGCCGCTCGAAGCGGAACACCACACGCGCGGCGGTTCGGCGTCGCGACGGTGGCGCGGGGGTGCACTGGCGAAGGACCGCCGGGATGAGGCATCCTCAGACCAGGGAGCGGTGACGCATGCTCGAGCTGGCCTCGATCCTGTTGGTCGGGTTCTTCCTCGGCCTCCGCCACGCCACTGACCCCGATCACGTCATCGCGGTGACCACCATCGTCAGCCGCGAGCGCACCATCGCGGGCGCCGCCTTCATCGGCACGCTGTGGGGCATCGGCCATACCGTGACCATCGTGATCGTGGGCGGGGGCATCATCCTCTTCGGCGCGGTCATCCCGCCCCGGCTCGGGCTGACCATGGAGTTCGGGGTGGCCCTGATGCTGATCCTGCTCGGGCTGTTGAACCTCACCGGTCTCGTGCGCTGGATCCGCGGAGCCCTCGGCGCGGGCGGTGACGGCGAGGCGCTGCGCCACGCGCATCCCCATCGCCACGGCGACTACGTCCACAGCCACCTCCACGGCCACGCCACCGGGGCCCACGGGCACGCCGAGGAGGCGACGCCTCAGGCCCGGCTCGACCGCGTCTTCGGCCGGCTGGGCCTCTATCAGGCGCTGCGCCCCCTGGTGGTCGGCATCGTCCACGGCCTGGCCGGGTCGGCGGCAGTGGCCCTCCTGATCCTGGCCACGATCCGCGACCCACGGTGGGCGCTCGGCTACCTGCTGGTCTTCGGCAGCGGCACCATCGCCGGCATGGTGCTGATCACCGTCGCCATCGCGCTTCCGATCGCCTACACCGCCGGTCGCCACGTCCGCCTGAACCGCTGGCTGGCGACGGCCTCGGGGCTCCTCAGCCTCGGCGTCGGCCTCTTCCTCGTCTACCAGATCGGCTTCGTCGACGGGCTGTTCGTGAGCCAGCCTCGCTGGGTCCCGCGGTGAAAGGAGCAGGCGACGCATGAAGACGTGGACGGGACTCGGGGCCGGGCTCGGGCTGGCGGGCGCGCTGACCGTCGGCGGCTGGGCCGCGCCGCCGGCGGGACCGGTGCGGACCACGATGGAGGAGCTGCACCGCTACGGCGGCGTGCCGCCCGGCTGGCGCTTCGCCGTGCCGGCCGGCGACCCGCGGGCCGGGCGGGAGGTCTTCGCCAAGCTGGAATGCTATCGGTGCCACGCGGTCCGCGGCGAGCAGTTCGGCGAAGGCGCCCTCGTCGGGGGCGGGCCGGGGCCCGAGCTCTCGGGCATGGGCACCCTGCACCCAGCCGAGTACCTGGCCGAGTCGATCCTGAATCCGAACGCGGTGATTGTCGCCGGACCCGGCTACACCGGCCCCGACGGCCGCTCCACCATGCCGGACTACCGGGACGCCGTCATGGTCGGCGAGCTCCTCGACCTCGTCGCGTACCTGGCCAGCCTGGGGGCCGGGCCGGGCGCGCCCGCCGCCGCGGCGGCCCGGGAGCAGGTCGCCGGCGGCTACCGCGTGCGCCTGGATTCCCGGACGCCGGGCGACCGCGGGCTCGAGCACGTCATGGTGTTCGTCGCCGACCTTCGGACCGGCGAGCCCGTCCCGTACCTGCCGGTCAGCGCCCGCATCCACGCCGCGAAGGGCGCCGCTCAACGAGTCCGGCTGGTGCCGATGGTGGGCGCTGAGGGCTTCCACTACGGCGCCGATCTCGCCCTCCCGGCGACTACCACCCGCATCACGGTCTCGATCGGCGCCACCGGCATGCGGGTCATGCCGTCGGCGGGCGGCCGCTTCGCCTCCGTCGGCGACCTGAGCTTCGACTGGAAGGCCGACGGGCATGGGCATCACGGCCATTAAGGTCGCGGTGGTGCTGGCGGGCACGCTCGCCGCCGGCACGGCGACGGCCATCCACGGCGGGCCCGACCAGCCGATCACCATGATCTCCGCTCCCCAGCTCAAGGCCCAGCTCGACGCCGGCCGGCGGCCGCTCCTCATCGACCTGCGCACGGCCGAGGAGTACCAGAACGGCCACCTGCCCCGGGCCCGCTCGATCCCGCTCGCCCAGCTCCGCCGGCGATATCAAGAGATTCCGCGCGGGCGCATCGTCCTCTACTGCAGCTGCCCGCGGGAAGAGCTGGACGCCGTCTATCGCTTGTTGGCGACCGCCGGCGTCGAGATGGTCGAGGGACTGGAAGAGGGGTTTGGCGGCTGGGTGGCGCGCGGCTACCCGATCGAGCGCTGATCAGCCGGCGGCGGCCGGGAGCGCACGCAGTGCGTCGCGCAGCGCATCAGCGGTGACCGCGAGGTCGCGCTCGGTGTGGGCGAGGGAGAGGTAGCCTCGGACGTAGCCCCGCCCCGGGCGCGGGAACGCCAGCACGCCCCGCCGGACCAGCTCCCGCACGAGCGGCTCCACCAGCGGGCGGCCGGCCGCGGTGGCCCGGCGCACGGCCTGGTGATCACGGAACGGCCCCATCTCGGCGCAGCGGGGCAAGAGGTGCCAGATGGGTCCGTGGGCGAGGACGCGCCCCGGAATCCCCTCCGCGTCGAGCACAGCCTGGAGCCGCTCGCGGAGCTGCCGCCCCAGCTCGGCGAGGCGCGCGTAGACGCCCGGCGCGCGTAGCGCGGCCAGCGTCGCGCGGGCCGCGGCGACGGCGACGGCGTTGGCGAACTGGGAGCCGCTCACGTACACGGCTGTCGGCCCGGTTCGGCGAGGATCGGCGCGGCCGAGGAGGTCGGCGGGTCCGGCCACGATGGCGAGGGGGTACCCGCCGCCGACGACCTTTCCGTAGGCGGCGAGGTCCGGCGTCACGCCATAGTATTCCTGGGCCCCCCCCAGCGCGAGGCGGAAGCCGGTCACCACCTCGTCGAAGATCAGGACGATGCCGTGCCGCCGGGTCAGCTCGCGCAAGCCGGGCAGGAAGCCGGCCATCGGCTCGACGATCCGCTGGAGCGGCTCGACGATGACGGCCGCCAGTTCGCCTCGGTGAGCCTCGACGACCTGCTCCGCCGCCCCCAGGTCGTTGTACGGAACGACCAGGACCTCGTCGAGCACCCGGGCCGGAATGCCCGCGGATTCCGGCGTCGGCCGGGGCGGGGCGGCGGCGCGCTCGCCGGTCACGCTGAGGATCCCGTAGTCGTGGTGGCCGTGATAGGCCCCCTCGAACTTGAGGATTCGCTCCCGCCCGGTGGCGGCCCGCGCCAGCCGCAGCGCGAAGTGCGTGGCCTCCGCCCCCGTGGCCGCGAACAACACCTGCTCGGCACACGGGATCACGGCCACCAGCGCCTCCGCCAGCTCGATCGCCGCCTCGGTCAGCATGGCGAAGGCCGAGCCCGCGCGAAGCTGAGCCGCCGCCGCCTCGACCACCGGCGCGGGCGCGTGCCCGAGGATCAGGGCGCCCCCGCCGAGCACGTAGTCCACGTACTCGCGGCCGTCGGTATCCCACAGCCGGCTCCCCTGCCCGCGGGCCGGCACCACCTGCACCTCGGGCGGCAGCGTCAGCTCCTCCAGCGTCCCGCCCGGGATCACGCGCTGGGCCCGACTGCGCAGGTCGGTCATGGCGCGCCGGCGGGCAGCGTCTCGATGATCCGGCAGGCGTCGGCTGGAATGGCGAGGCGGAGCACGGTGCCCGGCTCGAGCGGGTCGGCGAGGTCGGAGTCGGCCTCGGCCCGGATGACGGCGCCCTCGACGTCCACCTCCAGGAGCGTCAGCGGCCCCCGGAACGCCTTGACCAGGAGCGTCCCGGTCAAGAGGTTCGCGTCCGTGGGCCCGGGATCGTCGGCGGCCAGCACGCGGGCGGCCCCGGCCCGGACCAGGATCCGCACGCGGGTTCCGGCCGGCAGGCGCGCGGCGTCCAGGGAGCGGAGCCGAAGGGGGCCGACCGCGACGAGCCCGTCGGGCTGGCTGGCGACCCAGCCGGCCAGGTGGGTGGCGGAGCCGATGAAGACCGCGGTGAACGGCGAGCGCGGGGCGCGGTAGAGGTCGCGGGGGCGGCCGACCTCCTCGATGCGTCCCCGGTTCATGACCGCCACCCGGTCGCTCAGGCTCAGCGCCTCCTCCTGGTCGTGGGTCACGTAGAGGGCGGTGACCTTGAGCCGCTGGTGGATGCGGCGGATCTCCGTGCGGAGCGTCGCGCGGAGCGGCGCGTCGAGCGCGGTCAGCGGCTCGTCGAGGAGGAGGACGCGCGGCTCGACGGCCAGGGCCCGGGCGAGGGCGACCCGCTGCTGCTCGCCGCCCGAGAGCTGGTGCGGGAAGTGATCGGCTCGCCCCGTGAGCCCCACCAGCTCGAGGAGCTCGCGCACGCGCTCGCCCACCGCCGCCGTCGCCTGCCCGGCCACCCGCAGGCCGAAGGCCACGTTGTCGCGCGCCCGGAGATTGGGAAACAGCGCCGGCGTCTGGAACACCATGCCCATCCGTCGCCGGTACGGCGGCAGCGCGGTGATCTCCTCGCCATCCAGCTCGACCGCGCCGCCATCGGGCGGCTCGAGGCCGGCCGCGATTCGCAGGAGCGTGGTCTTCCCGCAGCCGCTCGGCCCGAGCAGCGACACCAGCTCCCCGCGCTCGACAGCCAGGCTCACGTCGTCCACGGCGACGACGTCGCCGAAGCGCTTGCGCAGCCCGCGCAGCACCAGATAGCTCACCGTGATGGGCCCTTTATAGGGCGCGGCCGGCCAGCCAGAGCTGCCGCCGCTGAGCCCACCGGGCCATCACGTGAGTGGTGAGCCAGAGCACGGCGAAGCTGAGCAGGCTCAGCACCGCCATGACGTGGCCGTCGAGAAGCATCATGGTGGCCTGCCAGACGGGAAAGGTGGGCCAGCCTCCGCCGACGAGGAGGTTCGCGTAGGCGAAGTCGGTGAACGAAAAGGCGAAGACGAAGGCGCCGCCGGCGGCGAGCCCCGGCAACACGTTGGGCACCACGACCCGGAGGAGCAGTTGCCGGGGACGCGCTCCGAGCAGCATCCCCGCCTCGTAGAGCCGACGGACGCCGATCGCCCGCAGATTGGCGGCGACCGCCCAGTACATGATGGGCAGGCCCCCGGCGGCGTGGGCGGCGGCGAGAAGCCACGGCGTGTGGAGGGCGTCGGGCCACGCCCAGCCGTAGAAGCGCACCAGCCCCAGCGCCACGACCACACCGGGGAGCGCGAACGGCACCACGGTGGCGACATCGAAGACGACCTGCCAGCGCGGCCGGGCCAGCATGAGCGCCGTCAGGGCCGGGACCACCAGGAGCGCATCGAGCGCCACCGCCGCCGCGGCCAGGCCCAGCGAGCGGGCGAGGGTCTCCGTGAAGCGGGGATGGCCGAGCGTGGTGGCAACCGCGTCGAGAGTCCATCCCTCGGGCAGCACGGTCACCACCCAGCGGGTGGCGAGCGCGAACAGCAACGTGCCCCCGAGCGGCGCCAGGAGCGCCAGCGCGAACGCCCCGACGACGAGCATGCTGACCGCCCGCCCGAGCCACGCCGCCATCACGCGAGCCAGCGCTGAGCGCGCGCTTGCAGCAGCCGGTGGGCGAGGGCGCAGAGCGCAGCCCCGGCGATCAACACGACCGCCATCGCGTCGGCCATGTCGAGCCGGTATCCGGCCTCGCCCACGAAGAAGCCGATCTGCATCGGCAGCAGGTTGAGCCGGCCCCCGCCCCCGACCAGCGCCCACGGCGTGGAGTAGCTCCCCAGCGCCACCGCGAAGGCCAGCACGTAGCCGGCCGCCAGCGGCGGGCCGAGGAGCGGGAGGCCGACCCGCTGCCAGAACTGGCGCGGGCGGGCGCCGAGGACGAGGGCGGCCTCGTACACCTCGCGGCGCACGGCCCCCAGGGCCGGGATCACGACGAGCAGGACCACCGGGACCAGGAAGTAGAGGTAGACCAGGACCAGGCCGGGATACGAGCCGAGCTCGGGAAGGAGGTCTACGCCGAGGAGGCGCCGCAGGAGCAGGCGCACCATGCCCTGCGTCCCCAGAAGGACCACGAAGGCGAACGCCAGCGGCGGGCCCCCGGCGTTGGAGGCGACGCCGGCCAGCGTAGTGACGGCGTCGGCCGACCGGCGGCCGGGTCGGACGTGGACGGCCAGCGCGACGGCGGCGGCCCCGGCCGTCGCGGCGAGCGCGGAGGCGGCGGCGACGCCGAGGCTGTTCCAGACGGCCTGCCGGTACGCCCGGCCGGTGAACAGCACGCGATAGGTGGCCAGCGACGGGGTGCCGGTCGGCGTCAGGCTCGAGAGCACGAGCATCCCGAGGGGCAATACCAGCGTCAGCGCGAGGAAGACGGCGAGCACGGCTACCGGCAGCAGCTCGAGCGCGCGGAGCGCGAGCCGCCCCATCCCCGGGCCCCGCCGGGCCCGAGGGCCCGCCGGCGGGGTCGGCGTTACCGCGGGAGCACCTCGTTCGTCCAGCGCTCGCGGATCTCGTCGAGCGAGAACGCGTCCCAGCTCTGGACGGTGCGCACGCGCGTCCGATACCACTCCTCGGGCAGCCAGCGGGCGCGCACGTCAGGCGGGACGTCGAGGTTGCCGGCGATGACCCGGATCGGCCGCGCCATCGCCCGGGCCAGGATGAGCTGGCCGCGATCGGAGAGCAAGAAGTCGGCGAAGGCCTGGGCCAGGGCAGGATCCGGGGTATAGCGGTTGAGCACGATGACCGACGGCGTGTAGAGCGAGCCGTCGGCCGGGATCACGATGTCGAGCTCCAGCTCCTTCTTGAACCGCTCGCGGGTCAGCAGGTTCTCGTGGTCGTAGCGGATCGTGATCGGGACCTCGCCCTTCTGGATGTTCGCGCTGGAGGCGGCGATCGGCTTGACCTGGCCCGCCTGGAAGAGCTTCTTGAAGTACTCGATCCCGGGAGCCAGGTTGCCGGGCCCCCCGCCGTGGGCGACGGTGGCGGCCAGCAGGAAGGCGACGGCCGTCCCCGACTTGCGGGGATCGTTGATGGCGATCGCGTTCTTGTACTCGGGCTTAAGCAGGTCCTGCCAGCTCTGGGGCACGGTCTTGACCAGCGCCTTGTTCACGAGGAAGCTCGGCACCCCCGAGTAGACGGCGAACCATTGCCCGTTCGGGTCCTTGGCCCACTCGGGGAGCTTGGCCCAGGAGGCGTTCTTGTAGGCCAGCGCCACGCCCTGGCGGGCGGCCAGCGGGCCGAAGAGGATGCCGACCTCGGTCGAGCTGGCCAGCGGACGGTTCTTCTCGGCCAGGAACTTGGTGATGGCCTCGGCGCTGGACATATCGGTGTCCACGTGGCGGCACTGGTGCTCGCGGCAGAAGATGTCGAAGATCTCTTTCCACGGCCCCTCCTCGGGCTGGCCGTAGGTCACGAAGTCCTTCTGGGCCAGGGCGAGGCCGGGTCCGCCCAGGGCGAGGGCCAGCGTCACGAGGGAGACGAGGATGCCGCGCCGGAAAGACCGCCGGGTCGCCATGGTGCGCCTCCTGGGATTGCGGTTAGCGAGCGCTCCCGACGCTACCACGGCGCCGAAACGAGCGTCAACACGGGCCGTTGCGGGTCGTGCGACGCGCAGTGTATGGTGACCCCATGACGGCCGGTTCTTCCGCGTGGCCCGAGCCCGGAGCCGCCGACGGCGACAGCAACCGCTCGCCGCACCGCCAGGCGTGGGCCGCGCGTCACGTGGATCCCGCGACGCAGGCCCTCCTCGACGAGGACGCCCGCTACTTCCTCCACCAGGCACTCTCGACGCCCTGCCTGTCGGTCGTCCGCAAGGCGGAGGGCATCTGGATCGAGGACACCACCGGCCGGCGCTATATGGACTTCCACGGCAACAACGTCCACCACATCGGCTACGGCCATCCCCGGCTGATCGCCGCGCTCAAGCGGCAGCTCGACGACCTCGCCTTCGCCCCTCGCCGCTTCACCGACGAGCCGGCGATCGCGCTGGCCCGGAAGCTCGCCGCCATCGCCCCGGCGCCCCTCGGGAAGATTCTGTTGGCCCCCAGCGGCTCCGACGCCGTCGAGATGGCGCTCAAGCTGGCCCGCGCCGCCACCGGCCGCTTCAAGACCGTGTCGTTCTGGGACGCCTTCCACGGGGCGGGGTTCGGGGCGGCCAGCGTGGGGGGCGAGGCGATGTTCCGCTCCGGCCCCGTCGGGCCGCTCCTGGCCGGCACCGAGCACGTGGCGCCGTTCGCCTGTTACCGCTGCCCCTACGGCTACCGCGACGTCGAGGGACAGCCTGACCTCGCGGTGTGCCGGACGACCTGCGCCAGCTTCGTCCGCTACGTCCTGGAAAAGGAGGGCGACGTCGCCGCCGTGATCGCCGAGCCGGTGCGGAGCGTTCCCTATCTCCCGCCGCCCGGCTTCTGGGAAGAAGTGCGCCGCGCCTGCGACGCCCACGGGGCCCTGCTGATCTTCGACGAGATCCCGGCCGGGCTCGGGAAGACCGGCCGCATGTTCGTCGCCGAGCACTTCGGCGTGGTGCCCGACATCGTGGTGCTCGGCAAGGCCCTGGGCGGCGGCGCCGTTCCCATCGCCGCGCTGATCGCGCGCCCCGAGCTGGACGTGGCGGGGGCATGGGCGCTCGGCCACTACACGCACGAGAAGAATCCCCTCACCGCCCGGGCCGCGCTGACCACGATCGAGATCATCGAGGAGGAGGGGCTGGTGGACAACGCGCGACGGGTCGGCGCCCGCGCGCTCGAGCGGCTCGTCGACCTGAAGGCGCGCCACTCCCTGATCGGGGACGTGCGGGGCCTCGGCCTGCTCCTGGGGGTCGAGCTGGTCCTGGACCGCGACGCCAAAGCGCCGGCACCGGCGGCGGCCGAGGCGGTGATGTATCGCGCGCTCGAGCGCGGGCTTTCCTTCAAGACGACGATGGGGAACGTGCTGACCCTGACCCCGCCGCTCGTCGTCACCGACCGCCAGATGGACGCCGCCCTCGCGATCCTGGACGAGTGCCTGACGGAGGTCGAGGGCGAGCTCGGGCGCTGAGACCAGGCCGATGCCCGTCGCCCCGCGGCGTCCTCGGTCGTCGGCGGGCCTCAACGTATGCGGCATACGCCTCGGCCCGCCTCCTCCCTGCGTCCTAGCGGGGTGGGGGGGCCGCGGGCCTCGGCCTGGCCGTGGGGCGCGGCGGCGAGTCAGGCCGCCGATCGGCCGGGCTGCCGCCGCTGCACCGCGCAGGCGAGGGCGGCCAGCAGCACCTCCAGGTCGAACGGCTTGGAGACGTGGCCGTCGAAGCCCGCCTCCTCGGTCCGCTGGAAGTCGGCCTTCCGGGCGAACCCCGACACCGCGACCACCGGGACGTGAGCCCGGCGAGGATCGGCCCGGAGACGGCGGACGAACTCGAAGCCGTCGAGTCCCGGCATCCGGAGGTCGCACAGGACCACGTCGGGCTCGTCGGCGGCCAGGATGTCGAGCGCCTCCAGGCCGTCTTTGGCCAGCTGGACGCGAGCCCCGAGATCTTCCAGCAGGAGCCGGGTCGCGTCGCCGGTGTCGGCGCTGTCCTCCACGATCAAGATCCGCACACCGTCGAGGCGCGTTCCGACCGCCGCTGGCTCGGCCCGGTCGGCCGGCGCCGCCAGCAGCGGCAGCCGCACCGTGACCTCCGTCCCCCGCCCGACGCCGGCGCTCCGCACCTCGATCTGCCCGCGATGAAGCTCGGCGAGACGCTTGGCCAGATTGAGGCCCACCCCCAGTCCGCCGTACTGGCGGCGAGCACCCTGCTCCTGCTGCCGGAACATCTGGAAGATCTGGGGGAGGAACCCGGGATCGATCCCGACCCCGTCGTCGTGGACCGTGACCACCGCCGCCTCCGCCTCCCGCTGGAGGGTCACCCGGACCGCGCCGCCATCGCTCGTGAACTTGACCGCGTTGCTCAGCAGGTTGAGGAAGACCCGCTCCAGCCGCTCCCGGTCGCCCTCCACCGCGATCGGCACCCCGGGCTCGACCAGCTCGATCCGGATGCGCTTCTGGCCCGCCGCCTCCGCGAGCACCTCGACGCTGCCCCGGACGATCGCCCGCAGATCGTGCGGCTTGAGGTCGAGCGGCAGACGGCCCTGGGTGATCCGGGTCAGATCCAAGAGGTCCTCGACGAGCGCGATCTGGAGCCGCACGTTCCGCTCGATGACGTCGGCGGCCTGACGGACCCGAGCCGGGTCCGAGAGGTGGCGGATGATCTGGGCCCAGGTGAGGATGGGGGTCAGCGGCGTGCGCAGCTCGTGGGAGAGGACGGCCAGGAACTCGTCCTTGGCCTGGTTGGCCTCCGTCAGCTCGCGGGTCCGCTCGGCGACCACCTCCTCGAGCCGATCGGAATGGGACGCGAGCTCGCGGCGCTGGGTCTCCACCTCGCGGGCGAGCTGGCGGGTGCGGACAGCCCGCCGCACCGCCACCAGGAAGTACTCTCGGTCGATGGGCTTGGGGATGTAGTCGTAGGCGCCCGCCCGCAGGGCCCGAATCGCCAGCTCGTGGTCGGCATGGCCGGTGATCAGCAGGGTCGGCGTGTCGGGCCGCCGGCGCCGGATCTCCGCCAGCAGCGTCAAGCCGTCCATCCCCGGCATCTTGACGTCGGTGACGATGGCGTCGTAGTCGGTGGCGGCGATGCGGGCGAGGGCCGCGAGCGCCCCGTCACAGGTCTCGACGGCGACCGGCTCGCCCCGGAGCGTCAGCGTCTGGGGCAGCGCCTCCAGGAGCGCCGGGTCGTCGTCGACGATGAGGACCCGCCCGAGCGGGATCACCCCGGGCATGCTCATGGCTCGGGGGGCGCCAGTGGCAGCTCGATGAGAAAGGCCGCCCCCTCTCCGGGCCGGCTGATGACGGCGATCGTCCCCCCGTGGTCCCTGACGATGCCGTAGGTGATGGAGAGCCCGAGACCGGTCCCCCGCCCCACCTCTTTCGTCGTGAAGAAGGGGTCGAAGACCCGGCGTTCGAGACCGGCCGGGATGCCCGGGCCGCTGTCGCGGACCACCACCGCCACCACCCCGTCGCCGACGGTGCACGAGATGCGGATCGCCTTCTCGGGCACCTGCGCCACCGCGTCACGCGCGTTGGTCAGCAGGTTCACGAACACCTGTTCGAGCTGGATCGGGCTGCCGACCACCACCGCGTCGTCGGCCCAGTCCACCCGCACCTCGATGTCGCGCAGTCGGAGCTGCTCGTGGACCAGGGCCAGCGCCCGCTCGACCACCTGGCGGATCGACACGGGCTCCCGGGTCGCCGGCGCGGATCGACCGAAGGTGCGCAGGTGGGAGATGATCTCGGTGGCCTTGCGGACCTGCCGCATGGCGCTCTCCAGCTCGCCCAGGACGCGTCCTGGATCGAGCCGGCCGAACTGGACCATGTCGATGACGTTCCCGATGAAGAGGCCGATGTTGTTGAGCGGATTGTTCAGCTCGTGGGCGACTCCGGTCGCCAGCTCTCCCAGGGTGGCCAGCTTGCCGGCCTGCACGAGCTGCTCCTGCTTGTGTTGCAGCTCGGTCTCGCGGCGCTCGACCTCGGCGGTCGTCTGCCGGAGGTCCCCCATGAGGTGGAGCATGGCTTTGCGGTTCGCGGCCAGGCGCAGGGTGGACTGCTGAGAGTCGGCGAGGACGTGGAGCAGGGCCCGGCGCTGATCGGTCAGGCGCTGGTTGGCCCGGTTCAACTCGCCGAGGACGTGGAGCAGGGCGCGGCGCCAGTCCTCGGGACCTGGCCGCCACCTCTCCGCGGAGGCGGGTCGCGCGGTGGCGGCGGCCTCGGCGTCCATCGCGGCAGGGCGCGGCGAAGTGGCCGCCGGGCCGGGCGGCGGCGTCATCCGGCGCGCGCCGGCTGGGCCCGGAGCCGCTCGAGCTCGCACCGCGCCGCCTCGAGCTCCCGCTCCAGCCCGATCATCTTCAGCTCGCGCCCCACCACCACCTCCTCGAATCTCTCCAGGTCCACGACCTTCTCCTGCAGCTCGGTCTGCGCCCGCTCCAGCTCGCCGGTGCCGTGTCCGAGACCGACGACGCCGGTCACACAACCGGTCGAGTCCCGGACGGCCGCCAGGCTCAAGGCGACCGCGGTCAGCTCGCCGGTGGCGCCCCGCGGGTGAAGCCGGGCGCGCCGGCTCACACCGCGGTCAGCGACCTCCCGCAGCGAAGTCAGGAGCGCCCGCGTCTCGTCAGGCGGGAGCCGGCGCGTCAACGCCGGCTCCATCGCCCCGCCGGGGTGGAGGCCGAGCAGGGTCTCGGCCGCGTCGTTGGCGAGGAGCACCCGACCCTCCCGGTCGGCCACGAACACCGGCTCGGGCACTGCCGCGACGAGTCGCGCCGCGTCCAGCGCGGCCACCTCCGGCGTGCCGGCGCCGCCCTCGGCGGCGACGGCGACATCGGTCTCAGGCGGTGTCGGCACGCGGGAGCTCCGCGGGGCGCGCGGAAATCGTGCCCCGTCGCCGGACAGCGGCCCGTTGGGAGCCGTTCTGGCGCGCGCCGAGGGCCGGGACCGCTCGGCGCACGGTCGAGAGCAGCTCGGTGAGGTGAAACGGCTTGTCCAGGTAGGCGGTCGGCGACAGCCGCGTTGCGGCGGCTCGGGTTTCGGGGTTGCGAGGATGCGCGATGAAGACGACTGGGAGGTCGGGGTGGTGGGCGCGCAACACGTGGAGGATCTCCAGCCCCTGCTCTCCCGGGAGGTGGTCGTGGAGGACGATGGCCGCCGGCTCGGCCGAGGCGATCCGGGAGAGCGCCGTGTCCACGTCCGGCGCTTCGGCGGTCGCGAAGCCCGCGTGGTCGAGGAAGTCGCGCAGGAGCTGGCGGGTCGAGGGGTCGTGGTCGACGACCAGCAGGTTGGCCGACCTCGGAGCCGGATTCGGGGTCGGCAGGGTTGGCGACGCGGCCATGGCGACCTCC
>DASYUM010000065.1:0-33024 GCA_036001225.1 Candidatus Methylomirabilota bacterium | reverse complement strand
CGCGGCTCCCACTTGAAGTGCTTGACGACGTTGGTGACGTAGACGCGGGTCCGGTCGATCCCGGCCTCGGCCAGCGCGCGGTCGAGCAGCCGGCCGGCGGGACCGACGAACGGACGCCCCTGCTGGTCCTCCTGGTCGCCCGGCTGCTCGCCCACCAGCATCACCTCGGCACCCGGCGCCCCCTCGCCGAACACGGTCTGGGTCCCGGTGCGCCAGAGGTCGCAGGCCCGGCAACCCCGGGCCGCCTCCCGCATCGTGGCCAGCGTCGGGCGCGCGGGGACGAGCGCGGCGGCCGAGCCGGGAGCCTTGGCACGCTTGGCCGGCATCGCGCTCACCGTTCCGGGGCGCCGCTTCCGCGCACGAGCCGTTCGAGGATCACCTGGTCAGAGGCGTCCACCGACGTGAGATCGATGCGGACGAGGTAACCGCCCGCCGCCGGCTCGGCGGCCCGCACCTTGCCGTAGAGGTCGGCCGACTCCTGGCCCGGCTCGGGGTAGCGGAGGCGGACGCGCACGTTGGTCAGCGGATCGAGTCCGGCGTCCAGTTGCGCCTCGAGCACGCGGAGGCCGAGCCGCATCACCGTGCCGAACACCGCCTCCGACCGCACGGCCTTGCCGTCGATGACCCAGCAGGCCAGCGGCAGCGCGACCGGGACCTCGGGACCGCCGGCGGCCGCCGGGTCGGGGAGCCGCCGCCCGTAGCGCCCGCCCAGCCCCCGCAGCTCGTAGAGGAGGAGCGGCTCGCTGATCCCTTTGAGCTCGACCGGGACCGGCGGGCCGACCTCGGCGACGTCGCGGATGCGCTGGTAGGTGGACGGCGTGAGCAGCACCTGGCCCCCGACCGTACAGCCCTCGACGCGGGCGGCGAGATTGACGGCGTGGCCGACCACGCCGTACTTCGTTCGCTTCTCGGAGCCGATGTTCCCGACCACGGCCTCGCCGGTGTTGAGCCCGATCCCCATCTCGAGCCGTGGCCAGCCGAGGGTGGCGTTGCGCGCGTTCACCTCCCCCATGGCCAGCTGCATGGCGACCGCGCACGCCGCGCCCCGCTCGGCATGATCCGGCTGCGACAGGGGGGCGCCGAAGATGGCGAAGATCGCGTCGCCGATGAACTCGTCGATGGTGCCGCCGTGCTCGATGATGATGTCGGCCATGCGCCCGAGGTAGGCGTTGAGCACCTGGACGACGACGGTCGGGTCGGCCTCGCCGGCCAGCCGCGTGTAACCGCGGAGGTCGGACATCAGGATGGTGACCTCGCGCTTCTCCCCGCCCAGCCGGAGGCCCCCCGGCGCTTCGAGGACGGCCCGGGCGATCTCGGGGGAGACGTAGCGGCCGAAGGTGTCACGGATGAAGTCACGCTGGCGGAGGCCTTCCAGCATCTCGTTGAAGGCGCCGGTGAGCTGCCCGACCTCGTCCTGGCTCCGCACCGGCAGGGGCTGCGAGAGGTCGCCGGCGGCCACGCGGGTCACGCCCCGCGTCAGCGCGGTGATCGGACCGGTCACCCGGCGCGCCAGCCACACGCCGAGGCCGAGCGCGACCACGCCGCCGAGCAGCGAGGTGCCGAGGATGAGATGGCGGAGGTGCGCGAGGCGCTCGAGGTACACGTCCACCCGGTAGTCCACGTCGAGGACGGCGATGACGCGGCCACTCCGATCGCGGACCGGCGCGAACGCGGTGATCCATGTCCCGTGCTCGTTCCCGTATACGCCGGTGATGGCCGGCTCTCCCTGGCCGAACGCGCGCGCCAGAGGCGCCAGCAGGACCGGGACCAGGGCGTACGGTTCTCCGGGCACGCCCGGCCCCCGGCTCGTCACCATGAACCGGGCCTGGTGGGCGGCGGGATCGAAGTCGGTCAGCGTGTAGATGGGCGTCTCCAGGCGGTTCTCATCCTGGACCGCGGCCAGGACCGCGCGCAGCTGCCGGTAGGCTTCCGAGTCCTGACGCCCCGTCGCCTCGACCTCGGCGTGGAGCGCCGGGTCGACGAAGAGGGCGCCGGTGCGGGCGATGTTCAACAGCAGGGTGGCCAGGGTTTCCTGGAGAAGTCGCTTTTGCCGTTCGTAGAGCAGGCCGCCGACCAGCGCGATGCCGAGGAGCGTGACCGCGACGAAGCCGGCGGCGACGCGCACGCTCAGGCGCTGCCAGGGGCGCGGGGAGCCGAGCGGCATGCCTCGATTGTACGCCTCGGGCGGGACCCGAGATGTCACGACCATGTCACGTGGTATGCTGGCTTCTCGTGCGGCTCGACGGGCATCTGATCATCCGCGGCTACGATGGCGGAGCCTTCGACATCCGCTTCGTGCCGGCTCGGGGCGCCGACAGCCGATCAGCGCTCACCCTCCGCGTCCCCGACACGCCGACCCTGGAGCGGCTCCTGACCGACCTCGGCTTGGACCGAGACCGTGTCGTCGAGATGGTCAACTCGCCCTACGTCCTGCACTCCCTCGCCGTCGGCGTCGAACGGCGCGCCGCGCGCCGGGCCGGCCTCGTCCCCACGCCGCTGGCCCGGATGCTCGCGTTTTTCCGCCATCGGCGGGCCCGCCGGTGACCGCCCCGTCGCCTTGACAGGGTGAGGGGGCCGGGCTATGGTCGGCGACATCCCGACGCCCTCCAGGGAGGAGGCGCCATGACCTCACGCCGGACCTTCCTCAAGACCACGCTGGCCGCCGGGGCCGGATCGCTGGTACCTTGCCGGCTCGGCGCCCAGGGTGCCGACACGCCCCGGAGCGGCGGTCTCCTCAAGGTGGCGATCATCGGCGAGCCGCCCTCCCTCGACGCCCATCACACGACGGCCAGCCTCACCTACGACGTCACCTCGCACATCTACGAGCCGCTGTTCACCCTCGATGACAAGTACGGCGTCGTCCCGATGCTCGCCGAGGGGCACACCGTCGCCGATGGCGGCAAGCTCTACACGATCCGCGTGCGCCGCGGGGTCCCCTTCCACAACGGCAAGGAGCTGTCCGCCGAGGACGTGGTGGCCTCGCTCGCCCGGTGGGGGAAGAAGGCGACGGTGGGCCGGCTCCTCTTCAAGACCGTGCAGTCCCTGCAGGCCAAGGATCGCTACACGGTCGAGCTGCGCCTGGGCGCGCCGTCGGGGATCGTCCTCTCCGCCCTAGCCAACGCCAACCAGTTCCCCGCCATCTACCCCAAGGAGGTCGCGGAGGCCGCCGGCGACGACCAGATCAAGGAATTCGTCGGGACGGGCCCCTTCCGCTTCCTGGAACGGCTCCCGGACCGCTACGTCCGCCTGGCGCGCTTCGACCGCTACGCGGCGCGGGCGGAGGGACCGACCGGCTACGGCGGCAAACGCGCCGCCTACGTGGACGAGATCCAGTTCATCCCGGTCCCTGACGTGGCGACCCGGGCGGCCGGGATCGAGTCGGGCGAGTACCACTTCAGCGACTGGATCGCGCCGGACTCCTACGAGCGGCTGACCGCCAACGCTCGCCTCGACGTCATGATCGTCAAGCCCAACGAGTGGATCACCGGGGTCTTCAACAAGAAGCAGGGGCTCTTCACCAATCGAACGCTCCGGCAGGCGGTGGTGACGGCGCTCGACATGGAGCCGATCATGAAGTCGGCGGTGGGGCGCCCGGAGTTCTACCGGCTGGATCCCAGCCTGCAGTTCCGGGAGCAGATCTGGTGGACCGACGTCGGCAAGGAAGTCTACAACCACCCCGACCGCGTCCGGGCCAAGCGGCTCATGCAGGAGGCCGGCTACCGGGGCGAGCCGATCCGGTGGATGTGCACCCAGTTCTACGACTGGATGTACAAGTCGGCGCTGGCCGCCAAGCAACAGCTCGAAGACGTCGGCTTCACCATCGATCTGCAGGTGCTGGAGTGGGCGACGGTCGTCCAGCGCCGCTCCGACGCCAAGCTCTATGACGTCTTCACCACCGGGATCGGCTTCGACGCCGACCCCGCCTTCAAGGTGATCCTGAGCTGCGACTGGCCGGGCTGGACCTGCGACCCGAAGCTCGACGGCCTCATGGCCCGGCTGGCCGCCGAGACCGACCTGGCCCGACGCAAGGAGATCTGGGGCCAGGTCCAGCGCTGGTTCTGGGAGGAGGTGCCGGTCATCAAGTTCGGCGACTTCTTCACGCTGCGGGTCAAGCAGAAAGCGCTCGGCGGCTACGCCAACAAGTACCGGCCCTTCTTCTGGAACGTCTGGCTGGCCCCGCGGTAGCCGCCGGTGACGGTGACGGCACCCCACCTCCTCCTCTGCCACGTCGCCATCGGCCGCGACGTCGCCGCCGTCCGGGAGTACGTCACCCGCCACCGGTACGCCGGGGTCGAGTGGGGCCTCGACAGCCTCCGGGTCGCCGTGGCCCGTGATCGGCGGCAGCGGACCCTCGATGGCTTCCGCAGTGTGGGCGGGCTCGTCTCGCTCCATGCGCCCTACACCGACCTCGAACTGGGGCACCGGGACGCCGAGTACGCCGCCGCCGCGCTGCGGATCCTTCGCGAGTACGTGGAGGTGGCCGCCGACCTTGCCGCCCACCACCTGAACCTCCACGTCGGCTCCCACGCGCTGGCCCCCGAGGAATGCGCGTGGGACACGCTGCTCCGCAACCTGACCGCCCTCCTCGACCACGCGGCCCGTCGCCGCGTCCTCCTGACCGTGGAGAACCTCCGCCTCGGGCTCACCAGCGATCCCGAGACGTTTGCCCGGCTGCTCCGGGCGACCGGCGCGCCGGCGTGCTTCGATGTCGGCCACGCCCACGGCAGCGATTGGGTCCAGCAGGGGCGCGGGTCGGTCGTGGACGTGCTGCGAAGCATCCCGACCCGGGTCGCGGCCGCTCATGTCTACTTCACCGAGACGGGCGACACCCACCACCCGCCGCGCGAGGCCGGTGACCTGGCAACGACGCTCGACGCCCTGATCGCGGCCGGCTGCGACTGGTGGGTGGTCGAGCTGCACACGCGGGAGAGCCTCGAGCAGACGCGGCGGGTCCTCGACGACTACCTCGGCCAACGGGCTACCAGCGGAGTACAGCATGCCGCCTCGTGATCCCCGCCGGCTCCTTCTCGCCAGCGTCCTCTCCGCCGCGCTGCTCACCGCCGGCCCCGCCACCGCTCAGGGCCGGCCGGTCATGGTCTACGGCGTCATCCACGAGTACACGCTGGCCCGGCTCATGCAGCTCTTCGAGCGCCAGACCGGAGGCAAGGCCGACTTCATCCGGCTCTCGGCCGGGGAGGTGGCGACGCGCGTCCAGGCCGAACGCCAGGGGCCCAAGGGCGACGTGATCTTCGGCATCTCCCGCGCGATCGCGGAGTCGATGAAGGCCCAAGGACTCCTCGAGCCCTACCCATCGCCCCGCCGCGGCGACGTCCCCGCCCGCTACTCGGACGCCGAGGCGTACTGGACGGGCAGCTCCCTCACGGTGCAAGGGATCATGGTCAACACCGAGCGCTGGAAGAAGGAGCTGGGCGGGGCGCCGATGCCGAAGACGTGGGAGGACCTGCTGGACCCGAAGTACCAGGGGCTCATCGTGGCGCCGAGCCCGCTCTCGTCCGGCACCGGCTTCACGTTCGTGGTCGGCCAGTTCTTCCGGCTCGGCGAGGAAAAGGGCTGGGAGTACCTCAAGGCCCTCGACCGGAACGTCCGCTTCTACACGCCGAGCGGGATCGCCCCCGCCCGCATGGTCGCCGCCGGCGAGTTCCTGATCGCGATCACCTTCGCCCACGACGCGCTCAAGGCGATCTCGGCCGGCTACCCGGTCGCGCTCGTCCACCCGCCCGGCGCGAGCTGGGACATCGGCTCCGTCTCGCTGATCAAGGGCGGGCCCAACCCCGAGGGCGGGAAGCGATTCATCGACTGGGTGCTCGGCCGGGACCCGATCCAGCTCATCGTGGACCTGAATTTCGAGGGGCCGCTGCGCGCCGACGTGAGTCTGCCGCTGGGCGCCACCCCGCTCGAGAAGCTCGACCTGGTGGACTACAAGCTCGACTGGGCCGCCCAGAACCGGTCACGCGTCCTCAAGCTGTGGGGGGAGCTCTTCAAGAAGTAGCGGCGGCCGGGCCGCCCGAACGGGGTCGGGCGCCGGCCCGAGTCTGGCGCGGCGATCCGCTCGCCGGGGCGACGCTGGCGGCGGTGGCGGCCGGCCTCGCGCTCTTCGTCGCCTTCCCTATCGGCCGCGTTCTCCTCGAGCCCGGGGCCGGCGAGTGGACGCGGCTCCTCACCACGCCGCGCTACCTCCGCCTCCTCGGCAACACCCTCGGGATCGCTGCGCTCTCGACCGTTTCCGCGGTCGCCCTCGGCTTCCTCTTCGCGTACGCCACGGCACGCCCCGACGTCCCCGGTCGGCGGCTCTTCCGGCTGGTGGCGCTGCTCCCGCTGGTCTCCCCGCCCTTCGTCGGCGGGCTCGCGGTCATCCTCCTCTTCGGCCGGCGCGGCCTCGTGACCCATTCACTCCTCGGGCTCCGCGGCGACATCTACGGCTGGCACGGGGTCTGGCTCGTCCAGACACTCGCCTTCTTCCCCATCGCCTACCTCGCCCTGGCGGGTGTCCTCCGGCGGATCAACCCGACGCTCGAGCACGCCGCTCGGGATCTGGGCGCGCGCGGCTTCCAGGTCTTCCGCACCGTGACGCTCCCGCTCGCGCTTCCCGGGCTGGCCAGTGCCGGCCTGCTCGTGGGGATCTACACGCTGAGCGACTTCGGCAACCCGATGCTGGTCGGCGGGGCGTTCAAGGTCCTGGCCACCGAGACCTACACCCAGGTCACCGGCTGGGGCGACCTCAAGATGGCGGCCGCCCTCTCGGCGGCGCTCCTGTTCCCCAGCCTCGCGCTCTTCCTCGTCCAGCGCTACTGGATCGAGCGCGGCAGCTACGCGACCATCACCGGAAAGGGCAGCTTCGCCGACCCGCCCCCGACCCCGCGACCGGTGCGGTGGGCGCTCGCGCTCGGTTGTGGCCTGGTCGGATCGATTCTCGCCGCCACCTACGCGGTCGTGTTCGTCGGCGCCTTCGCCCGGACGTGGGGGGTCGACTGGCGGCCGACGCTGGTCAACTTCGAGTACACCGTGTTCCGGGGGCCCCAGCTCGCGAATTCGATCCGCTTCGCCGCGATGGCCGCCCTCGGCGGCTCCCTCTTCGCCGTGGTGGCGGCCTTCCTGATCCGGCGGACGCGGGTGCCGGGGCGTGGCCTGCTCGACTTCGCCGCGGTGCTGCCAGCCGCCCTCCCCGGCACGCTGACCGGCGTCGCCTACATCCTGGCCTTCAACACGCCCCCGCTCGCCCTGACCGGGACCGCCGCGATCGTCGTGGCGGCCATGCTGGTCCGGACCCTCCCCGTCGGCTACCGCGCCGCCGCCGCCGGCCTGACCCAGATCGCGCCTGCCATCGAGGAGAGTGCGGCCGATCTGGGGGCCCTCCCGCTCCGGATCCTGCGCGAGGTGACGCTCCCGCTCATCCGGACCGCCTTTACCGGCGCTCTCGTGTTCACCTTCATCCGCTCGATGACCACCCTGAGCGCGGTGGTCTTCCTGATCTCCCCCGGCAACGTCGTCGCCTCGGTCTCGATCCTCGCCCTGGCTGAGCACGGCGACTGGGGCCAGGCCAGCGCGATGGCCACCGCCCTCATGACGGCGATCTTCCTCGCTCTCCTCATCTTCCGCCTCGCGACCGGGGGGAGGCTCCGCCTCTTCGAGCTGTGACGGCGGCCGACACGGCGCACCTGCGGCTCGTCGGGATCGCCAAGCACTTCGGCGCGACGGCGGCGGTCGCCGGCGTCTCGCTGGACGTCGCCCGGGGCAGCCTCACCACCATCCTGGGGCCGTCAGGGTGCGGGAAGACGACGCTTCTCCGGCTCATCGCCGGCTTCCTCGAGCCTGACGCCGGCGAGATCCGGATCGACGGCGTGCCCCAGCAGGGCCTTCCGCCCTATCGGCGGACGACCGCGACCGTGTTCCAGGAGTACGCCCTCTTCCCGCATCTCAGCGTCTTCGACAACGTGGCCTACGGACTACGCCTCCGGCGGCTGCCGCGCCCGGCGGTCGCCGAGCGCGTGCGACGCGTGCTCGGCCTCATGCGCCTCGACGGCCTGGAGGCCCGACTGCCCCGGGCGCTGTCGGGCGGCCAGCAGCAGCGGGTGGCGCTCGCGCGTTCGCTGGTCGTCGAGCCCGAGGTCCTGCTGATGGACGAGCCACTGTCGAACCTCGACGCGAAGCTGCGACTCCGCGTGCGGGCCGAGATCCGCGAGATCCAGACGCGGCTCGGTATCACCACCGTCTACGTGACCCACGACCAGGAGGAGGCGTTGGCCATCTCGGACACGATCGCCGTGATGCAGGCGGGACGGCTTCGCCAGGTGGGCAGCCCTCGCGCGATCTACGAAGCCCCGGCCGACCCCTGGGTGGCGGCCTTCGTGGGCGAGGTGAACCTGCTGCGGGCCACCGTGGTGGTCGGGTCCGCCGGCCGGCCGGCGCTCCGGCTCGGCGCGCTCGAGCTGCCGCTCCCGCCGGGCGTCGCGGTCGCGCCCGACGGGGCCATGGTGGTCGCGCTCCGACCAGAAGCGATCCGGATCACGGCGGCCGGTGATGCCCGGGACGGGCCGATCGGCGAGGTGCTCGACGCCACCTACCTCGGCACGACGGTCCGCTACCGGGTCCAGGTGTCGGGCCACCCGCTCACCGTGGACGATCCCGATCCCGCGGGGAAGGCGCTCCTCTCCGGGCCCGTCCGTCTCGGCGTGGACCCGGCCCGTCTCCGCCTGTGGCCGGCGACCCCCGAACTGCTTCGGCAGCTCGACGAATCGGCGTAGGGCCGCGCGGCGGCCGGGGGCCCTTGACATCGGGGCTGCCGCCGGGCTAAACGTTTCGCTAAACGTTTTGCTCATGAGCCGGCTCCGGTCCGCCAGCATCACCATCCGAGACGTCGCGCGCGCCGCGCGTGTCTCCATTGCCACGGTCTCGGCCACCATCAACCGGACAGCCTACGTCAGCCCGGCCCTCCAGGAGCGCGTCCGCAAGGCCATCGCCGAGGTCGGCTACCATCCCGACGCCATTGCCCGCAGCCTCAAGAGGCGCGCGACCCAGACCCTTGGCCTGGTCATCTCCGACATCACCAATCCGTTCTTCACCGCGTTGGTCCGCGGCATCGAAGACGCGGCCACCGCCCGCGGCCACGCCGTCATCCTCTGCAACACCGACGAGCGCCTGGACAAAGAACGCGCCTACCTGGAGCTGCTCCGTTCACGGCGGATCGACGGCCTCATCCTGGCCCCGGCCGGCGCCGTCGCCGACTACCACCGCTTCTTCATCGAGGCCAACACGCCACTCGTCTTCATCGACCGGAAGATCCCCACCATTCCGGCCGACGTGGTCGTGGTGGACAACGTGACCGGCGCCCGCCAGGCCGTGGCGCACCTGGTCGGCCTCGGTCACCGGCGGATCGGCGCCATCAGCGGGCTCCCGCAGATCTCGACGACGCACGAGCGGATCGCCGGCTACCGCCAGGCGCTGGAGGCCGCGGGCGTGCCCGCCGACCCCGCCCTCCTCCGCGACGGCCACTCCCGGCTCGACGGCGGCGAGCGCGCGGCTGGGGCGCTGCTCGAGCTGCCGGTGCCGCCGACGGCGATCTTCGCCACCAACAACCTCATGGCCATCGGGCTCATGCGGGCGGTGGCCGCGCGCGGCCTCCGCTGCCCCGAGGACCTCTCGGTGGCGTGCTTCGACGACTTCGAGTGGGCCTCCGTGTTCCGGCCGCGTCTGACGACCGTGGCTCAGCCGACTTACGAAATGGGCGCCCGGGCCGTCGAGCTGCTTTTCGGTCGGCTGGAGGGATCGCTGAGCGGCCCGCCCCGCGAGGTCGTCCTGGCCCCCACGCTCGTGGTCCGCGACTCGTGCGGCCCGCCCCCCGGAGGGCTCCGGTGAGCCGGCGATCCATCGCCGACCGCGTGGATGTGGCCTGCCTCGGCGAGGCGCTGATCGACCTCGTCTCCGTCAAGGCGGGTGTCGGGCTGGACGGCGCGCCCGCCTTCGCCAAGGCCGCCGGCGGCGCGCCGGCCAACGTCGCGGTGGGCGTGGCGCGGCTCGGCCGGCGCGCGGCCTTCGTGGGCGCCGTCGGGGCCGACTCCCTCGGCCGCTTCCTCCGCGAGGCGCTACAGCGCCACGGGGTGGACGTCCGCGGCCTCACCGCGATAGTCGGGCGGCCGACGGCGCTGGCGCTGGTCTCGCTGAAGGCCGACGGCGACCCCGACTTCCTCTTCTACGGAGACCGGCCCGCGCACCTCGGACTCCGGCTGACCGTCCCGATGCGGGCCATCGTCGGTCAAGCCTCCATCCTTCACTACGGCTCGATCAGCTTCCTCGCCGAGCCGAGCCGCCGGGCCACGCTGGCTGCGATCCGGGAGGCGCGGGGGGCTGGAGGGCTCTGCTCCTACGACCCCAACCTCCGGCTCGGCCTCTGGTCCGACGGGCGGACGGCCCGCCGCTGGCTCCGGGAAGGGCTGCGGCACGCCGACTGCGTGAAGGTCAACGCGGAGGAGCTGGCGTTCCTGACCGGGCAGCGGGATATCGGCCGCGGACTCCGCCGACTGACCGAAGCCGGCCCGGCCCTGGCCGTGGCGACGCTCGGCCCCGATGGCTGCGCATACCGCGGGCCGAGCGGTGAGGGCCACGTCCCCGGGTTCGCCGCCAAAGTGGTCGACACCACCGGCGCCGGCGACGCCTTCGTGGCAGGGCTCCTGGTCGGCTTGCTCGGCGTCGCCCGCGCGCGGTCGCGGCCGTGGCCCCCTCGATCCGAGCTGGAGGCGATCCTGACGCTGGCCAACGCGGCGGCCGCCCTCAGCACGGAGCGGCGGGGTGGGATCCCGAGCCTCCCCACCCGGCGGCGGGTGACCGCGCTCCTCCGGGCGCGTGGTGGGCAGCTCCCTGCCCGGCGCGGCTGACCCGGCCATGAGGGCGGCAGTGTTCGCGGGACCGGGGCGGATCGCCCTCGAGAGGCGGAGCGCGCCGCGTCCGGGCCCGAGCGAGGTCCTGATCGAGGTTCGCGCTTGCGGGGTGTGCGGCACCGACGTCCATATCCTGGATGGGCAGTACCCCGCGAGCCCGCACATCGCGCTGGGGCACGAGTACGCCGGCCTCGTCGTCGAGGTCGGCGCCGGGGTCACCGGGCTGGCCGCCGACGATCGGGTGGCGGTGGACCCGAATATCCCGTGTGGCGGCTGTCCGGCCTGCCGGCGCGGCGACGTCCACCTCTGCGACGGGCTCCAGGCCCTCGGGGTGACCCGGGATGGCGGCTTCGCCCAACTGTGCCGGGTGCCGGCCACCCAGGCGTACCGATTGCCCGACGATCTCGGATTCGAGGTCGGAGCCCTGGCCGAGCCGCTGTCCTGCTGCCTGCACGGGCTCGACTTGGCCGGCATCCGGCCCGGCGACCGCGTCGCGATCCTCGGCGCGGGACCGATCGGCCTCCTCATGACCCAGCTCGCGCGCGGCGCCGGGGCGGCGGTGGTGGTCGTGACGGATCTGGTGCCCGAACGGCGCAGGCTCGCCCGCGAGCTCGGCGCCGACGTGGCCCTCGATCCGGGGGCCGGCACCCTCGGCGACGCGCTCCCCGGCGGGGCCGACGTGGTGCTGGAGTGCGTGGGCGCGCCGGCCACGGCGGCGCAGGCCCTCGACCTCGCACGCCGGGGCGGGACCGTGGTCTGGTTCGGGGTGACCCCGCCCGGGGCGGCGGTCTCGGTCGAGCCCTACACCGTCTATCGCAAGGAGCTGACGGTGCGCGGTGCGTTCGTGAATCCGCGGACGTTCGGGCGAGCGATCACCCTGCTGGCCCAGCGCCGGGTCCGGACCGAGCCGCTGGTCAGCCACCGCTTCGGGCTGGCGGCGGTCTCCGAGGCCATCGCCGCCGTCAAGCGGCGCGAGGCCGTCAAAGCCCTCATCCTTCCCCAGGAAGAACGGAGGACACCATGAAGCGGCTCCTCGGGCTTCTGATCGCCACCGCCGGACTGCTGGGGACGGTCACCGCGGCCGACGCCTCCACGCCCGAGCTCCGGCGCTGGGCCGCCCAGGTGAAGGCCCGGCTGGGCGGGACCACCATCGTCGTGAGCGGGATTCCCCACCCCTCGACCGAGGCCTTCCAGGCGATGGCGCCCGACTTCACCGAGCTCACCGGAATCAAGGTCGAGTGGGACCTCATCGAAACCGGACGCGTCCAGTCCAAGCAGTTCCTCGACCACACCGCCAAGACCGGCCGCTACGACGTCTACATGTTCAAGGGCACCTCGGTGGTCGAGTACTTCGCCAAAGGCGTGCTGCTCCCGCTCGCCCCGTACCTCAAGGGCGAATGGACACCGCGCGGCTACGACTACGACGACCTGCTGCCAGCGGCCCGGGAGGCGCTCGGCACCGCCGGCGGCACCGTGATCGGCGTTCCCACCGCCAGCGAGTCCTTCTTCCTCGCCTACCGGAAGGACCTCTTCCAGAAGCACGGGAAGCCCGCCCCCGACACGACCGAACAGCTCCTCGACCTGGCCCGGTTCTTCAAGGACCGCGAGCCGGGGCTGGCCGGGGTCGTCATGCGCGCCCAGACCGGCCGTTCGCTCGCGCTGGCCTGGAGCCTGCTCACCCACCAGTTCTGCGGGAGCATGGTGGACCAGCGGACCTGGGAAGTGACGCTGGAGAAGCCGGAGACCGTGCGCTCCCTGAAGTACCTGCTGGATCTCCTGAGGGCGGGGCCGATCGGGATCGAGAACTACAGCTGGGAAGAGGCCACGTCCACCTTCATGGCCGGTCGGGCCGCGCTCTGGTTCGAGGCCACCGCCCTCCAGCCCTGGCTCGAGGACCCCAAGAAGTCCACCATCGTCGGCAAGGTCGGCTACGCGCCGCCGCCCAAAGGGCCGTGCGGCCGCTTCGGCGCCATCGCCGGCTGGTCGATGGGCATCCCCGTTCACGCGCCCCACAAGGAGGCGGCGTGGGCGTTCATCGCGTACATGACCGCCCGCGACACCGCTCTCGCCTACGCCGACAAGGGGGGCGTGGTGAGCCGGCTCTCCACGCTCGACGATCCCCGGTACGCGGGCCGCCATCCGGAGTTCGTGAAGGCGCTGAAGGGGGCCTACGAGGCCGCCGCCAGTCTGACCGCCGCTGGTGAGAAGTGGGTGCCGCCGACCGACGTGGCCACCCGGTTCCACGAGCGGATCGGCGCCCAGGCCGGGCTCGCGCTGATCGGCAAGCTCACGCCCGAGGAGGCGGTCAAGGCGGCGGCCCGGGAGGCGCGGGAGATCCTGGCTAAGGCGACCGTGAAGGAGCAGCCGGCGGGCAAGCCGTAGCGGCCGGTGGCCAAGAAAAAGGAGGTATGACCATGACGGCATGTGAGTGGAACAACGTGGTGGACCGTCGCGACTTTCTCCGGCTCGTCGCCGGCGCCTCGGCGCTGGGGGTGGCCGCCGACTGGCAGGCCACGGCGCGGCCGGCGCGGGCCGCGGCCAAGAAGAACTTCGGCGGCAAGACCGTTCGGGTCGCGGCCTCCGCCGAGTATTACGCGGTCGCGTTCCGGATGTTCCGCGAGCAGGTCGAGCAGGAGTACGGCCTCAAGGTGGCGCCGGAGGTCATCCCCTCCCAGGAGGCCTACCAGCGGGTCATGCTGGAGTTCGCCTCCCGGGCCAGCTCCTACGACCTGGTCATGTTCTCGCCCCAGTGGCTGGCCGACTTCGCCCCTCACCTGGAGCCGCTCAAGCCACTGGCCGAGGCGGCGGGGCTGAACCTCCACCTGGACGACGTCCTGCCCGCCTTCCGCGACATGTACTCGACGTGGGCCGGCACTCTGTACGCCATGCCGTTCGACGGCGACCTTCACATCCTCTACTACAACACCGCCGCCTTCAGCCAGCCCGAGTCCCAGAAGCGATTCCGTGACAAGTACGGCTATCCGCTGGCGCCCCCCCAGACCTGGGAGCAGTACCGGGACCTGGCGGAGTTCTTCACCGGGTGGGACTGGTTCGGCGACGGCCAGAAGCACTACGGTGCCGCCGACGGCTACCGCCCGGGCCGGACCGGCTTCTGGTGGTTCATGGGTCGCTTCGCCAACTACGGCGGCGTGTACTTCGACGAGGAGATGCGACCCCTCATCAACTCGCCCAACGGGGTCAAAGCCCTCCAGAACATGGTGGACATCTTCGCCTTCGCGCCGCCGGGCAGCACCAACTTCGGGTATACCGAGGTCGAGAACGCCCTTGTCAAAGGCGACGTGGCGCTCTCCACCAACTGGACGTCGGTGGCTCGGGTGGCCGAGGATCCGAATCGCTCCAAGGTGATGGGCAAGATCGGGTACGCGATGCTGCCGGGCACGATGATCGGCGGAAAGCTCCACCGCGTGGGCAGCCTGGCCTCCGGCTGGTCGCTCGCCATCCCGAAGTACTCCGCGAACAAGGAGGGGGCAGTCCATGCGCTCGAGCTGTACACGCGACCCGACGTTTCGCTCAAGATCTCGCTGAACCCCGGCACCGGCGTCGACTACACGCGGCGGTCCAGCGTCGAATCGCGGGACGCCGGCGCTGCCTGGCCGAGCGCGCCGAAGTTCCTCGAGGTCGTGAAGGCGTCGGTGGACGTCGGGTTCCCGGCGCCCCTCGTCCCGGGCGCCGAGGAGTACATGAAGGTGGGCGGCGACGCTCTGGCAGCGGCGGTCGCCAAGACCAAGGGCGTCAAGCAGGCCCTCGACGACGCGGCGCGGGAATGGGACCGCATCACCGACCGCCTGGGCCGCGACGCACAGAAACAGCTCTGGAAGGCCCAGTACGACGCGATGAAGCGTCGGGGGCTGACCTACAAGCCCCTCGGGTGACCGGGCGGACAGCGGTCCCCCTCACCCTGCCCTCTCCCCCGGTAGGGGAGCGGGACCACATCGCCGTGCGGCGGCCGCCGGCCCGGCGCCGGCTCATGCCGTGGCTGATGGTGGCGCCCATGCTGGGGGTGATGCTGGCGACCACGCTCTTCCCGCTCGCCTATTCGCTGGCCGTCAGCTTCACCCGATACGAACTGGCCCGCGGGACCGGCTGGGAGTGGGCGGGCGGGGTCAACTACCGGGATGCCCTCCACGACCCCCGCTTCCTGGCGGCCGCCGTCCAGACCGCCCAGATGATCCTGCCGGCGCTGGTCGCAGCCTTCCTTGTCGGCTTCGCGCTGGCGCTCCTCCTGAACGGCCCGTTCCCCGGCCGCGCGCTGTTCCTCAGCCTGCTGGCGGTTCCGGTCATGGTCGCCCCGACGGCGGCCGCCATGTCCTTCGCCCTCATGTTGACCCCCAAGTACGGGGCGGTGAACGACCTGCTCTCCATGGTGACGGGGCAGCGGGTGATGATCGACTGGCTCGGCTCTCCGGGCTTGGCCCGCGCCTCGGTGGCGGGCGTCCAAGTGTGGCGGTGGGCGCCGTTCTACATGCTGATCCTGCTGGCCGGTCTCCAGGCAATTCCCGACGAGCTGTACGAAGCCGGCCGGGTAGACGGCGCCTCCCGCCGGCAGCTCTTCCGGCACGTCACGCTGCCGCTGCTCCGCTGGCCGGCGCTGGTCGGCCTCCTGATCGGGTTCATCGACCTGGTGAAGCTCTTCGACACCGTGTACATCATGACCGCCGGCGGCCCGGGCGGGAGTACCGAGACCGTCTCCTTCTACACCTACTTCACCGGCATCCGGTTCTTCCACGTCGGCTACGGCGCCGCCCTGTCGTTCTACGTCCTGATCGGGGTGCTGCTGCTCTGCGTCGCGCTGGTCGGGGTGGCGGCTCGGCGCGAGGACGCGTTGGCATGATCGCCCACACCGGGCGGAGGGTCCCGGCGACCGCGCGCTACGCCACGCTCGTCGCCGTGACCACGGCGTTCCTGCTGCCGACGCTCTGGATCCTCTCCACGTCGGTGAAGGCGCCGGGCGAGTACTTCAGCTTTCCCCCGGTATGGATCCCGCGGCGGCCGACCGGCGAGCACTACCGGCTGCTGTTCGGCGAATACGGGGGCGTTCAGTATCTCCGCAACAGCCTGATCATCTCGGGTGGGAACACGCTGCTGGTCCTAGCCCTGAGCATCCCGGCCGCCTACGCCCTGGCCCGCTACCGCGTGGGCGGCCGCGCGCTCGCGTTCTGGATTCTCGCCCAGCGGATGCTGCCGCCGATCGCAGTCGTGATTCCGCTCTTCCTGCTCTACGCCCGGCTCGGCCTGCTCGACAGCTTCTCCGGTCTCGTCCTCGCCTACACCATCTTCAACATCCCGCTGGCGGTCTGGCTCCTGATCGGATTCTTTCGGGACTTCCCCCGCGAGATCCAGGACCAGGCGATGGTAGACGGCTGCTCCGAGTTGGGCGCGGTGGTCCGCGTCATCCTGCCGGTCATCGCGCCCGGGGTCACGGTGGTGGCGCTCCTCACCTTCACCCTCTGCTGGAACGACCTGCTGCTGGCTCTGACCCTCACCCGCAGCTCGACGCGGACGATCATGGTGTTCTTTACCAGCGCCCTCTATGCGCCGACCGACGTCCAATTCGGCTCGGCCTCGGCCTCCATCGTGCTCGGCATCATCCCGGCTTTCGTCCTCACGCTCTGCGGGCAGCGCTATCTGGTGCGCGGCCTATCGATGGGGGGCGTCAAGGGCTGATGGGGTGGGTCTTCCTCCTCGACTTCGATGGGACGACCACGCCGACCGACGTGGGCCCCTTCATCCTGGCCCACTTCACCGGCGATCGCTGGCTGGCGCCCGATCAGGCGTGGGAGCGGGGCGAGCTCACCACCCCCGAGCGCGCGACCCGGCAATGGGCGATGATCGACGCCGACGAGGCCGCGGTCGGGGCGCTGGTGGACCGGGTCGCCCTCGACCCTCACTTCCCGGCGCTGGTCGAGGCCTGCCGGCGCCGCGACGTCCCGCTGGGGATCCTGAGTGACGGCTTCGATTTCTACATCCAGCGCATGCTGGCCAACCACGGCGTCGGCGGTGTACCCGTGCTCGCGAACCACGCGCGGTGGAACGGCGGCCGCTGGCGGCTCGAGTTCCCGCGGCCCGACCCGCCCGGCGAGCCAGCCGGCGCCTGGAAGGCAGCCGTGGTGCGCGGCTTCCAGGCCGCGGGGGCCCGCGTCGCTTACGCCGGCGACGGGCTCTCGGATCGAGCGGCGGCGGAAGCGGCCGATCGGCGCTTCGCCAAAGCCAAGCTGGCCGAGCACTGCCGGCGCCACGGCATCCCCTTTCGTCCGTTCGCCAGCCTGGCCGACGTCCACGCCGACTTCGCGGGCGCGCTCGAGCTGCCCGGGATGGAGGAGGTGCGATGAGGAGCATGAAGGCCGCCGTCCTGCACCGGCCGGGCGACGTCCGCCTGGAGCAGCGGCCGATCCCGGACCCGAAGCCCGGCGAGGTGCTGGTCCGCATCCGGGCGGTCGGCGTCTGCGGCTCCGACGTTCATTACTACCAGGAAGGGCGCATCGGCGTCCACGTCGTGGAGAAACCGCTGATCCTCGGGCACGAGAGCGCCGGCGAGGTGGTCGCGCTCGGCGCCGGCGTTCGGCATCTGACCGCGGGCGCACGCGTCGCCCTCGAGCCCGGCGTACCCTGCCGCGGCTGCCGCTACTGTCGGAGCGGCCGCTACAACCTCTGCCCCGATGTCACCTTCATGGCCACGCCGCCGGTGGACGGCGCCTTCGTCGAGTACGTCGCGTGGCCGGCGGAGTTCGTCTACCCGTTGCCGGAGGGCCTCGGCTATGCGGACGGGGCGCTGATGGAGCCGCTGGCGGTCGGGATGCACGCCGTCCGGCGGGCGCGCCTCGTCCCCGGCGCGACCGTGCTCGTGCTCGGGGGCGGGCCGATCGGCCAGCTCGCCCTGGTCGCCGCCCAGGCCGCGGGCGCCGGTCAGCTTCTGGTCGCCGACCTCGAGGACGGCCGCCTGGCGACGGCGTCCCGCCTCGACCCGCGGGTGATCACGATCAACCCGTCCCGCCAGCCGCTGGCCGAGGCAGTGGGGGCGATGACCGGCGGCGAGGGCGCCGACGTGGTGATCGAGGCGGCGGGCACGACGCGTACGGTCACCCAGAGCATCGAGCTGGTCCGGCGAGGTGGCGTGGTGGTCTGGATCGGGCTGCCCGGCACGGACCCCAGCGCGGTTAGCGCGCTGGAGGCGATCCGGAAGGAGGTGGACGTGGTCGGCGTCTTCCGGTATGCCAACGTCTATCCCGACGCCATCCGGCTGGCGGCGAGCGGCCGGATCAACCTCGCTCCACTGGTCACGCACCGGTTCCCGCTCGACGAGGCACGGCGCGCGCTCGACATGGTAGCCGAGCGGAAGGCCTCCGCGGTCAAGGTACTGGTGGAGGTCTGACGCTGCCAGGATGACGCGACGGGGGACGGCCGGAGGCCGCCGGCGAACCGGGCGCGCGGCGCTCGCGGGCCGGCCACTGCCCTGGGTGCTGCCGGCAGCGGCGACGCTGCTGCTTCTCATCGCGCTCCCCGCGGCCTTCCTCTTCTACGTCAGCTTCACCGCGTACGAGCTGGGCTTCCCTTGGGTCGACCGGGTGTTCGTCGGGTTCGGCCACTATCGAGACCTCGCCGCGGGGGCCGATGCCGACTTCGGGATCAGCGTCCGGCGGTCGGTCGCCTACGCATTCCTGGTAACAGGCGGCTCCCTCCTGGTGGGAATCGCCGTCGCCCTCCTGCTCCACCGCCCCATCCCCGGGCGGACGCTGATCACGCTGGTCGTGATCATGCCGCTCGCCATCAGCCACGCCATCGGCGGGCTCATGTGGAAGCTGATGTACAACGTCGAGTTCGGGATCCTCAATCATGTTCTCGCCGCCCTCACCGGCCGTCGGCTGAACTGGCTGAGCGACGCGACGGCCCTTTACGCGGTCGCGGTGGTCGGGATCTGGATGGGAGCGCCTTTCGTGGCCCTCTTCGTCCTGGCCGGGCTCGAGTCCCTGCCCCGGGGCCCCTTCGACGCCGCCCGGGTAGACGGCGCCGGCGCCTGGCAGGTCTTCCGCTACCTGACGCTGCCGCTCCTCAGGCCCCTCATCACGATCGTGGGCCTCTTCCAGGCGATCGACGCGCTGAAGAGCTTCGGGGCCATCTACCTCCTCACCGAGGGCGGTCCGGGCGACGCGACCCTCGTGCTGCCGCTCCACATGTACCGGGTCGGGTTCGGCTACACCAACCTGCTCGGACGGGGCTCGGCGATCGCGGTGGCCCTGATCGTCCTGACCATGGGGCTGGCCGCCGTCCTCGCTCGCCTGTGGCGGCCGGCGGAGGCGCGCTGAGCATGCCTCGCTACGCGCGGGCGGCCGGTCGGGCGGTCGGATTGGGGGCAGTGATCCTCTTCTTCGGGTTCCCCGTCGCCTGGATGATGCTCACCTCCGTCAAGGAGCGGGTTTATCTCTACGAGCCGGGACGCTGGCTGTTTCCGCCCACTCTCGCCAATTACGCCGCGGCCGTCGGCAAGTACGGCATCCTCGACTACGTCAAGAACAGCGTGATCGTGGCCGGCGGCAATACGCTGCTCTCGCTTCTTCTCGGCACCGCTGGCGCCTACGGTCTCGCCCGCTTCACCTTCCGGGGCCGGGACGCCCTCGCCCTGGCCATTCTGCTGGCCCGGCTCTTTCCCACGGTGACGCTCGTGATTCCGTTCTTCGTCCTCGCCTTCTTGCTCGGGCTCCTCGACACCCACATCCTGCTCATCGTCATCTACCTGACCTTCAACCTTCCGTTCGTGGTATGGGCCATGCGTGCCTACTTCGCAGAGGTGCCCCGGGAGATCGAGGAGGCAGCTCTGGTGGACGGGTGCGGGCGGCTCGGCGCTTTCGTCCACTGCGTCCTGCCCGCGGCCCGGCCGGGGCTCTTCGCGACCGGGGTGCTCGCCTTCATCCTGGCCTGGAACGAGTTCAACTACGCGCTGTTCCTCACCTCTCGCGCCGCCAAGACAGTGCCGACCGCCGTGGCCTTCTTCCGGACCGAGCGCGGCATCTTGTGGGGCGAGGTGTCGGCGCTCGGCGTGATCGCGATCCTGCCGGTACTCCTCCTGGTCGCGGCCGGCCACCGGGTGCTTCTGCGCGGCTTCAGCCTGGAGGGCAGTCAACCCTGACGGGACGTACGTGCCGCGGATCGCAGGCCCCCGGGCGGGTCTCAGGAGTTGCCTCGGGAGCGGTCGATGGCTCATGCTGAAGGCGGGTCGAACGAGGAGGCGCCGCCGCGGATGGAATGCCCCGGATGCCGGAACCCCGCACCGCCCGACGCCGAGTTCTGTCCGGCCTGCGGGGCCGGGCTCGTCGTTGCCTGCCCGGAGTGCCGGACCACCAACGCGACCGCCTCTCGCTACTGCAAGCGGTGCGGGCGACCGCTCGGGTCCGACGCAGCCGGCCTGGCCGGCCCTGACCCGGGCGAGGCGGCGGCCGGCCGGCCCCTGGTCCTGGTGGCCGACGACGAACCGGCGCTACGCGAGCTGATCAGCGAGGTCCTGGCCGAAGCGGGGTTCCGGACGGTGCGGGCGACGGATGGCGCGGAGGTGCTCGACCTGGCCATCCGGCACCAGCCGAGGCTCATCATCCTCGACATCATGATGCCGAAGATGGATGGGTACACCACGCTCACCCGGCTCCGCGGCCACCCGGCGACCCAGGACGTCCCGGTGATCGTCGTGACCGGCCAGACCGGTCCCCTCTATCAGACCCTCAGCTTCGGGACGGGAGCGACGGCCCACATCACCAAGCCGTTCTCCCCGCGCCAGCTCATGGAGACCGTCGAGCGCCTGATCCGCGAGCGCCCGGCCTGAACGCCGACGGGGGGGGGCCGTCGAGGCCCCTCCCCTGAGCTAGTGGTGACAGACCACGCAGTCCAGCGGCCCCCGCCGCTCGGCGTGGCATTGGATGCACCAGCCCATCGAGAGCGGCGCCACCTGGGCGACTCGCTGCATCTGCTCGACCGGACCGTGGCACTGCTGGCAGGCGAGGCCGGCCGCGATGTGCCGCTTGTGGGGGAAGTAGACGAAGCCGGGCAGCTTGTGGATCCGCACCCACGGGATCGGCTGCTTCTGGTTCCAGTGGGTGTGGATCTTTTGCACCTCGGGGTTCCCCTGGGCGGCGACGATCTTGTGGCAGCCCATGCACCGCTCGACGGACGGGAGCCCGGCGTAGACCGAGCGACGAGCGTCGGCGTGGCAGTACTGGCAGTCGATCCGGTAGGAGCCCGCGTGGACGACGTGGCTGAACTCGATCGGCTGGACCGGGGGCGGCGCCTGGGTCCTGAACGCGGCTGAGGGCTGCGGGCGATAGGGCGGCTCGGCGAAGGTGCGGACGTAGGCGATGACGTCCCGGATCTGACGGTCGGCGAGCGGTGGCTGAAAGGGGGGCATCTGGGGGGCGAGGCCCACCGCCCCCGCGCCCTTGCTGACGAGGGTGAAGAGGAACTCGTCGGGGAGCCCGTTCATGAGGCGGCCATCGGTGAAGGGGGGCGGCTTGATCGGTAGCGCGGCGACGCCCGGCCCGTCGGCCTTTCCGCTTTCTCCGTGGCAGGTCGCGCAGTACTGGTCGTAGGTCGCCTTGCCCGGGTGCGACTTCGCCGGTGCCGCCGGCTGGGCTACCGCCAGCCAGGCGGCGGCGCCCGCCCCCACCAACCCGAGCGCGAGCGCGAGCAGCCTCCCTCCCCGACCGCTCATTGTCCGATCCTTATCGCGAGAAGACTTCGTTCCGGACGATGGGCCTGGGCTACCTTATCCCGCGCGGCCCTCCAGATCCGATTCAAAGACGATCTCGTCCCGGTCGTTGACGACGAACGCCTCGTAGAGCACGAACTCCACCTCGTGCTCGACGAGGAAGCGCGTCAACCGCGCCACCTCGACCGGGTGGGCGTTGAGATGAAACGACAGCGCCAGCTCGTCCTTCTCGTCGTAGGCGAGCAACGCCCAGTTGCCGATGATGAGGATGCCGGCGTCGTCCTGGAACGTGACGCCACCCTCGAAAACCTCCGACTCGCAGGCCAGCTCGTAGACCCGCTGCAGCTCGCGATAGCGGTCTTCGTCGGGGGCCATGCCGGCTAGCCCCGGAGGGGGGCGCAGCCCCCCTTCGACGACCGAGGACGACCCGGGGCGACGGGCATCGGCCCGGGCCGGCTCAGAGGGCCCCGTCGGCCTGGAGGTCGGCGACCGCCGCTGCCACCGCTTGCGCCGTCTCCTCGATCTCCCGGTCGCCATGGACCGTCGAGACCCAGCCGTGGTAGGCGGACATGTCCACGCCGTGCAGGATCAGAGCGCAGCGCCACTTGTGGTAGAGGGCGGGGTTCTTGGGCTTGCCTTCCTTCGGCGGTCCTTCCAGTGAGATGTGGCAGATCGAGACGTCGCCGTAGGCGACGCTGGGAACGCTGGCCTTCCGGAAGACATCGTTGAGCGCGGCCCGGAGCTGGGCGCCCCGGGCGTTGGTCGTCTCGTGGAGCTTGCCGTCGGCGATCTGGGAAAGCATCGCGATCCCGGCGGCGGCGGCCAGCGGATTGGAGTTGTAGGTCCCGTTCTGGGCCACCCGTTGGGTCCGGTTCCACTGGGCGTCGGGGCCGAACGTCATGAGCCCGACCAGCTCACGCTTGCCACAGACGGCGGCCCCCGGCAGCCCGCCGGCCACGATCTTGGCGAGCGTCGTCAGGTCGGGAGTCACCCCGTAGTACTCCTGGGCCCCGCCGGGGGCGTAGCGGAAGCCGGTGATCACCTCATCGAAGATGAGGACGATCCCGCGGTCGGTCGTGAGCTGACGCAGGTCTTTGAGGAAGCCGGGATCGATCGGCACCGTACCGGCCTGGGCGCCACTCGGCTCGAGGATCACCGCGCCGACGTCCCGCCGGCTGGCGACCAGGCGCTCGAGCGCGGTGATGTCGTTGGGCGATGAGAGCAGGACTTCGCCCAGCACCGCGCCCGGGATTCCGGCCGACATCGGGATCTCGAACGGCGGATTGACGCCGGCTGACACGCCGTCGTGCCAGCCATGGAAGTGACCGGTGAACTTCACGATCTTGGGCCGGCCCGTCGCTGCCCGCGCCAGCCGGATCGCCAGGTGAGTCGCCTCGGTGCCCGACATGGTGAAGCGGACCAGCTCGGCGGAGGGGACGAGCCGAGTGATCCACTCCGCCCACTGGACCTCCAGCTCGTGGCAAGCGCCGTAGTGGGTGCCGCGCGCGACCTGCTCGCGAACCGCCTCGACCAGCGTCGGGTGGGCATGGCCGAGGAAGAGCGCCCCGTGGCCCATCCAGTAGTCGATGTACTCGTGGCCGTCCACGTCCCACTTTCGCGGCCCCGCGGCCTGGGTCACGTAGAGTGGGAACGGCGCCAGGTGACGGCTGTCGTGGGTGATGCCGCCCGGGATGACCCGGCAGGCACGCTCCCACTGCGCCCACGAGCCGGGTCGCGTCTTCCGGTACCGCTCGCTCACCGTGTCGGCCATCGACGTCTCCTGTCTATCTGGGGGTCGGACGCTCGCGGCGGCCCAGGTGGTCCGTCAGCTCGCGGAGCGTCTCCAGGATGCTCTGGTGGAGGGCCAGGGGCAGGCTGTCCACGCTGGGGGCGGCGGCGCCGGTGAGGCCGTCCACGCCGCCGGCCGCCACCATGGCCCGGGTCAACCGCGCCTCTTCCTCCGCGCTGTGGAGAAGCTCGCGGCCGGCGGCGAGGCCGAGGTGGGCCGTCAGGCCCCACGCTCCCCAGTTGGAGGTCCCGCCGACGATGAGGTAGTCGGTGCGGACCACCGACGCGATCTTGGCGCCGTAGGCGATCTCCCGGACGACGCGGGCCCGGACCCGCCCCATCCCGATCTCGTTTCCCCCATCACCCACGCCCACCGTGACGACGCCGTTCGGGCGACGGTGAAAGAGGAGGTCCAAGGGCGCGTTCAGCGCCGCGACCGACCCTCCGCGGGCGTTGTAGTAGCCGCCATCGACCGCCCGGCCGGGCCGCTCCACCGCCACCAGGTGGGTCGGCGCGAACTCCCGGAGCCGCCGGCGGGCCGTCGCCACCGCCGATGCTGGTTCGGCGGGTACCGCGATCAGATCGAGCGGCTCGCCCAGGCTCTTCAGGCACGCCTCCAGGAGCGGGAGCACCGGCGGGTCGGCCAGGTAGCGGACCTCGGCCCCGAGTTGGCGCAACGCGCGGCCGAGGACCACGGTCCCGGACGGACCATCGGTCTCGGCTCCCCAGGTGGAGCGGGGGACGAACCCGGTCACGAGGACGACCCGGCGGGCGGCGGCCAGGCTCGCCGCCGCTGCCGCCATGGCACCCGGCTGGATCAGCCGGGCGATGCCGCGTCCAGCAGCATCCAAGGCACACAGGGTCTCGATCGGATCGGCGGCAGGGACCATGGCAACCCCTCAAGGCTACCATCAGGCCGTGGCTCGGACAACAGGAAGCCGGGCGGTGGGATCTAGCGGGCGGCGGTTCCCTCGGGCGCGAAGACCATGACCTCGGCCCACTCGCCGCTCCGGTCGAGGAAGACGAGGATCGCCTCGGCGTCGTAGCGGAGCACCGAGCGCTTGGTCTGCTCGTCGGTCCCGATGGCGTCGGGCTTTCCCCAGCCCTCGGTGAGCTTGGCCACCGAGAACACGTGCGGCTTCGGATAGAGGGTCAGGGCACGAACCAGGTCGGGGACGAATCCCGTCGGCCGCACGAGGCCGAAGCCGACCACCATCCGCTCGAGACCGCGGGGGGCCCGGTCGCCGACGTACGTCCACTCCGCGCCGGTGAGGCCGCCTTCGGTCACCGACCGCTCGCGGCTCGGCCGGCCGTAGCGCGCCTCGACGTCACGCTGCCGAGTCTCGCCCGGGGTGATGCCACCCCACCCGGCGGCCGAGACCGCAGTCGCGGCGAGGAGCATCGCCGCCGCCGCGAGGGGGCGGAACCTCGTGCGATGCCCGGGGCACCCCCACCAGCGCATCGGCCCGGGCCACCTCATGCGATGCCGGCCAGCTCGGCCCTCGCCAGCGTCTCGCGGGCCATCGCCACGTGCACGGCATCGATGAACTGGCCGTCGAGGGCGAGGGCGCCCGAGCCAGCGGCCTCCGCCTCCGCGTAGGCGGCCAGGACGCGGCGCGCGTGGGCGATCGCCTCCGCCGACGGCGTGAACAGCCGGTTCACGGCGTCGATCTGCCGGGGGTGGATGACGGCCTTGCCGTCGTATCCCAGCTCGGCGGCGATCCGGGTGTGGGTCTCCAACCCAGCCTCGTCGGCGAGGTCGAAGTAGGGGGCGTCGAGGGCTTCCAGTTCGGCCGCCCGCGCCGCCAGGACGATGTGGCCGAGGACGTAGAGCTCGGACGCCCGACCGGGCACCAGCCGAGCCCGCGTCTCGCGGCTCAAGTCCCCCGCCCCGTAGAAGAGGGCCGCGTTGCGGGCCGAGGCGCGCGCCAGGGCCGGCGCCGCCAAGACGCCGGCCGCGGTCTCGATGATGAGGTGGAGCCGGACCCGGCCGGCCTCCAGCCCCGCCGCCTGCTCCCGGCGCGCCACCGCGTCGTCGAGCCGCCCCACCTGCTCGGGCGCGCTCGCCTTCGGCAGCAGCAGCGCATCCGGCCCGGCCGGCACCACGGCCGCCACGTCGTCCTCGCCGTACGGCCCGTCCAGCGGGTTGATCCGGACGATCCGCTCCTTGCCGCGGAAGTCCGCGCGCCGGAGCGCCGCCACCACCCACTCCCGGGCCCGCCCCTTCTCGGCCGGCGCCACCGCGTCCTCGAGGTCGAGGATCACGCCGTCCGCCGCGGTGGCGATGGCCTTGGCGATCCGCTCGGGTGTGCTGCCGGGGACGAAGAGCAGGCTTCGTCGGAGACGCATCGGGTCAGCCGCCGGCCGGGGAGAGCACCTCGAACCCGGCGCGGGTGAGGGCGGCGACCAGCGGCCGAGTGTCGCAGGGCTCCAGCCGGACGCTGAAGATCGTGGCGCCGCCCCGGCCCGGCACCGCCCCCACGCTCATGATCCGGCCTTGCTCGCGCCGGATGATCTCCACGACCCTCTCGTAGGTGTCGGGGCCGCCGGGCACCGCGATGTCGAGGCGGGTGGACTGGGTGAGGAGGCCGAGCAGCTCGACGAGGACCGCCAGGAGGTCGGTTTCGGTCACGATCCCGAGCAGGCGCTCCCCGTCCACGACCGGGAGACAGCCGATCTTCTTTACCACGAGCAAGCTGGCGGCGTCCTCGACGAGCGCGTCGGGCCCGATGGTGGTGAGGTCCTCGCTCATCAACTCGCCCACCGTGGCGCCGACCAGTCCGGGGGAGAGCAGGATCGCCCGGAGGTCCCGATCGGAGAGGATGCCGACCAGTCGCCCGCCATCCACGACCGGGAGGTGGCGGAAGCGGTGGTCCCGCATCAGCTCGTAGGCGCGGCGTGCCGAGTCGCCGGGACCGATGGTGACGAGGTCGCTGGACATGACGTCGCGGACGGAAAGCGCCATGGCAGATCCTCAGTAGCCCAGGGCGAGGCCGTCGCCCCGCGGGTCGGCTCCACCGGCGAGCACCGCCGGGGCCTCGGGCCCAGCCTGGACGGTCAGGGCGTGGGCGTGTCCCATCGTCCACGCCCAATCGGGCGTGACGTCGACCCGGTGGCCGCGCCGGCGAAGGAGCGCGCGCACCCGCCCGGGCACGCGCCCCTCGATGCGGAGTCCGTCGTCGGGATCGGTCGGTCGCATGCGGCCCTGGATGAAGCGCGGGCGCTCGATCGCGGCCTGGGGGTCCATGCCGAAGTCGAGGAGGTTGGTCAGGACCTGGACGTGGGTCTGCGGTTGACCGTGGCCGCCCATCGTGGCGAGGGCGGCCGCCGGCGCCCCGTCGCGAGTGACGAGCGTCGCGATCAGCGTGTGGAACGGCTGCCTGCGCGGCGCCAGCACGCTCGGCGAGGCCGGATCCAACGAGAAGCCGGCCCCCCGGCAGTGGAGCGCGATCCCGGTGCCGGGCGCCACCACGCCCGAGCCGAAGGCCGAGTAGAGGCTCTGGATCACGGCGATGACCGAGCCGGCCGGATCGGCGGCCACGAAGCCGGTGGTGTCCCCGGTCGGCTCCCCGGCCGACGGGCGCTCGGCGGCGCGCCGCGGGTGGATCAGCGCGCGCCGGCGGGTGGCGTAGTGCGTGTCGAGGAGGGCGGCCACCGGGACCGCGACGTGGTCGGGGTCGCCGATGTGGCGATCGCGATCGGCGTAGGCCAGCTTGATCGCTTCGACCAGGAGGTGGAGGTGGTCGGCCGAGTGGTGACCGAGCCGGGCGAGGTCGAACCCCTCCAGCAGGCGGAGCGTCTGCAGCACCGTGAGTCCCGGGGTCGGCGGCGGCGTCTGCCAGACGGTCGCCCCCCGATACGCGGTCGCGAGGGGGGGCACCCAGCGTGCGGCATGATCGGCGAGATCGGCCTCGGTAAGGAACCCCCCGCCCGCGGCCAGGTGGCGCACGAGCCGCGCGCCCAGTTCCCCGCGATACAAGGCGTCGGGGCCGCTGGCGGCGATCGCGGTGAGGCTCCGGGCCAGATCGGGCTGGCAGAGCCGCTCGCCCGCGCGCGGCCCCTGCCCGCCGGGAGCGTAGACGCGGTGCCACTCGGGATCCTCGATGAGCACGGCCCGCTCGCGGATGGTCTGGGCCAGAAGGTCGGTGCACGGGAAACCGTCGGCGGCGAGGACGATGGCCGGCTTCAGGAGCTCGCCGAGCGGGCGCGTTCCGTAGCGCGCCGCCAGCACACCCCACGCGTCCACGCACCCGGGCACCGAGACCGCCAGCGGACCGAGCAGCGGAACGGCCCCCAGGCCTCGCCGCCGGATCGCCGCCACCGTCGCCCCCGAACCCGAGCGCCCGGCCCCGTTCAGGCAAACGACCTCGCGCGAGGGCGCGTGGTAGAGCAGCGCGAAGAGGTCGCCGCCCAGCCCGCACATGTGCGGCTGGACCACCGCCAGCACCCCGTTGACCGCGAGGGCCGCGTCCACGACGTTGCCGCCGCTCCGCAGGACGTCCAGACCGGCGACCGTCGCGGTCGGGTGGGCGGCCGCCACCATGCCCTGATGGCCGTAGGCGACGGGGCGGTGGGCGTAACCGATCTGGGGCACGGGGAGAGGCTCGCTCAGAACAGCCGCGTGATCTCGTCTTGCGGGAACCGCGGCAGCTCCCGCCTCTCGCGCCCCTTGGTCAGGGTGACGCCCGCCTCCCGGGCGACGACCCGCCCGATGAACGCGCAATCGATCCCCTCGCGGGCGCAGGCGTGCATCACCACGCCGGCGTCAGCGGGCGCCAGGGTGATCAGGAGAGCGCCCGACGCGATGGTCCCCAGTGGGTCGAGCCCGAACTCGGCGCAGAGCCGCCGGCCCTCGGGGAGAATCGGGATTCGCCCGGTCTCCACGGTGAGCCCCACGCCGGCCGCGTCCGCCAGCTCCCACAGCGCGGTGGCGAGTCCGCCCTCGGTCGGGTCGTGCATGGCGTGGATCGGCGCCAGCTCGACGGCCAGGAGCGCCTCCGGCACCACCGACCGCTTCGCCAGGTAACCGCGGGCGCGCTCCAGCCACACCTCGTCGTAGCCCCGGGCTCGCAGCTCGGCCGCCCGGACCCGGGCGATGATGGACGTACCCTCCACCGGGACGCCCTTGGTCAGCAGCAGCGCGTCGCCGGGACGGGCGCCCCCCGTCGTCACCAGCCGGTCCTTGGCCACCTCGCCCAGCATCGTGCCGATGAGGAGCGGCCGGTCGAGGCCGTGGGTGACCTCGGTGTGCCCGCCGACCAGCGAGACGCCGAGCTCGCGACAGGCGGCGCCGAGCTGGCCGAAGAGGTTCTCGACCGAGCCCTCGGTGGTATGGCCTTCCGGCAGGAGGCAGGTCACCAGGAACCACCGCGGGACCGCCCCCCGGACGGCGATGTCGTTGGCGTTGACGACGAGGGCGTACCAGCCGAGGTCGTCGGTCACGAACGTGATGGGATCGGTGGTCGCGACCAGGTAGCGGTCCCCGAGGTCGAGGATGGCCGCATCCTCGCCGACCCGGGGGCCGAGGACGACGCGCTCGTCGAGGGTGACGTGCTTCTGGAAGAGCCCGGCCAGGAAGGCACCCCGCAGCTTGCCGACCGGCAAGGATGGGCCCGCTTGCGATCCACTCACGGCGCGTCGCTCAGCCGGCGGACTCTCGACCCAGGTATGCCTCGGTGGCGCGGACGAGAACCTGGACACCTGCCGGGAGGGCCGCCTCGTCGAAGTCGCCGCGCCGCGCCGTCAGCACCTCGGCGACGCCGAGGAGCATCGCCACGTGGCCGTCGTGCCCGCAGGCGTGCATGTAGCCCGGCCGCTGCAAGGCGTAGGGCGCGCCGGTCGCCTCCTCGACCGACAGGCAGTCCATGTCAGCCCGCAGGAGCAGGGTGCGGCCAGGGCGCCCGCCTCGCAGAAGGCCCACGACCCCCGTCTTGGCGACCTCGGTCCGGACTTCGAGCCCGAGCTCGCGCAGCCGCTCGGCGACCAGAGCGACGGTCTGGAATTGCGCGAAGCCGGGCTCGGGATACTGGTGGATCGCGCGGCGGAGCGCCGAGAGGGTCGGTGCCAGCCGGGCAACCTCGGGATCGAGCGTCACCGCCAGTGTGGACATGGAGACCTCGCGCGCGAGAGGAGTGCGGTCCCATCCCCGATCAGAGCACGCAACCGATCGGCGGGCGGTCCCAGTATAGCGCAACCGGCGGACACCGCTCCCGCGCCGGCCGGCTATGATGGAGCGACGTGTCCGACCTCCTCGAGTGCATCCCCAACGTGAGCGAGGGCCGTGACGCGGCGGCGCTCGAAGCCATCGCCGCCGCGATCCGGGCGGTGCCCGAGGTACGGCTTCTCGATCGCCACGCGGACCCCGACCACCACCGGACGGTCTTCACGTTCGCCGGCCCGCTGGCCGCGATCGTCGAGGCCGCCCTCGCCGCCGCTGGCGAAGCCGTACGCCGCATCGACATGCGGACCCACGTTGGCGTGCACCCCCGCATGGGCGCGGTCGACGTCGTGCCCTTCGTCCCGCTCGGCCGCCTCACCCTCGCCGACGCGGTGGCGGCCGCCCACCAGTTCGGGGTGGCGTTCGCCGCCGCCACCGGCATCCCCGTCTTCTACTACGGCGCCGCCGCCCGCCGGCCGGACCGCCGCGAGCTGTCCCAGGTCCGGCTCGGCCAGTACGAAGGGCTCCCCGCGCGGCTGGCCGACCCCGCCGCGGCGCCCGACGCGGGGCCGGCGGTGTTCGTTCCCCGCAGCGGGGCCACCGCGGTCGGCGCCCGGGGGGCGTTGATCGCGTTCAACGTCTGGCTCGACACCGACGCCGTCGAGACCGCGCGCGCCATCGCCCGCGCCGTGCGGACGTCCACCGGCGGGCTCCCGAGCGTGCAGGCGATGGGGGTCCTCCTCCGGAGCCGGGGCTGCGCTCAAGTATCCATGAACCTGACCGACCCGGGGCGAACCTCGCTCTGGACCGTGCTCGAGGCCGTCGAGGGGGAGGCGGCGCGCCATCGGGTCGGAATCCGCGGCTATGAGCTGGTCGGTCTCTGCCCCGAGCTGGCGCTCACCGAGTTCCGCGCGCGCGGTGTCCCGTTGCCGGGCTTCGGCGAGGAGCGTGTGCTGGAACACGCGCTCGCCGGTTTCGGTTGAGCGAGGCCCGCCCGGCGGCCGTGAAGCCCGCGGCCAGCCTCCGATCGACCAAGGAGCCGAACACCGCGACCACCAAGCGGGCGAGCACGGCCGCCACGGCCTGGCCGATCCGGGCGTAGGCGGTGATCCGCTGATCCCACGGCCACGACGATGTCGTCCGGGAAGGCCAGGCGCGGGGCGAGGAAGGGGTGCCAGGCGTTCGGCCCCACGGCGCCGCCCGGGGGCCGCCAGCACGAGGAGCAGCCGCGCGGCCGGGGCAGGCTCGATGGCGCCGTCGGCGCGTCCGATGTCCGGCGCGACGGTTCGAGGCGTCACTCCAAGGGGCCGACCGCCGCCTCCACGGCCGCCACCAGGCTGCCGTCTTCTACCAGCACGAGGGCGGCGGCGAGGTCATCGCGCACGACCCGGTCCTCTTTCAGCGCCGGCACCCGGGCCCGGACGGCCGCGCGCGCGGCCGCGCTGCCCCGCCCCGGCTGAAGCGGCGCCCGGAGGTCGAGGGCCTGGGCCGCGCACACCGCCTCGATGGCCAGGACCGCCCGCACCCGCTGGAGCACCTCGCGACACTTCCGCACCGCCGCCGCCCCCATCGGGACGAAGTCCTCCTGGTTGCCCGAGGTCGGGATCGAGTCGGCCGAGGCGGGGTGGGCGAGCGCCTTGACCTCGGACGCGAGCGCCGCCGCCTGGTACTGGGCCAGCATGTAGCCGGACTGGAGGCCGCCGTCGGGCGCCAGGAAGGCGGGCAGCTCCGACACCAGCGGGTTCACCAGCCGGTCGACCCGCCGCTCGGCGATCCCGGCCAGATAGCCGAGCCCGATGGCCAGCGTGTCGAAGGCGAGCGCGAGCGGCTGGCCGTGGAAGTTCCCGCCCGAGAGGACCAGGCCGTCGGCCGGGAAGACGAGTGGGTTGTCGGTGACGCTCGCCAACTCCCGCACGAGGACCGCACGGGCGAAGGCGTGGGCCTCGCGGGCGGCGCCGTGGACCTGGGGGAGACAGCGGAGGCTGTAGGCGTCCTGCACCCGGTGACAATCGGCGTGGGAGGCGATGATCCCGCTGGCGGTGGTGAGCCGCCGGACGTTGGCGGCCGCCGCCCCTTGCCCCGGATGGGGTCGCAGGGCGTGGAGGCGGGCGTCGGCGGCGGTATTCGTCCCCATGAGCGCCTCCAGGCTCATGCAGCCGGTCACGTCGGCACACTTGAGCGCCGTCGCCGCGTCGGCGAGGAGCAGGGTCCCGACGCCCGACATCTGGTGGGTGCCATTGAGGAGGGCGAGGCCCTCCTTGGCTTCCAGCGTGATCGGCGCCAGTCCCGCCGCCGCCAGCGCCGCCGAGCCGGCCAGCCGGCGGCCCTCCACCCACGCCTCGCCCTCACCGACCAGGACGAGGGCCGCGTGGGCGAGCGGGATCAGGTCGCCTGAGGCGCCCAGCGAGCCCCACTCCGGCACCATCGGGCTGACGCCGAGGTTCAGGCAGTCGGCGAGGAGCCGCACCAACGCCGGCCGCACGCCGGAGTGCCCCCGGGCGAGCGACGCGGCCAGGCAGAGCCACATCGCGCGACTCTCGGGCACGCTCATCGTCGGCCCGAGGCCGGCGGCGTGGCTCCGGACGAGGTTCAGCTGGAGGGCGCGGCGCTCGGCCACCGGAATCTGAACGTCCTTCAGCTTGCCGACCCCGGTCGTGATCCCGTAGGCGAGCGCGTCGCTCTCGCCGAGGCGGTCCACGAACGCGCGGGCCTGCGCCACGCGCCGCTCGGCGTCGTCGGGAAATACCACCGGCCAGCCGGCGCGAGCGACGCCGACGACGTCTTCCGGCGTGAGGGCGCCGCCGAGGACGACGGGTCTCACGGCGCCAGCGGGGTCGGGCGGAAGCGCTTGAGCCGGAGCGAGTTCGTCACGACCGACACGCTGGAGAGCGCCATGGCCGCGCCGCCGAGGATCGGGGAGAGAAGTCCCGCCGGGCCGAGGACGGGGTAGAGGAGGCCGGCGGCGATCGGGATCAGGACCAGGTTGTAGCCGAAGGCCCACCCGAGGTTCTGGCGGATCACGCGCAGCGTCGCCCGGGAGAGCTGGATCGCCGTGACCAGCGCCCGCAGGTCGCCCGACAGCAGGGTCACCGGCGCCGCCTCCAGCGCCACGTCGGTGCCCGACCCCATCGCGATCCCCACATCGGCCTGGGCCAGGGCCGGCGCGTCGTTGATCCCATCGCCCACCATGGCCACCAGGCGGCCCCCGGCCTGGAGCCGCGCAACCTCGGCCGCCTTCGCCTCCGGCCGCACCTCGGCCAGGACGCGGTCCACGCCAGCCTGCCGGGCGATGGCGTCCGCCGTCCGCTGAGCGTCGCCGGTCAACATGACGACCTCGATCCCGAGGCGGCGGAGCGCGGCCACGGTCGCCCGCGCCTCGGCCTTCACGACGTCGGCGGCGGCGATGAGCCCCTGCAGCTCTCCGTCCACCGCGACGAAGACCGGCGTCTTGCCGTCGGCCTCCAGTCGCTCGGCCTCGC